>CAZFRR010000083.1:0-13176 GCA_964521405.1 uncultured Streptomycetaceae bacterium | reverse complement strand
CGATGTTGCCCTCCTGGATGAGATCGAGGAACTGCAGCCCGCGGTTGGTGTATTTCTTGGCGATCGAGATCACGAGGCGCAGGTTCGCCTCCGTCATCTCCCGCTTCGCCCGGCGCGCCTTCGCCTCGCCGGTGGACATCTGGCGGTTGATATCCTTCAGGTCCTTGATCGGAATGCCAACGCGGTCCTGCAGCGCGAGCAGCTTCTGCTGCTTCTCGACGATCGCCGGCTCGAAGCGCTCCAGCACCTCGCTCCACGGGCGCCGTGCCTCGATCTCGCCCTTGATCCAGCGCAGGTTCCCCTCCTTGCCCGGAAACTCCTTGATGAAGTGCGGGCGCGGCATCCGCGCTTTCTCCACGCACAATTGCATGATGCTGCGCTCGTAGGATCGAACTTCCTCCACGAGCTTCCTCACGGAATCGCACAGCGCCTCGATCTGCTTGGCGCCGAAGCGGATTTTCATCAGCTCTTCCAGGATCGCGTCGCGCGACTGGAGAAAGGCGCGGCTCCTCGAGCCGTTGCGCGCGAGCGCCCGCGTCATCCGGTTGTAGAGCGAGCGGATCACGGCGAAGCGCTTCAACGCGTCGGCCTTCATCCGCAGCTGGTCGGCGGTGGGCGCGTTGCTGGCTTCCTCGTCCTCCTCCTCGGCAGCCTCGAGTTCCTCCTCGATTTCTTCTTCCTCCTCGACCACTTCCTTGATCGGCTCATTCTTGGCGTGGGGGTCGATCAGGCCGTCGACCACCTCATCTACGCGGGCCTCGTCCTTCTCGATTCTTTCGGCGAGCGCAAGAATCTCCGCGATGGTGGTGGGGCAGGCGGCAATCGCCTGGATCATGTGCCGCAGGCCGTCCTCGATGCGCTTGGCGATCTCGATCTCGCCCTCGCGTGTCAGCAGTTCCACCGAGCCCATCTCGCGCATGTACATGCGCACCGGGTCGGTGGTGCGGCCAAACTCGGAATCCACGGTGGACAGCGCGGCTTCGGCCGCCTCGACCGCCTCTTCGTCGGCGGCCGGCGGGGTCGAGTCCGACATCAGCAGCGTCTCGGCATCCGGCGCCTCGTCGTAGACCTGGATGCCCATGTCGTTGATCATGCCGATGATGTTCTCGATCAACTCGGCATCCAGCATGTCGTCCGGCAGGTGATCGTTGATCTCGGCGTAGGTGAGGTAGCTCCTCTCCTTGCCGAGCACGATCAGGTTCTTCAGGCGCGCGCGGCGCGCTTCAGCATCGGCGGGCGACAGCTCCCGGCGCTCGAATTCCTTGACCAGCGCGCGCTCCTTCGCGGTGAGGCCGCGCGTGGAACGCTTGCCTTCCGTCTTGGCCTTCAACTGCGCCCGGACGAGCCGCTCCTGCAGCAACGCCTTCTTCAGCGTCGCCTTGTCCATCTTCTGGGGGACCTTGCCCGCTTGGGGCGGCTGGGCGGCACCCTTGGGAAGTGGCTTGGCGGCGGCGCGCAGATCTTTCTGCGCCGGCTTCGCCTTCAGCGCGATGTGCCGGTCCTTGGCGATGAGCTTCGCCGGCCTGGCTTTCGCTTTGGCTGCGTGCCGCTTTGCGGCGGGCGCCTTGGCATGGGCCTTCTTGCGCACCGCGGTTTTCGCCCTGGATTTTAATTTCGTGGATTTCGCCATTTCGCCGTTCCCGCCCGTACCAAGGGGGACTTCGCGGGCGGAATGCAATTCCACCCTTGACCGAAGGGGGCTGCGCAAACTGCGCTTGCCCCCTTTGGAATCCCCCGAAAATTGCCCTGCGCCAACATAGCGCAGGGAATGACTTTGTGCCGCACCAAAAAAGCCGCGGATTATACCCTTGATCGACCCTGCTTACACTCTGAAACTATCGCCCAACCATTTGGCAGATAAGCAATTTCCAAGCCAGCGCGACTGTCACTATATGGGGTCGCCGGGCTGACACTTCAATCGAACATTTCATTCATACCCGCGGCTGGGCTCCGCCGCCGGCCCCCTTCAGTTCGGCCAGCCGTCGATAGAGTTCCTGGATGCGCAGCCCCTCGGCTTCGTTGCGCACTTCCTTGGCGGCGAGCCGCTTGTATTCGCTTTCCACGCGCTGACTCTCGAGCTTGCGAAATACATCCGTCAGTATCGCCATCGCGGTCACGTCGTCGGCCGCTTCCGTCAGGCTCCTGGCCGCAACCTCCTGGTAGAAACCGGCGAACTGAGACTCCCGGGTCGCCTCGAACAGCATGGCCGGCGTGGTGGCCCCGCTCTCTCGCACCGTCTTGATCAGGTCGATAACTGGGGACATTTCGGGCGCATCCAGCAGCGCCCGCTGTTCCTCGGACAACGACAAGGCGAGACCCGGGCTCAAAACGAGCAGCCGCAACAGCTGTTCCGCGAGCGGGGTCACGGGACTGCGCAAGACCCGCGCCGGCGCGGCCTGCTGCCGGGTGGTGACCGACGCGCCCAGCTCGCAAAGCTGCGCAACCTCTTCGGGAGCGAGCCGGCATTTTTCCGCCAGCTCGCGAACGATCTGCATCCTGAGGGCGTTCGCCTGCATCTGCTTCAGGAGCGGCTTCGCCTCGTGCACGCACTTGGCGCGGCCTTCCGCCGTTCCCAGGTCCACCCGGCGCGTCAGCTCGTCCAGCAGGAACTTCGACAACGGCACGGCGCTTTTCATGAACGACTCGAACGCGTCCTTCCCGTGCTGGCGAACATAGGTGTCGGGGTCTTCACCCTCCGGCAGGAACAGGAACCGGACCTGCTTGCCGTCGACAAGCAGGGCGAGGCTATTCTCCAGCGCGCGCCAGGCGGCGCGGCGGCCCGCGCTGTCACCGTCGAAGCAGAACACGATTTCATCGACCTGGCGCAGCAGTTTCTGCACGTGCAGCGGCGTCGTCGCGGTGCCGAGCGTCGCCACCGCGTATTCGACGCCGGACTGGGCGAGCGCGACCACGTCCATGTAGCCTTCGACCACCAGCACCCGGCCGGCGTCTCGGATCGCGCGCCGCGCCTGGTAGAGGCCGTAGAGCTCGCGCCCTTTCTCGAATACCGGCGTCTCCGGCGAATTGAGGTATTTCGGCTCGCCGTCACCCAGGACGCGCCCGCCGAATCCGATCACGTTGCCGCGCACGTCCACGATCGGAAAGATGATGCGGTTGCGAAAGACATCGTAGCGCTTGCCATCCTCCTTGCTCTTCACCAGTCCCGCGGTGGCAAGCATCGGTCCGTCGTAATCGGAAAAGGCCGCCGCCAGGTTCTGCCATTCGTCCGGGACGTAGCCAATGCCGAAGCGCTTCGCGATGTCACCGGACAACCCGCGCTGCTTGAGATAAGCGATGGCCTGCGGCGCGTCTTTCAACTGGTTGCGATAGTGCTGGGCCGCCCGCAGCAGCACTTCATGCAGGCTTTCGCCTTGCTGGGCCCGGCGCTGCGCCGTCTCGGAACGCGGCTCCTCCGGCACCTTCATGCCCACGCTCTGCGCGAGATCCTTGACCGCCTCGACGAAGCCCATGCCGCCGTGCTCCATCAGGAAGCCGACCACCGTGCCATGCGCGCCGCAGCCGAAGCAATGATAGAACTGCTTGGTCGGGCTCACGGTGAAGGACGGCGACTTCTCGCTGTGGAACGGGCAGCACGCGACGTAGTTCGCCCCCGCGCGCTTCAATTTCACGTGTCGGTCCACCACCTCGACGATGTCGACACGGCCGAGGAGGTCCTGGATGAAGGACTGCGGAATCATTGCTTGAAGAAGCGTGACTCGTGACTCGTGACTGCTGACTGGATTACACGCTCGCTTCGCTGGGCGTGCTGAATTGCCGCGGTCCGCATCAAGGCAGAGTATAGCCCCGCCGGAACGGGGAAGAACAAGAAAAAGCGTGGCAGAACGAGTCCCGCCGGGACAAGCAACTAGTTTGCCAACTTAGCCTTCACCAAGCTGGAAACCTTGGACATATCGGCACGGCCGGCGAGCTTCACCTTGAGGACGCTCATCACCTTGCCCATGTCAGACGGGGCCTTGGCGCCGGAAGCCGCGATGGCGTCCGCGACTGCGGCCTCGATCTCGGCATCGGACAGGGCTTGGGGCATGTAGGCCTGGTAGATGCCGACCTCGTACTGCTCGTTCTGCGCCAGGTCCTGGCGCCCGCCCTTCTCGAACTGGACGATGGACTCGCGCCGCTGCTTCACCATCTTCTCGATGACCGCGACCACGTCCGCATCGGCAAGCTCCTTGCGCTCGTCCACCTCGCGTTGCTTCAACGCCGAGAGCAGCAGCCTCAGCGCATCGCGGCGGCGCGCGTCGCCACCGCGCATGGCGGTCTTGACGTCATCGTTGATGCGAGCCTTGAGGGACATGGGTTCCGGGATGCGCGATGCGAGATGCGGGATACGGGATACGGGATGTTTGATGAGGTCTCTGGATTCAAAAAGAAACGGGACCCGGAGGTACTCCCCGAATCCCGGTTCCCGAATCCCGGATCGTGCAGCTAAAACATCCGCGGCGGCAGCAGTTGGGCGCGCAGCTTCTTGTGGTGGCGCTTGATCGCGGCGGCGAGCTTGCGCTTGCGCTCGGTGGTGGGCTTCTCGTAGTACTCGCGGGCGCGCAGTTCGGTGAGAAGGCCGGTTTTTTCCACGGTGCGCTTGAAGCGGCGTAGCGCCGACTCGAACGGCTCGTTTTCCTTGATTCTGACAGTCGTCATTGACTAGCCCTGAGTGAATGGGGAAAACCTGTATTATATCAAGCATCAAGACACTTTGCCAAACACATTGAGATGCGGGTTCTGGGCATCGAAACCTCCTGCGACGAAACCGGCGTTGCGCTGTATGACGGTCATCGCGGCCTGCTCGGGCACGCGCTGCATTCGCAAGCACGGCTGCACGCCGACTATGGGGGAGTGGTTCCGGAGCTTGCCTCCCGCGATCACATCCGGCGCCTGGTGCCGCTCACCCGTGGACTGCTGGTGGAGACCGGCTGTCACCTGGGCGAACTCACCGCCATTGCCTACACGGAAGGTCCGGGCCTGGCAGGCGCCCTGCTGGTCGGCGCCGCGGCCGCCCACGGCCTCGCCCACGCACTCGACATCCCCGCCATCGGCGTGCACCACCTCGAGGCGCACCTGCTATCGCCTTTGCTGTCCAGGCCGGCGCCGGATTTCCCGTTCGTCGCCCTGCTCGTTTCCGGCGGCCATACGCAACTCATGCGCGTCGCCGGGGTGGGTGAGTACGAATTGCTCGGAGAAACACTGGACGATGCGGCGGGCGAGGCATTCGACAAGACCGCCAAGCTGCTCGGCCTGGGCTACCCGGGCGGGCCGGCGCTGGCACGGCTCGCCGCGACCGGGAAAGCCGGCCGCTTCACCCTGCCGCGGCCGATGATCGCGAGCGGCAATCTGGATTTCAGCTTCAGCGGATTGAAGACCGCCGTGCTGACAGTGGTGAAGGAGCGCACGCTGAATGAAGCTGCACGCGCGGACCTTGCTGCTGAGATCGAGGCTGCGATCGTGGAAGTGCTCGCCGCCAAGGCGCTCGCGGCGCTCGAGCACACGGGGCTCAATCGACTGGTGGTCGCGGGCGGCGTCGGCGCCAATCTCACGCTGCGCGCCCGGCTTACGATCGCCGCTCCCAGGCGCGGCGCCAGGGTGTTCTATCCCGAGCTGGAATTCTGCACCGACAACGGCGCGATGATTGCATTCGCAGCGGCGAAGCGGCTGGAACACTCATCACTCATCACTCACCCCGTTAGAGGCCGCGCCTCTAACGGGGCTCATCACTCATCACTGGCATTTACCGTGCGGCCACGGTGGGAGCTCGACACGCTGGCCACCGCCGGTTAGCCCGGAGAGCCGGAACTCCCGCCGATTTTTCCCTCGGTGCCCGCGAGGAGATTGCGGATGTTGCCGCGATGACGCCAGATAAGCAGCAGCGCGATGACGGTCACGCCGATCGCCGACTCCAGCGTGAAGCGGCCCATGCCGAGCAGAAAAAAAGCGAAGCATGGCGCGAATGCCGCCGTGACCAGCGCCGCAAGCGACGAGATGCGGAAGAAGAAGGCGATGATCAGCCAGGTCGCCACCGCGCCCGCGGCGAGCCAGGGGTCCAGCGCCAGCAGCACGCCCAGCGTCGTCGCAACCCCCTTGCCGCCCTGAAAACGGTGGAACACCGGGTACATGTGGCCGAGCATGACCGCGACCGCCGCGGCCCCGATTATCAGCGGCTCCGCGATGACGTGGCTCTCGACCAGCATCACGGCGAACCAGCCCTTGAATGCATCGCCCAGCAGCGTCAGCACGGCCGCGGCCTTCTTGCCCGTGCGCAGCACGTTGGTCGCGCCGGGGTTGCCCGACCCGTAAGTGTGCGGATCGGGCAGCCCGAAGGCGCGGCTCACCAGCACGGCAAACGAGATCGAGCCGATCAGGTACGCAATCAATATGGCCATCAACAGGTTCATTCAAGGAATCAGGGGCAGGGGTCAGGATACAATCGAGCCTATTCTATCGAAATACCACGCAAAAACAGCCGGACTGAACGAGTTACTGATTGTTGACCCCTGTCCCTGATTCCTTATGGACATCATCTTTATTTCCGAGCTCCGCCTCGACATCCTGATCGGCGTCTACGATTGGGAGAAGAAGGTGCCGCAGAAGGTGCAGTTCGATCTCGAGATCGGGCTGCCCGGCGGCAAGGCCGCGGCGAGCGACCGGCTGGCCGACACCATCGATTACGCGGCGATCGTCTCCCGCATCGAAGCGAGCCTGGCCAAAAACCATTTCGGACTGCTGGAAAAGCTCGCCGAGCACGTCGCCGGGATCGTCATGAGCGAATTCAAGTCGCCGTGGGTCAAGGTGAGCGTCGCCAAGCTGGCGCCGTTGAAGAACGTGAAGCGGCTCGGCGTCACCATCGAGCGAGGCGAAAGGACGACGTGAGCCGCCCTTTCGCCTGAATGAAGATCTGAACGAAAGACATACCATCTCCATTCGCACTTCGATGTTCGGTCACTCAGGCTACATTGGATCCGCACTTGTCGTTACCCGTTTTCCATTCAGGCTGAATCGCATTCGCTGCGATTCAGCCTCTGGGGTGATGCTTCGCATGCAGCTGCTTCAGCCGCTCCCGCGCCACATGGGTATAAATCTGCGTCGTTGAAATATCGGAGTGGCCGAGGAGCAGCTGCACCACGCGCAGGTCCGCGCCGTGGTTCAAGAGGTGCGTCGCGAAGGCGTGGCGCAGCGTGTGCGGCGAGATCGGCTTCTTCAGCCCTGCTTTCAGCGCGTGGCGGCGCAGCAGGTGCCAGAACATCTGGCGCGTCATCGCCGACCCGCGCGCGGTGACGAACAAGTCGTCGCTCGAGCGGGCGCCGAGCAGCGCGGGCCGCGCCTCCTTGAGATAGCGCCGGATCCAGGCGAGCGACTCCTCGCCCAGCGGCACCAGCCGCTCCTTCGAGCCCTTGCCCATCACGCGCACCACGCCCATGTCCTGGCTCACCTGGCCGAGCTTGAGCGTAACGAGTTCCGAGACGCGCAGCCCGCTCGCGTAAATCGTCTCGAGCATCGCCTTGTCGCGCAATCCCAGCGCCCGCTCCACCGCCGGCGCGGCGAGCAGGCTCTCGACGTCGTCCTCGGTCAGGCTCTTGGGGAGCGACCGCGGCAACTTGGGCGAATCGATCTTCAGCGTCGGGTCCGACTTGATTCTCCCCTGCCGCAGGCCGTAGCGGTAGAAGCGCTTGAGGGTGGAAAGCAGCCGCGCCGCGCTCGATGAGCGCGTCTTCTTTCTAAACTGGTGGCCGAGATAGGATTGAATGTCGGCAACGTTGGCCTCGAGCAGCTTCTTGCCCTGCTGCGTTTCCAGCCACCGGGCGAACTGATTCAGGTCGCGGCGATAGGCTTCGAGCGTGTTCTTCGCGAGCCCGTCCTCGAGCCACAGCGCGTCGCAGAATTCGTCAATCAGGTCGGCGTTCTTGTCAGCGGCCATCGCGGCAGCAGAATTCGTGATTCGTCATTCGTGATTCGTGATTCGAGAAGAAGGTGCAGTCACGCCTCATCGCGTCACGCTTTACCATGTCACGCATTATCACGTCACGCTTCATCATGTCATGCCTTCATGCTTCAGCAGCCAGCGCTTGATCTCGATTCCCGGGCCGCGCCGGGAGCGCATGAAGCCGCCGATGCCGCCGCTGGCAAGGACCCGATGGCAGGGAATGACGAGCGGGATGCGGTTTGCCCCGCAGGCGCCGCCCACGGGACGGGGCGCCGTGCGCAATTGCCGCGCAACGTCGAGGTAGGTGAGCGTCCGGCCGCTGGGGATAGCGTGAATCGCGCGCCACACCCGGCACTGGAAATCGGTGCCGCGGTAGCTGAAGGGCAGGTTGAAACGGTATTCAGGGTCGTCGAGGTAGCGCTCGATCTGCCGGCACACGCGCTCGGCGAAGCGGTCGACCGGCGCGAGCGTCGCGGCGCCTTTTGGCAGGTACTCGATGCGGGTCAGGTTTTCCCCCGCCGTGTGGATGCCGAGCACGGCGAACGGCGTCGCGAGGCGCGCGGTGCAGATATCAAGCGGGGGCGGCGGGCGTTTCACCACTGCGCATCTTCTGCAGCACGATCGCGACCACGATCAGCGCGATGCCAATATAGTCAAACATCGCCTTCGGGTAGACCAGCGCGAGCCCCGCGGCGATGAGCAGCCAGCGTTCCGGGGAAGTCGTTCTCCTGAACAGCCAGCCCTGCACGCCGGCCGCGAGCGCCGCGATGCCGATCATCGCCGTCACGCTCACCACCGCGATGTCCGCCACCGAAGCGGCTGCGAGGCCTTTGAACGAGCCCATCAGCAAGAGGCCGAGCCCCGCCGGGTCGAGCACGAACATGAACGGCACCAGGAACGCCGGCATGGTGTACTTCCACGACTGCAGCGTCGTCTTGTACGGGTCGCCGCCGGTGATCGCGGCCGCGGCGAACGGCGAGAGCGCCGTCGGCGGCGATACTTCGGAGAGCACTGCGTAGTAGAAGATGAACATGTGCGCGGCGAACGGGGCGACGTCGAGCGCAATCAGCGCGGGCGCCGCGATCACGGCGCAGATGATGTAGGAAGCGGTCACCGGCACGGCCAGCCCCACGATCCACACGATGAGCGAAGTGAAGATCGCCGTCCACAGCAGCTTCACGTCGTGGATCAGCGCTTTCGTCACCGTCACGCCGAGGGTTCCCAGCCCGTTGGTCACCAGTTGCGTGAGCGAATCCGCGTAGCTCAACACGATCGAGCTGAACTTGAGCCCGAGACCGGTCAGCGTCACCACACCGACGATCAGCCCGGCCGCGGCGCAGGTGGCAGCGACGTTGAGCACGCCGACCGAGCCGCCCTCCAGCGCCTTGCGCAGGCCGGAATTCCACAATTGCGGAAGGACCCTGCCCCCGCGGCGGAATACGTCGTACGAAATCAGCGCGCAATCCGGGTGCAGAAAACTCACGGCGAACGCCGTCACGGTCGCCCAGAACACGGAAGCCAGGGGCGAGAAGCCCAGCAGCATGAAGGCGATGATCGCCACCAGCGACAGGAAATGAAAGCCGAATCGGCGGGTGAGCTGCCACATCGTCTGCTCCTTGGCGAGCTCGACCCGCTTCATGCCGAACTTGCGCGCGTCAATCTCGACCATGAGGAATAGCGCGAAGTAAAAAAGGAGCGTCGGGATGGTCGCCATCAGCAGCACGTCGAGATACGAGATCTTGAGAAACTCCGCGATCAGGAACGCCGCCGCGCCGAGCACCGGCGGCGAGATGATCGCGCCGAGCCCGCCCGCTGCGAGCAGGCCGCCGGCCGCGTCCTTGCCGTAGCCCGCCCTCATCAACATCGGGTAGGCCACCGAGCCGAGCGTCACCGTGGTCGCCACCCCGCTGCCGGAAGGGCCGCCCAGCAGGAACGAGGCGAGCACGATGGTGCGCCCCGCGCCGGCGGGCTTGCCGCCCATCGCTGCGAAGGAAAAATCGATGTAGAACTTGCCCGCGCCCGAGAACTGCAGGAACGCGCCGTAGATCGTGAACAGGATGATCAGCGTCGAGGACACTTCGATCGGCGTGCCGAAGATGCCCTCGAGCGTCATGTACATGTGGCCCACGACCCGGGCAACGTCCATGCCCTGGTGCGTCCACGGCGGCGGCAGCATGGCACCGATCAGCGCATAGACCAGGAACAGGATCACGATGGCGGGCATGATCCAGCCGGAAGTGCGCCGGGCCGCCTCCAGCACCAGCACCATCAGCATGACGCCGAACACCGTGTCGAGCGCGGTGGGGTTGGTGCTGCGCTCGAGGAAGGCGTCGCCGCCCAACAGCATGTACGAAATGACAACCAGCGAAGCCAGCGCCTGCAGCCAGTCCCACCAGGTGACGCGGTGCCGGAAGCGCTTCGCCAGCGGAAACAGCAGGAACACCAGGAACAGCACGAAAGCCACGTGGATGCCGCGCTGCACGTGCGCTTGAAAAATGGTCATCGCCGCGTAGAGGTGGAAAACCGACATCACGATCGCGGTCACGACGACGAAGGTCCCGAGCCAGCCGGCCAGGCGGTTGGTCGCGCCTTCCTCCGCTTCGATGTACTGCTCGGCCTTTTTCAGAGCCTCGTCGCTGATGGCGGCGCCCGTTGCCGGTGTCCTGTCGTCTGCGCTCATTGCCTTCGCTCCCTCGAGGACATCACCAAACAAAAAACCCCGCACCGTTACCGGAGCGGGGTTCGATTCAGAGGCATCCTGCCCTACTTGACCTTGGCGCCCTTCTCGTTGAGATACTTGGCCGCTCCCGGGTGGAACGGGACCACGGCAGCCGCATTGGTCTGGAACTGCAGGTCGAAATTCCGCGCCTCCGCGTGTACGCGCATCATGTCTTCCTTGCGCTCGAACATGGTCTTCACGATGTTGTAGGCGACGTCATCCGGCATGTCCGCCCGCGCGATGAGCACGTTCCACACCGTCGCAATGCGGTTGTTCTGGTCCTGCCCGGGGTAGGACTTCGCGGGTATGACGTCCTTCACGTAAAGCGGCCCAAAGGTCTTGACCATATTCTCGACGCCGTCGTCGTGATCGATGAGTTTCAGTTTCACGCCGGGGGTCGCCGCGAGATCGGTCACGGCGGAAGTCGGCACGCCGCCAACCCAGAAGAAGGCGTCGAGCTTCTTGTCCTTGATCGCGTCGGCGGAACGGCCCGGATCGAGGCGTTCCTGCGTGAAGTCCTTGATGCTCAATCCCATCGCCTCGATCAACCGCGCCGCCATCACCTCGGTCGCGCTGTTGACCGCGCCCGTGGATATGCGCTTGCCCTTGAGATCGGCAAATTTGCTGATGCCGGTGCCTTCCACCGTCACGACGTGCATGCGGTTGGGGTAGAGCACCATCAGCGCGCGCACCGGGATCGCCCCGCCCTGGAATTTCTGCTGGCCCTTGAAGGCGTCCCAGCTGGCGTCGGCCATCGACAGCGCAACATCGGCACGCTTGTTCTGCATCAGCTGCAGGTTGGCGATCGAGCCCGCGGTGGTACCGGCGGTCACGTTGAGGTTCGGCACGAACCTGGTCAGGATATCCGCCATGCCGCCGCCCAGCGGGTAATAGACGCCCGAGGTCGGCCCGGTGGCGATGAAGAGGTTGATCTTGTCCTGAGCCGCCGCCGGGAGCGTAATTGCCGCGAAAGCAATAAGACCTGCTAGAAACTTGCGCATGTTCATATCCTTCTGAGAACCATTGGTATGGAAGAGTCAGTTTAGTGAGGTTTGACCGGGTGGGTCAACTTGATAAACAGGGATGAGGGATGAGGGATGAGGGAAGAGAGTTTGCAGTGGGCGGTTTGCAGTAACTGCCAACTGACGGCTGCCAACTGCCAACTCGTATATGACAGGCGCTTTGCATGGTAAATTCACAGCCATCATTCCTTCCTGCTGGTCCTTGATGGATCCCTCTCATGGCCGCCGCTCCCCGCGTTGATGCCGACCGCCTGATCGATTTCGCCGCCGCCGTCTATTCCAGCGCCGGCATGCCGGAAGCTGACGCGCGGCTCGTCGCCGACACGCTGGTGCAGGCCGACCTGTGGGGGCACCAGTCGCACGGCGTGCTGCGACTTGGCTGGTACCTTGATCGCATTCGCAATAAGGTCATGAACCCGGTGACGAAGCCGGAGTTCGTGGTGGACGCGGGCGCGATCGCGGTGATCGACGGCCACGACGGCGTCGGGCACGTGCTGACCGTCCTCGCCACGAAGGAAGCCGTCAAGCGCGCGAAGCAGCACGGCATCGGCGCCGTCGGCGTGCGCATGTCCAATCATTTCGGCACCTGCATGTATTACACGCTGATGGGCGCGCGCGAAGGCTGCGTCATGCTGCTCACCACCAATGGCGGCCCCGCCATGGCGCCGTGGGGCGGCCGCAGGAAAATCATCGGCACGAATCCCTTGTCGGTCGCCGCGCCCGCCGGCAACCGGGCTCCGTTCGTGGTCGACATGGCCGCGACCGGTGTGGCCCGGGGCAAAATCTATCTGGCCCGCAACAAGGGCCTGCCTATCCCTTTGGGCTGGGCCATCAACAACGCGGGCGAACCGACCACCGACCCGCAGCAAGCCATCGACGGCATCATCCTGCCGATGGCGGAGCACAAGGGCTACGCGATCGCGGCGATGGTGGACCTGCTCTCCGGGGTGCTCACCGGCAGCGGCTTCCTGTCCAACGTGCACAGTCCGTACAAGACCGCGGAAAAGAGCAACTGCGGCCACCTCATGATTGCGCTCAACATCGAGGCATTCCAGCCGCTCGCTCAATTCAACGCGCGCATGGAGCAGTTCGTCGCCGAGATCAAGGCCGTACCGACCGCCAAGGGCTTCGACGAAGTGTTCTATCCCGGCGAGATCGAGGCCAACAACAACGCGAAGAACCGGAAGGAAGGAATCTCGCTTCCCGAGGATACCCTCGCCGACCTGCGTCGCATCGCGAAAGAAACCGGGCTGGAAGCCAGGCTGCTGCGATGACCCGCGTGTAGGAAGGGCATTCATTCTCACCGCCCGGTTGTAAACTATATGCATGTATAGTTGCGTTTAGTATCACTATATGCAATACTGCCTGCGATGAGAAAACGACGCCACTGGCTCGAGGCGCTGGCGGCGGCGTGGCGCCGGCGCTCGGTCGTCTGGCTGTCGGGTGTCCGGCGCGCCGGCAAGACCACTCTCTCGCAATCACTGCCCGGCGTCGAATACTTCGAT
>CAZFRR010000082.1:0-61964 GCA_964521405.1 uncultured Streptomycetaceae bacterium | reverse complement strand
TGATCTTCCCCGACGGCAAGCGCATCATCGTGCTCGCGGAGGGGCGGCTGGTGAACCTCGGCTGCGGCACCGGGCACCCCTCGTTCGTGATGTCGAACTCGTTCACCAACCAGACGCTGGCGCAGATCGAGCTCTTCACGCGCGGCGACCAGTACAAAAATGAGGTCTACGTTCTGCCCAAGCACCTCGACGAGAAAGTCGCGCGCCTGCACCTGAAAAAGCTGGGGGTCGAGCTGACGGTGCTGAACGAAAAGCAGTGCGAGTACCTGCACCTCCAGGTCGGCGGGCCGTTCAAGCCGGACCACTACAGATACTAATGATGAATTGGGAATGATGAATGCAGAATTGATAAACCCGGGGGCTTTTCCGGTTCATCATTCATCATTCATCATTCATCATTCCTGAGATGGAATCGCAGAAGAAACACCCGCGCACTTTCAGTTTCGAGTTCTTTCCGCCGAAAACGGCGGAGGGGAAGGAGCGGCTGCGCGCGGCCTGGAAGCAACTCGGGCAGCTGCAGCCCAAGTTCTTCTCGTGCACGTTTGGCGCCGGGGGCTCGACGCGCGAAGGCACGCTCGAGACCGTGCTCGAGATCCGCGCCGCCGGCTTTGATGCGGCGCCGCACCTCTCCTGCATTGCCTCCTCGCGCGCGGAGCTGAAGGCCCAGCTGGAGAAATACCGGGCGCACGGCATCCGTCACATCGTCGCGTTGCGCGGCGACCTGCCTTCCGGGCTCGCCTCGAGCGGCGAGCTGCGCTACGCCAACGAGCTCGTCGCCTTCATCCGCGAAACCACCGGCGACTGGTTCCACATCGAGGTCGCCTGCTATCCCGAGTTCCATCCGCAGACGCGCTCGGCGGCGGACGAGATCCGCAATTTCAAGAGGAAGATCGAAGCCGGCGCCAATTCCTCGATCACGCAGTACTTCTACAACGCCGACGCCTATATCCGCTTCGTGGACGACTGCGAGGCGGCCGGCATCGCGATTCCCATCGTTCCGGGCATCATGCCGATCGGCAATTTCGCCCAGCTCGCGCGCTTTTCCGACGCCTGCGGCGCCGAGATCCCGCGCTGGCTGCGGCTGCGGCTGGAAAGCTACCGCGACGACACCGCCTCGATCCGCTCCTGCGGGCTCGACGTCGTCACGCGCCTGTGCGACGACCTCCTCGCCGCCGGCGCGCCGGGGCTGCACTTCTATACGCTCAACCAGGCCGGGCTCACCACCACCATCTGGCAAAGACTGGGCTTGTAAGCCAAGTCTTGATCCTAGAAACTGCAATTCAGCCACAGAGGTCACAGAGAACACAGAGAGATTCAAGGGGTTGAGTCAGCACGCCACAATCACCAGATGGGTGAGGCTTGAAAATGACATACGTTCTTGATTTTTCTCTGTGAGCTCTGTGTTCTCTGTGGCAAATAGCTTTTTCTAGGTTGATAGGAGGCACCGTGCCGTCAGAAATTTCCGCCACTCAAGCCATCCCGCAGGAGCCGGCGCACAAGGCGCTGATACCCGAGATCAAGGCGCGCTCCGCGCAGGAGGCGGCGACCTTGATCGCGGAGCATCCAGCGCCCGTGATCGCGGCGGTACTGCTCGAAATCAACGCCAGCTTCACGCAGGACATCCTCGCCGAGCTTCCGGGAGGGCTGAAGGACGCCGTGCTGCATGCGGTATCGCCCGAGGTGGCGTTCCAGTGGCGGCGCAACGAGACCTATGCCCAGGACAGCATCGGGCGACTGATGGAACCCGCCTACGCGGTGTTCCAGCCGGCGATGACGGTCGCGCAGACCGTGGAGCGGCTGCGCGCGCTGCTCAAGGTCGCGTTCATCACTTACGGTTACGTGCTCGACGAAGCCGGACGGTTGCGCGGTCTCATCACCATGCGCGACCTGCTGTTCGCCCAGGACGACGAGCGGCTCGAAACCATCATGCTGCACGACGTGTTTACCCTCAAGCCCGAGATGCCCTTGAACGACGCGATGAAGCTCGTGCTCGAGCGCCATTACCCGGTCTATCCGGTATGCGATGCCGACGGCCTCCTGCTGGGGCTGGTGCGGGGCCACTCGATGTTCGAGGAGCAGGCGTTCGATATCACGGCGCAGGCCGGCACCATGGTCCTCGTCGACAAGGAGGAACGGCTCGCGACCCCGCTGCAGCAAAGCTTCAAGTACCGCCATCCCTGGCTGCAACTGAACCTGGTCACCGCGTTTATCGCCGGCGCGGTGGTCGCTCTCTTCCAGGACACGGTGGACCGGCTGGTGATACTTGCGGTTTTCCTGCCGATACTCGCTGGGCAGTCCGGCAACACCGGCTGCCAGGCGCTGGCCGTCACGCTGCGCGGCATGACGCTGGGCGAATTGAAGGGCGGGAAGGAAAGATCGCTCGTCCTGAAGGAAGCCTGGCTGGGTTTCTATAACGGCTCCCTGACCGGCCTCGTCGCGGGATTGGGCATGCTGTTCATGGCGAACTACCAGGGCAACCCGAACGCCATTCTGCTTGCAGTGGTGGTGTGGATGGCGCTGGTCGGCGCCTGCGTCGTGAGCGGCATCTGCGGCGCCCTGATTCCGATCACGCTGAAGCGCTTTAAATTCGACCCCGCCACCGCCTCCAGCATCTTTCTCACCACCGCCACCGACGTGGTCAGCATGGGTATGCTGCTGGGTCTCGCGACCTTGTTCGTCCGCTAGAGCGGCGCTGTTGCGCCGCGTCCGGGGGGCGGCCCCGGGTGCCGGTGACTTTCTTTTTGCTCGCCCAAATATCGTTAAATCCGGACGCTATGCGCCGGTTTAACTCCGCGTGTTCGAACGGACGAGATCCTCGCCGTTCAACACGCGGGAGACACATCACCCATCCCCCATCACTCATCACCGGGGTCAGGTGCTGTTCAGCGGCTCTCAGGGGCCCCAGGATCAAAGGCCGCCAACCGACCGGGACATCTGCCCCGGATCGTGGACGCATTTCCGTCGTTTCGGGCCGTTCTTGCCCGAACATCGCGGGGAAAACAGTACCGTTGCCCCAAGATGCCCTTGCGCCGTTCCTGCACAATGCCCTTGCTCCTCTCGGCAGTAGGTGCCCATCAAGCAGACACTCGTTGTGATACCTCTAAGCGGATAGGCATTTATCTTTCCGGGACAGAATCAGGGAGGGAGTGCCATGAAACTACCCCGCCGTCAGTGTCTGCGTCTGGCAGCCGCTGCTATCGCTTTCTCGGCCGTATCACAAATCGCAGGCGCCCAGGTGTATCCAACACGGCCGATACGGTTAATCGTACCGTTCCCGGCCGGCGGTTCGACTGACATTTTGGCGCGCATTCTGGCGCAGAAGATCACCGAGACCTTCAAGCAACAGGTACTGGTGGACAACCGCCCCGGCAGTGGCGGCGCGATCGGCATTGAAATCGCGGTGAGGGCAAACCCCGATGGCTACACCCTGCTCATGGTGTCAGCCGCCTACGCCGCAAACGCGGCGCTCTACAAGCTGCCCTACGATCCGGTGAACGACGTGGCGCCCATCGCGCTGATTGGCGAGACCGGCTTTGTGGCGGTGATCAATCCGTCGAACCCCATCAAGAGCATCAAGGAACTGATTGCGCATGACAAGGCGAATCTAGGGAAGCTTAACTATGGAACCGGCGGCACCGGCAGCAGCGTCCACCTCGCCACCGAACTCTTCAACCAGATGGCTGGCACCAGGATGACGCACGTGCCATACAAGGGCACCGGTGCCGCGCTGAACGAGCTGCTCGGCGGGCAGATCCACGTCGTCTTCGGCGGCATGCCCGAGACGATCCCGCAGGTTAAATCAAACCGCCTGCGCGGCATTGCGGTGACTACCGCGAAGCGCTCCAACGCCGTGCCTGAAATCCCGGTCATGAGTGACACCGTCCCGGGTTATGAAGCCGTGAACTGGTTGGCTGTCTTGGGCCCGAAGGCGCTGCCTAAGGACATCGTCGCGCGCTGGAACACGGAGATCGACCGCATCCTGCAACTCACCGACGTAAGAGAGCGCATGGCGGGAATCGGCGTAGAGCCGGTCGGTGGATCACCGGAGCGCTTCCGCGAAGTGCTCAAGCGCGATGTCGCGAAGTGGCAGAAAGTGGTCAATATCGCCAACATCAAACCGGGAAGCTGATCTCCTCTTTTCTCGCCACCAGGCCCTGCTTCAATGACGCTCTCCAACCGCCGCCTGGACCGTGACGCCCGAAAGGCGGGCGCGCTTCAAGCCGGACGATCAGCGCCGTGCTTGTCTGGCCCGTCGACGCGAGCGCGTCGTTCCCTGCAGCCTATGTGTCAGCGACCCCACTACGCTATGATTGCCCGAGTCTTTCCTGACCGCATTCGATGCTTCTACCTGCGCAGCAGATTCGCTTCTGCACGAGTCGCGACGGCGTGCGTATCGCTTATGCGATTTGCGGCTCCGGTCCACCGCTGGTATTGGTATCGAATTGGGTCCACCACCTCGAGCTTGATTGGGACAGCCCGGTCTGGCGTCCCTGGCTCTCCCTTCTGTCTCGGCGCCACACGCTGGTCCGCTACGATTGGCGCGGCTGCGGCCTCTCCGACAGGCGTGGGGTCGATTTCTCGTTCGAAAAGCTCGTTGAAGACCTCGAGGCGGTGATCGAGGCCGCTGGCCTCGACAAGTTCATATTCTTCGGCATGGCGGCAGGCTCGGCGATCGGCATGACCTATGCCGTGCGCCATCCGGAACGAGTGAGCCGGTTCGTCCTCTACGCGTCCTACGTTCGCAACAAATTGGCGGGCAGCCCCACGCCTGAGCAAGTGGAGGAGGCGCAAGCCCGGCTCAAGATGATGGAGCTCGGCTGGCCGAATGAGACTCCGGCGTACGGCCAATTCTACGGGTCGCTGCATATCCCCGACGCCTCGGTCGAGCAGTCACTATCATTCGCCGATCTGATTCGCCGGACGACGTCTCTGGCCAACGCCGTCGCCTTGCTGCAGGCTTTCTACCGGATCGACGTGCGGGAGATCGTGCCGAAAATTCGCTGTCCGACGCTCGTGCTCCACTCCCGCGGGGATTCAATAATCCGGTTCGAGGAGGGACGGTCCGTCGCCGGGCTCATACCCGGCGCGCAATTCGTGCCGCTCGAAAGCCGCAACCACGTGCTCCTGGAAACCGAGCCGGCGTGGCACCAGTTCGTTGAAGCGCTCGACGACTTTCTGCCGGCGCCGCCTTCCAGCCCAGACGGCTCAGGGGGCTTGGCGCTCGATGAGCTCACCGCGCGCGAGCATCAGGTGCTGGAACTCGTGGCGCAAGGTCTCGACAACGCCACCATCGGTGAACGTCTCCACATCAGCGAGCGGACCGCGCGGAATCACGTGTCCACGATCTTGGGCAAGCTTGGCGTCGGCACCCGCGCGCAAGCCATCGTCCGCGCTCGCGAGGCTGGCTTCGGGCAGAAAAAGATCCGCTGATTCTGATATGGCGAGCAGGGACGAGTTCCTCGTTCACGTGCTCGAGCTGCTGGCGCCGCTCGGGCGCGTGGCGGCGCGAAGCATGTTCGGCGGCCACGGGCTGTACTGCGATGGCCTGTTCTTTGGGATCGTGCTCGACAACATGCTCTACCTGAAGGCGGACGACCGGAACCGCGGCGAATTCGAGCGTGCGGGGTGCGAGATCTTCAGCTACTCGCGCAAGGGCAAACGCGCAACCCTCAATTTCTACCGCGCGCCCGGGGAGGCAATGGATGCGCCGCACCTGATGCTCCCCTGGGGACGCAGCGCGGTCGCCGCAGCGCTGCGGGCACGCGCCGGCAAGCCACCGCCGCGAAGTCGGAAAGTCAGCAGGAAAACCAGCCCGGCAGGAAGCCGCTGACGGCTTCGGATTATTTTTCTTCGCAGTGTTTCCACTGCAGATCGAGTCCGAGCCGGACGGCCTCGCCGCCAATGAATGCCCGGTCGACCGTGGTTGCAGCCAGTATGAAGCGGATATCGCGCAGGTGCTTGTCCTGCCCGCCTTCGCGAAAATATTCGAGCTTGCGCAGAATCACGTATTCCGGAGGGGCGATCCAGGCCTCGCCGCTGTCGAGGCGAACTCTGCGGCGATTCGCGAGTGCCCATGCATGCAGCGGATCGCGCGCAGCCAGGTATATATCGGCCTTGAAATGACTTGCGTGATGAATCAGATTGAACATGCCACGCAAGCTGCGGGAAAGCTCGATCCGTAGCGTCTCATCGGGCGGCACGTAGTACGCCGAATCGGGAAACGCCGTTCTCAGCGCGGCGATGTCCCCGGCCCTCAGCAGCAGGACGACGTCGATGTCCGCGGTCAGGCGCGGCTCGCCGTAGATACTCGCGGCGACGGATCCGGTAATACAGTAGGGAAGCCCGAGTCGTTCGAGTGGATCGAGGAACGGCGCGAACGGATCAGGTGCCGGCATAGAGTAGCGACCGGCGCGCCTCGCGTTCCAGTCGCTCCTCGGGCCAGTCCGGATGCGAGAGCCGCAGTCCGGCGACCCGCAGCCCGATGCCGGATTCGTATAGATCGGAGACCATCCTGAGCTTCTGAGCGGGGGTCATGCGCTTGAAGCCCTCCAGCTGCAATGGATGAATCGGTTCGAGCATTTGTCCCCTCGCGTCACTTTTTCGACTGCACCACTGTACTGCCGCGGGTAGGCGTGGTAAAGCGCCGGATGTGCCGCCGGGAAATGCTCACCATCAGTGGTTGGAGTGACCACTAACTAACAGCCCCTTTTCCCTATGAAAAAGGGGGTGGCCGGCGCTCAGGCGGCTACTCGGGCCTTACCCTTGCTTTTGGCCTGCGCCGCCTTGGCGTGCATGGCCGAATAGGCCGCGTGCGCCGCGGCTTCTGCGTCGCCCACGTGCACCGGCAGCCCCATGTCCTCGAGCACGGAACCGAGTGCCGAGAGGCACAGCATCACGTTGTCGGGACGGCAGGAGTAGCCGAGCAGGCCGAAGCGCCAGATCTTGCCGGCGAGCGGCCCCAGTCCCGCGCCGATTTCGAGGTTGAACTCGGCGAGCAGGGTGCGCCGCACCAAGGCTTCGTCCACGCCCTCGGGGCAATATACCGCGTTCATCTGCGGCAACTGGTACTCGGGCTTCACCAGGAACTTGAGCCCCATCGCTTCCAGCCCGGCCTTGAGCGCCACGTGGTGCCGCTGGTGGCGCGCCCAGGAATTCTCCAGCCCTTCCTCGTTGATCAGCAGCAGCGCCTCGTGCAGCGCGAACAGGGAATTGGTGGGCGCCGTGTGATGGTAGGTGCGGGTGGTCGCACCCCAATAACCGAGCAGCAGGTTCATGTCCATGAACCAGGAATGGATCTTGTCCTTGCGCGCTTTCACGTGCTCTACCACGCGCTCCGAGAACGATACCGGCGACAGTCCCGGCGTGCAGGACAGGCACTTCTGGCTCGCCGAGTAGATGGCATCGACTTTCCACTCGTCCACCAGCACCGGGGTGCCGCCGAGCGAAGTCACCGCGTCCACGATGGTAAGCGCGTCGTGCTTGTGCGCGATCTCGATCAGCGTCTTCGCGTCCGATTGCACGCCGGTGGAGGTTTCGGCGTGGACGAAGGCCACCACGCGCGCGTCCGGATTCTTCCTGAGCGCGTCTTCCAGCTTGTTGGCGTCGATCGGCTCGCCCCACTTGTCCTCGACCACGATCGCCGTGCCGCCGCAGCGCTCGACGTTCTCGATCATGCGGCCGCCGAACACGCCGTTGCGGCACACGATCACCTTGGTGCCCGGCGCCACCAGGTTGACGAAGCAGTATTCCATGCCGACCGAGCCGGGGCCCGAGATCGGGAAGGTGAGCGGGTTCCGGGTCTGGTAGACGTAACGCAACAGCGTCTTCAGCTCCTCCATCATCTCGACGAACACCGGGTCGAGGTAGCCGATCGCCGGCTGGCTCATGGTGGTCAACACGCGCGGATGGATCTCGGTCGGCCCCGGGCCCATCAGGGTGCGCTGGGGCGGGTGGAAGGAGTTGATGCGTTTGACGGGGGCGTAATCGTTCATGGTGTCGTTCCTAGTGAGTGGTGAACCGAAAAGGCTTTCGCCGTCCGGACGCGACTTGAACCGGAGCGGCTTGCGGGCAGTGGCTTCGTTCAACACGTCGGCGGCGGTGACCTGGCCGGAGGTCAGCGCCTCCACCTCCATCGCCCAGCGCGCCGGCACATAGCCGGACTTGACCCAGTTGTTGACCACCGCGCGGTCGAGCCGTAACCGCCGCGAGACTTCCGCTTGGCTGCCGAAGAGGGCGACGAGGCGCTCCGCGCAATTCATGGTAGGGAGACTACCATGACAAAATTACTTTGACAAATTAGGATTTCGCGGCTGTCTAAACCTATAATTTATTGATAAATATAATTAATATCAATCACTTGCGATAACACATGGCCGCGAAATCCTTATTCGATGCGCATCCCGATACGCTGAATCAGGCTGCCCAGGCGCTTGTAATCGTCGCGCAGCAGCTTCTCGTACTGCTCGGACGTTGTGCCGGCGATCTCCATGCCGAGCGTGGTCATGCGCGAGGCCACGTCCGGCAGCCGCACCGCGTCGATGACCGCCTGGCTCAGGCGCGTCACGATTTCGCGCCGCGTGCCGCCCGCGGCGAATACGCCGAGCGGCGCGCTCATGTCGAATCCGGGCGCCACGGTCTCGGCGACGGTCGGGATCTGGGGCGTGAGACTGGAGCGCTTTGCCGTGCTGATCGCCAGCACGCGCAGCCGGCCGGAGTGCATCGCGCTCGCCGCCGCCGGATAGCCAACGAAGCCGAGCGCGACCTCGCCCGACATCATCGCCGGCACCGATTGGCCGGCCCCTTTGTACGGGACGTGCGCGAAATTGACGCGCGTGTCCGCCTTGAACGCTTCCATGGTGAGATGGTGAATCGAGCCGTTGCCCGAAGAGGCGTACGGCATCGGATGCTTCTGCGTCCGGGCGAAAGCCACCAGCTCCTTGACCGTTCGCGCCGGCAGCGACGGATGGGACACCAGCCACATCGGCACCACGACCGCGAGCGAAACCGGCGCGAGGTCGCGGGGATCGTACAACAGCGACTTGAAAAGATGGGGGTTGGTCGTGACGACGCCGCTGTCGGCCACGAGCAGGACATGCCCGTCGGGCGGGGACTTGGCGACGATCTCGGCCGCGACGCCGCTGCCCGCGCCGGGACGGTTCTCGACGATGAACTGCTGCCCGAAGGCGTCGCCCAGCTTTGCCGCCAGCAGGCGCGCCAGCGTGTCCGGGTTGCCGCCCGGCACCAGCCCCACCAGCACCCGCACCGGTTTCTGCGGATAAGCGGCCGCAGGGGCCTGTGAAAACGCCGGGGCGGGCCACGCAGCAAGGCTCAGCGCCAACAGGAAAGTCAGGGTGATCATGGCAGCCCCCGCGTCAAACTTCCTCATGAATGCGCAACAGGTTTGGAATCGTCTCCGGCGGCCGCCGGCCGAACCCGCACTCGGTGGCGATGCCGAACTCGCGCGCGTATTTTTCCGCTACGGCAATGCGCTTGCGTGTGCCTTCGACGCCATCGGCGTCATGCACCAGCCCGAGGAACAATTTCGTGGCGGGATCGAGCTTTATATCCCGGAGCGGCTCGAAATAGGCGTCGTCACTGCGATCGACCGGCACCGGCATGTGGAGGTAATGGATCGGCCGGGTCAGCCGCTCACGCAACCGGTTGTAGACCTCCACCATCTTGGCGGTGCTCTCCGGCTCCTTCCAGTGGCGGTTGCCGTAGCTGCCGTAACAGAGGTGGATGCCGAGCTCGACGTCGCCCGGAACCTGGCTGCAATGCAATGCCAGGCGCTCGATGACGCCGTCCTTCACCTGCGAAAAATGGGCGGGGCGCACGCCTTCCCACTGCCCCATCTCGGTCGAGACGTCCCACTGGATCGCGAGATCGTGATGGGGGATCGCGGCGCAGATCTCCTGCATCTCGCCGATGAGATGGTCGCGATAGACCGGCTCGAGGACGGCATGGTGCTCGACGACCACGTGCGCGTTGAGAAAAGCCGCTGTCGTCGGCAGCGAAACCTGGAAGCGCAGGGGTTTCGGAACCAGGCCTTGCTCGCGCAGCCGGCACAGCAGCCGGTAGGAATCCGTCGCCGCCTCCGGGTAGCCGAGTCTTCCGATGCGGATGTCGGCGGGCCGCACGCCCGCCCTCAGGCGCAGGCGAGGCGGTGGCGGCGCCCCGCGCTGCAGAACCGGGGCGCCTTTCCAGGTGCGGGTGCCTTCGGTGGGATGCGTAATGCGCCCGCCGGTGGCGCGCTCGGCCGGGTCATCCTCGAAGGCGGGATTATTCTCGATCACGCTGCGCAGCCGCGTCACCCAGGACGTGCGCTGCCCGGTTTCGCCGTCCGGAATACGGCTCATGCGCCCGCCGAGCCTGGTACCGACGGTGCGAAAAACTTCTTCGTTGTCCCGCAGGCCGACACTGCCCACCAGCAGCACCTCGCGTGCACGGGGCGAGCGCGGGCTATCCATCTTGCGCAGCACCCGCCGTCCGGGATGGTGGCAAGGCCTGGAAATCGAAGGCACCGCGATCCAGCAGATGGGACGTCCGGACGTGTTTCAGGCTGTTCAGCATAGTCTCGACCCGGCCGGGATAGCGCGTCTCCCAGTCGCGCAGGAGCTGCTTCATCTCGTTTCTTTTCAAGCTGTCCTGTGACCCGCACAAGTTGCAGGGGATGATTGGAAATTGCCTCAACTCGGCAAAGGCGGCGAGATCACGCTCCTCGCAGTACGCCAGCGGGCGGATGACGACGTGCTTGCCGTCGTCGGAGCGCAGCTTCGGCGGCATCGCCTTCACCTGCCCGCTGTAGAAGAGATTCAGGAGGAAGGTCTCGAGGATGTCGTCGCGGTGATGCCCCAGCGCGATCTTGGTCGCATTCAACTCGCCGGCCACGCGGTAGAGCACGCCGCGGCGCAGCCGCGAGCACAGCGAGCACATGGTCCTGCCCTCCGGGATCAGGCGCTTGACCGTGCTGTAGGTGTCCTGCTCCTCGATGCGAAACGGCACGCCGAGCTGCGTCAGGTAGTCAGGCAGCACGTTTGCCGGGTAGCCCGGATGCTTCTGGTCGAGGTTCACCGCCACGATGTCGAAGTTGACCGGCGCGCGCTCGCGCAAGTACATCAGGATGTCGAGCAGCGCGTAGCTGTCCTTGCCCCCCGAGAGGCACGCCATCACCAAATCGCCATCGGCGATCATGCCGAAGTCGGCGATCGCCTCGCCCGCCAGCCGCCGCAGGCGCTTCACGAGCTTGTTCGACTCGTAGGACTCCTTGCGCTCCCTCGTGCTGCGGGGCTGTATGCGTATGACTGAAGTTTCCATATCGTCCATCCAAAATGCGTGATTCACGCTTCTCAAAGACTGATGCTGCGCCCGCCGTCCACCGTGATGATCTGGCCGGTGATGTAGGGCGCGTCCACCAGCAGGAATTGTACCGCCCTGGCGATGTCGTCCGGCTCGCCGATGCGCTTCAACGCGCTCTGGCTGATGATGCGCTGGCGCGACACCTCGTCGCGCCAGGTCTCGTCGTCCGGCCACAGGATGGTGCCGGGCGCAACGCCATTTACCCGCACCTCGGGGCCGAGGTCGCGCGCGAGCGCGCGCGTCAGCGCGGCCAGCCCGCCCTTGGCCGCGGTATAGACGACGTGGTTCTTCATCGGCAGCTCCGCATGGATATCGATCAGGTTGACGATGCAGCCGTGATTTTTTTTGAGCTCCGGCGCCGCCGCCTGGGCAAGGAACAGCGGCGCCTTGAGGTTGGTGCCGATGAGGTCGTCCCACGCCTGCTCGGTGATCTCGCCCAGCGCGGTGGGATAAAAACTGGAGGCATTGTTGACAAGAGCGTCGAGGCGGTCGAATTGCTTCAGCGCCGCCTTGATGAGCTGTGAGCAGGACGCAACCTTGAGGAAATCGGCCTGCGCCAGCGCGACCGAGTCGGCGCGGCGCGCGTTCAACTCGACCTGCAGCGCGCGCGCCTCGATGGCGGAGGAGCGGTAATGCACGAGCAAGCTGGCGCCGGCCGCGTGCAACCGGCGGCAAACGGCGGCGCCGACGCGCTTCGCGCCGCCGGTGACAAGGACCGTCCTGCCCTGCAACGGTAGCGCCGTAATGGTCATTGGTTACAAATTTGAATCCGCCCAGACCGGCGATTCTACCGGATTGACCGCCCACCCCCGTGCCGTACCGGCGCCACGGGTTGATTTGGAACAGGGGCGGCAATAAGACGGTTCTGTAGAATGTAGCCCCTCATCTCCTTCGCCTCGCCTTTGTTACCTATATGACCTGGATCAGGCAACATCCGCGCCTTGTCTTCGCCATCGTCGTCGTGCTTGGCATCGCCGGTTTCGCGGTGCTGCGCAAGCTCCAGGGCCCCGCGGTAGAGACCGCGCGCGTGGTGGCGGGGCCCATCGAGCATTCGATCGTGGTGAGCGGGCGCGTGCAAGCGCCGCACCGCGTCGAGATCGGCTCGGTCATCACCGCGCGAGTGGAAAAGGTGATGGTCGAGGAAGGCGCGAAGGTGGCAGCCGGTGAGCCGCTGATCCTGCTCGAAACGAGCGAGCTGCGGGCGAGCCTCGCGCAGGCGCGTGCCGCGGAAGCTTCGGCGCAAGCGCGCCTGGCGCAGGTGCGCGAGCTCAACCTGCCGCAATCCGCCGATGCAGTGGTCCAGGCCGAAGCCCAGCTCAACTTCGCCGAGCAGGAGTACCGCCGCACGCGCGATCTTCATGCAAAAGGCTTCATCAGCGTAGCCCGGCTGCAGGACGTGGAGCGCCAGCTCGCCGTGGCGAAAAGCCAGCTCGAGACCGCGCGAACCCAGGCAAGGGCGCAGGACCCGCGCGGCGTCCAGGCGCGGGAAGCGGCAACCCGCCTGCAGGAGGCGACGGCCGCGCGCGAGCTTGCCGAGTCGAAGCTCGCGCAGACGACGATCCGCGCTTCCGTGCCGGGCACGGTCCTCGTGCGGGCGGTTGAGCCCGGTGACATCGTGAGCCCGGGCAAGCGGCTGCTCATGCTCGATGCCGCGGGCGACACGCGGTTGACTGCACAGATCGACGAGAAGAATCTTCCCTACCTCCGGATCGGGCAACAGGCGATTGCGTCGAGCGAGGCCTTCGCCCGCGAGAGTTTCAAGGCATCGCTCTATTACGTGAGCCCGGCTGTGGACGTGACGCGCGGGTCGGTCGAGGGGCGCTTCCGCGTGCCCGAGCCGCCATCCTATCTGCGGGCCGACATGACGGTTTCAATCGACATCGGCGTCGCGCGCAAGGAGCGCGCGCTCACCGTGCCCGCCGAGGCCGTGCGCGAGTCCGGGGGCGTGCGCAGCGTCCAGGTGGTGCGCGGCGGCACGGTTGCGCCGGTAAGGGTCGAGACCGGCGTGCGCTCGGCGGCACGCGTCGAAATCGAGTCAGGACTCAGCGAGGGCGAAACCGTTCTGCTCACCAGGGGAATCGCCGACGGCTCGCGCGTGCGGGCCCGCGAAGCGGCGCAGTGATGCGATTCGAGTGGGCAGTGGCCCTGCGTTTTCTGCGGGAAGGGGGAATGCAGACGCTCCTCATCGTCGCGGGCTCGACCGTTGGCATATCGGTGATTGTGTTCATCAGCGGCTTCCTCGGCGACCTGCAGAGCGACCTGATACGGCGCACGCTTGGCGTGCAACCCGGCATCATCGTGCGCCCGGCCGAAGAAGTCTCCCGCCCGTTGCGCGGCGCGACCGGAGCGCCCGCCCTGGAGCAAGTGCAGGCCCGCGCCCAGCGCCTGCGCTCCGTCGATCAGTGGCAGTCGCTCCAGTTGGAACTCGAGGCTATGCCCGGCATCCGCGCCGTCTCGCCAGTCGCGGCCGGCCCGGGACTCATTACGCGCGGCGACGTGAACAAATCCGTCACCATCACCGGCATCATTCCCGAGCGCTACGTCGCGGTCACGCGGCTGAACGAGAAGATTGTCACCGGCGACCTGCGGCTCAACCCCGGCGACGCGGTGATCGGGACCGATCTCGCCCGGGATCTTGGCGTCGCGCTGGGCGACAAGGTGCGGCTGTCGACGCCGACTTCGGCGGGCGACGCCTACCAGGTGCGCGGCATCTACGACCTGGGCCAGCGCAATCTTAACCGCGCCTACGCTTACGTCGCCCTGCCCACGGCGCAGGCGCTGCTCAACCTGCCGGGCGGCGTGTCCAGCGTCGAGCTTGCGGTCGAGGACCTGTTCGGGGCCGAGAGCCTGGCTGCGCGGCTGCAGGCGCGGGTCCCGCACGAAGTCGAGAGCTGGATGAAAGCGAACAGCCAGCTACGGACCGCGCTCAACAACCAGACCGTCATGACATTGCTGGTGCGGTTCTTCCTCGCGCTGGTCGTCGCCATCGGCGTGGCGAGCGTGCTGATCGTGTCGGTCGTGCAGAAAACCCGGGAGATCGGCATCCTGCGGGCGATGGGCGCCTCGCGCGGGCGGATCCTGCGGGTATTCCTGCTGCAGGGCGTATTGATCGGCGCCGTCGGCGCCGTCCTGGGCAGCGCATGCGGCTACCTGCTCACTTCGGTGATGAGCGACGTCCTGCGCGCGGACGACGGCTCGCCGATCTTCACCGCGCATTTCAACCTGGCGCTTTATTGCTATACCGTGCTGGGCGCCACCGCCCTCGGGCTGCTGGCGGCGGTCATGCCCGCGCGCCGCGCCGCCAACCTCGATCCCGCGCAGGCGATCCGGCTGTGAACCCGGCCATCATCGATCTCAGGAACGTCCGCAAGACCTACAATCCGGGCACCCCGGTCGCGCTCGAGGTGCTGCACGGGATCGACGTCACCCTCCGCGGCGGCGAGTTTGCGTGCCTCATCGGCCCGTCGGGCTCCGGCAAGAGCACGCTGCTCAACCTGATCGGGCTGCTGGAGTGGCCGAGCGGGGGCTCTTACCATCTCCGGGGCCGCCCGATCGAGCAGGCCGACGACGACGAGCGCACCCGGGCGCGGCTGGAGACGCTGGGTTTCGTGTTCCAGTTCCATCACCTGCTGCCGGAGTTCTCGGCGCTCGAGAACGTGATGATGCCCGGGCTCATGCGCTACGGCGCTTACACCGCCGGGCAGCGGGCGAACGCGACCGAGCTGCTCACGGCGGTCGGGTTGGGCGACGCATTGCACAAGCGCCCGCCGGAACTCTCCGGCGGGATGCAGCAGCGCGTCGCCATCGCCCGCGCATTGGCGCTTGCCCCCGATCTCGTGCTCGCGGACGAGCCTACCGGCAACCTCGACACGCACACGGCGGATGACGTCTTCGAGCTGATGCGCCGCTTCAATCAAGTCCGGGGCACCGCATTTCTCATCGTCACTCACGATCCCCGGCTCGCGGCGCGCTGCGACCGCGTGATCGAGCTGCGCGACGGCACCCTCGTGAGCGACGCCCCGCGCCGCGACTGAGAGCGCCTAACATCATGCCGATGGAACTGCCCGCGCCCACCGAGGAAGCCCGCGCGCATAGCGCGCTGGTCTGCGGGCGCGTGCAGCGCGAGATCGAGACGAACGGCGGCTGGATCAGCTTCGCGCGCTACGTCGAGCTGGTGCTCTACGAGCCGGGGCTTGGCTACTACATGGCCGGCGCGCGCAAGCTCGGGCGCGACGGCGATTTCGTCACCGCGCCCGAGATCTCGCGGCTGTTCGGCCGCACCCTGGCGCGCCAGGTGCGGCAACTCGCGGCGTCGGGCCTCACCGACGTCCTGGAAATCGGCGCGGGCAGCGGCGCGCTGGCCGCGGACCTGCTGTTGGAGCTCGAGCGGCTCGGGGCCGCGCCCCGGCGCTACCTGGTACTGGAACTTTCCCCGGATCTTCGCGCCCGCAGCCGCGACACGCTTGCCGCGCGGGCACCGCACCTGCTCGAGCGCGTGGCGTGGCTGAACCAGCTGCCGCCGGAATTCACCGGCGTCGTGATCGGCAACGAAGTCCTCGACGCGATGCCAGCGCACGTGTTCCAGCGCGAAGGCGGGAACGTGATGGAACTGGGGGTAACTTTCGGGAACGGAAAATTCGAGTGGGCCTCAAAACTCCCGGCGTTCCCGCCTGACATGCCCGATCCGGCATGGTTTCCCGCGGACGGCTACCGGAGCGAAATCCAGTTCGTGGCGCGCGCTTTTATCAAGAGCCTGGGAAAGACGCTCGCGCGCGGCGCAGCGCTGTTCTTCGATTACGGTTTCCCGCGCCGGGAGTACTACCACCCGCAGCGCACCGGCGGCACGCTGATGTGCCACTACCGCCATCGCGCGCACGACGACCCCTTCTTTCTGCCGGGGCTCCAGGACATCACCACGCACCTGGACTTCTCGGCCATTGCGGAAGCCGGCCATGAGGCAGGGCTCGAAGTGCTCGGCTACACCAACCAGGCGCAATTCCTGGTGAACTGCGGCATCACCGGCGTGCTCGCGGAGACGCCGGCCGATGATGTTGCCGCCTACGCGCCGCTTGCGGGGCAAGCGCAGAAGCTGCTCTCTCCCGCCGAGATGGGAGAACTCTTCAAGGTCATCGCGCTGGGCCGCGGCGTGACTGTCCCGCTCGCCGGTTTCGCGAGCGGCGACAAGCGCAACACGCTCTGACGGCACCGCCGATTTTTGCGCTGATAATATAGCGTCGTGACTCACCGCCGCCCGATCCTGTGGCTGGCCGCCGTGCTGGCCGCCGTCGCTTGCGTCGCATCGGCCGCCGCAGCCGACACGACGGAAGTCGCGCGCGCGAAATACCTTTGGTCGCAAAGCCCGCATGGCAAGATGCTGGAACGCATCCTGCCCCCGTCCATCGAGCCGCAACAACTGCCCGAGCCGAACTCTGAGGGGGCGCGGCTCGCCGCCCGCTACTGCGTGCAATGCCACTACCTGCCCAACCCGCCGATGCACACCGCGGACAAGTGGACCACCACCGTCGTGCGCATGGTCTGGCGCATGCAGGGCAAGGGCAATCTGGGCCTGGTGATGAAGGAGATGATGGACAACGTGCAGGCGCCGAACGACCAGGAGGTCGCGGCGCTGACCGCTTATCTGCAAAAGCACGGACAGAAGGAGATGGATCCGGCGCATCCCGCCTTGAGGACCGAGCCAGGCAGGATGTTCAGCATCGCCTGCACGCAATGCCATGCGCTTCCCGATCCGCGTCGCCACACGGTGCGCGAGTGGCCCGTGGTGGTCAAGCGCATGAAGGGCTATATGGCGTGGGCCAACACGGTGGTCGGGCCCGACTCGCTCAAGACCAACCCGGTGCTCGACACCGCCGAGATCGTGCGCTTCCTGCAGCGCCACGCCCGCACCGAGCAAAAAACGAACTAACCGCCAGCGCCGAGCTCGGCGGCCCTTGCCGCATCGACGGCGCGCACCCAATCCTCGCGTGCCGAGGTCCCGGCAGCGTGCACATCCATCAGGGTGATGACCATGGTGAGCGTTTCCGAGTCGAGGGCGGCGACTTCCGCGCGCCTGAAGTCGCCGCTCTCGTAGGTCAGCGCGGCCAGGATGCGGGTGAGCAGGCGCGATTGCGTAAACGCCGGGCTGTTCTCGATTCTCCTGACTGCCGCGGCCAGCGGATCCCCGATCGGGGGGCCGGTGCGAAAGCGCGCAACGCGCCGCAGTTCTTCAAGAAACCGGGCTATCGACAGAGAATCGGTCGCCCCTGCCACGGCTCTCGACTCGCCGACTTGCTCGCCCATGCCGGGTCACACGCCGTAGCGTCTGGAAAGCAGGTTGCCGATGGCGAGACACCCTGCCGCGGCTGCCAAGGCGACGACCAGCGAAAGCAGGCTGAAGCTGTTCGGCGTGTCGTCCGTGACGGCGCCGAGCATCGGCGCCAGCACGTTCCCGCCGAAAAATCCCCCCACTACGCCGATGATGATCGAGACGATCATCCCGCGCCCTTTGTTGAGCCTCATGTAGGTATAACCTGCCCAACCTGCAACGCCGCCTGCCAACAACCAGATCATGATATTCATTTGCATCCTCTCGCTTAAATCATCGTGGGAACCGCGTAACCCGCCATCACGGCCACGAACCACGCTGCATCAGTCACGCTGGCTCGGGGATTCACCGACCTCCGGCCCGGCCCATCGTCCTGCGGCCCTTGTTCCTGGCCGGATTGCGTTGCGCGTTCTGCCACGATTTCTGCCGCGACTCCTGCCGCCGGCCGGCGGGGTCCGCGTTCCTGGAGGGATGGCCCTGGCCCGTGAGAACCGCCAACCGCTTCACCCGCTCGACCTCGTTCGTCACGGCGTCAACGTTCGCCGGATACCCGGCGCCCGCACCGTGCAGTTGCAAGGTTTTCTGTTCGTGTTCCAGGAGCTCGTGCAGCTTGCGCAGCGCCGAGTTGCATGACGCCGCAAGCCCGGCCTCTTTCGCCATTGCCTGCCGCTCAGTTTCGATGCTGGCTATCCTGTCGAGCACTTCATCGGTTGCGGGCATCGTTTTCAAGGGGCGCACTCCGGGCATCGCATTTCAGGACCGGGAATTATCCATCGTTGCGGTGATTGTCCCCTTCGCGGCCGGAACGCTCTGTTCGCCAGCGCACATACGGTGGGATATCCCTGCTATAGCCTGCCTGTCATGCCGTCCGTGAACCAGGCACGTGTCGCCAACAGCCTGCTTGCAGCCCTGCCGCGCGCCGAGTATCAGCGCCTGCTGACCGGCATCGAGCCGGTCTCGCTCGCTTTCGGGGAAGTGCTCTATCAGCCCGGAGAGCCGATCCGGCATACCTACTTCCCCACTGACTGCCTGGTTTCCCTGCTGGCTGTCGTGGAGGGCCGCACGGTATTGGAAGTCGGGTTGGTCGGCAGTGAAGGGATGGTCGGTATTCCCCTGGCGCTGGGGATCGGCGTTTCACCCGTTCGCGCCCTGGTGCAGAGAACCGGCGCCGCCATGCGGATGCAATCGACGCGTTTTCTCCATGAATTCAGGCAAAACCCGTCGTTGCAGCGGGAACTGTTCCGCTATACCCACGCCTCGATGGCTCAGGCCACGCAGATCGCCGTGTGCAGCCGCTTCCACCTGCTGGAGGCGCGCCTCGCCCGTTCGCTGCTGATGACTTGCGATCGCGTGCAGTCAAACGAGTTCCGCCTCACGCACGAATTTCTTGCGCACACGCTGGGCGTGAGACGCGTCGGCATCACCAAGGCGGCTGGCGCCCTGCAGAGCCGCAAGCTGATCAGCTACCACCGCGGCAGCATCAGGATACTTGACCGGAAGGGTCTCGAAGCGGCCTCCTGCCGGTGTTACCAGATCGTCAAGAACGTGCACGACGGTGTTCAGGGCGAGCATTCAAATCGCAAGTATTCACCGATCGCTGTTGCGGCTTGAGACGGCGACGACTCAGCTGATGAAGTTCATCGGCGAGATCGCCAACTGGAAATGAATCCCTGCGACGCCTACCGCTTGTGCGCTATGTTCACGAGCTGTCCATAGGCCTTGTCATCGGCTTCGCCCTGCTGCCGCGTCAAGTCCTTGATCAAGGTCAATAGCGCCTTGATGTCCTTTGAAATTTCGGAAAGGCTGGCAAGCATCTGCTGCTCTTCGGCCGCGGTCATGTATAGCGCTCCTCGATGACTGTCCGGCAGGGCGGCTGCCCTGCCTGTTTCATGCCCGGCTTACTGAATGGCTGACTGGCCGCCGATCGACACGCTGAAGTTGGCTGTCTGCAGCTTGTACGATGACGGGATATAGGTGAGTTCGATGCGGATTTCTTTCAGCTTCTTCGCCTTCAAGGCTGCTGCGGGGAAATCCACTTCCACGGATTGGGTTACATTCTGTCCCGGATCGAGCCGGTCGGGAGCGTTGTACGAAGTGGGGAATTTGAGAGCCGGCTCGGTCCGCGCTTCCTCGATCTTGATGAGCTGCCCCTGGTCATCGAGGTAGAGGATCTTGCCGCCGATGAGGCGGACAGTCTGGTCCGTGGAGCTGTTCGTCAGCTTGAGCTTGCCCGAGAGCTTCGCCGGGGAATCAATGCGGCCAGTGCCCTGCTCGACCCGCTCCGTCACCTTCATCTCCGTGACTTCGCCAACCACGATCCCGGCCTTCACCTTCACCTGGTCCGGCGTCACCGTATAGACCTTGTCCTCGATCACCGCCATCACTGCAGCCGGTTTCTGGGCGCAGCCGAAGCTCGCCGCCGCAACCGCCGTCACTATCGCCACAGCCATCATTGTTCGCATTGCCGTCTCCTGAAAAAACCGTTGATGTTTGCCCCCGCTGATTGTCTCCGGCTGGTCCAGGATGTTCTGTGCGCTAACGTACAGTCGGAGTATGCTGGGCAATCGTGTCTCCTCGCCGTCCGGTGCGTCATTCGGCCGCACCGGTAACGACATCCTGACAATAGAACGTGCCGGCCTGCCATGCCTGCTTCACATAAATCCGAGCAGAACCAACTGCTTGCCGCGCTGCCCGCGGCGGATTATGAGCGCCTGCTGCCCCACCTCGAGCCGGTAACATTGCCGCTGGGCCAGGTGATCTTCGAGTCCGGCAGCAAGTTGCGGCACTTGTATTTCCCCGCCAGCGGCATCGTATCCCTGCTCTACGCCATGGAAAGCGGGGCCTCGACGGAGATCGCGGTCATCGGCAACGACGGCGTCGTCGGGATCGCGTTGTTCATGGGCGGCGAAAGCACGCCAAGCCGGGCCGTGGTGCAAAGTGCCGGCCATGGCCACCGGCTTAAAGCAGCCGTGCTGAAGACGGAGTTCGACCGCGGCGGTCCGCTGCAATATCTGCTGCTGCGCTACACCCAGGCGTTGATTGCCCAGATGACGCAGACCGCGGTCTGCAACCGGCACCATGCGGTGGATCAACAGTTGTGCCGCTGGCTCCTGCTGAGCCTGGACCGGCTGCCCTCGAACAAACTCGCCATGACCCAGGAGTTGATCGCCAACATGCTGGGGGTGCGCCGCGAGGGCGTCACCGAGGCGGCCGGGCACCTGCAAGCGGCCGGCTTGATTCATTACAGTCGCGGCCACATCACCGTTCTCGACCGCCCGAAACTGGAGAAACGGGTATGCGAGTGCTACGCAGTGGTCAGGAAAGAAATGGATCGCCTGCTGCCCGATAAAACGGCAAACTGATATCGCATCGCGGCCCGCGATGCGGAAACCGAACGCCTCATCTTGCCTGCGCGCGGAGCAGAAAGGCCAAATTGAAATCGGCGATTCTTCGCGTCTTCGGGCGCGCATCGCGCGCTCCGCCATGGGATAACGAAGAGTCCATCCGCGAGGAGCTCTTCAGTATCGAGCGTCTCGAGCAGCATGCCGAGAGCCTTGCCGCGGCCCAACCCATCACCGCGAGGCCGGTGACCGGGCGCTCTCTCGCCGTTCGACTGCGGGACAACGAGTCGGTTCTGCTCGACGCCTATCGTGCTATCGCCAACGCGGTCGTCGAGGGGCACGCCATTACACCGGCCGCCGAGTGGCTGCTCGACAACTACCATCTCGTCGAAGAGCAGATCCGCGAAATTCGTGACGATCTGCCACCGGGCTACTATCGGCAATTGCCGAAGTTGGCTAGCGGACCTTTCGTCGGCTATCCGCGGGTCTTCGGCGCGGCCTGGGCCTTTGTCGCCCATACGGACAGCCGTTTCGACCCCGAGATGCTGCGCCGGTTCGTGCGTGCCTACCAGCGTGTTCAGCCGCTGACGATCGGGGAGTTGTGGGCGGTCGCGATCACGTTGCGGATCGTGCTCGTGGAGAATCTTCGACGCGGGGCGAGGCGCATTGTGGCGAGCCGCGCCGCGCGCCAGGAAGCGGATAGCCTGGCCGACCGGCTGCTGGGCGTGAACGGGCGCCCGGGCGAGCCGATGCGCTCGGTCTTTCAGCGTTACGAACAGGCGCCCTTGCCGAGGCCCTTCGCCGTCCAGCTCGTGCAACGGCTGCGGGACCAGGATCCGAAAGTCACGCGGTCGCTGATGTGGCTCGAGGAGCGCCTGGCGGCGCAGGGAACAACCGCCGACGAGATCGTGCACGACGAGCACCAAAGGCTGGGTGCGACGAACGTGACGGTCCGCAACATTATCACGAGCATGCGCCTGGTCTCCGACGTTGACTGGGCAGAGCTGTTCGAGAACGTCAGTCTCGTCGACGACACGCTGCGGTCCGGCAGCGACTTCGCGAACATGGATTTTCCAACGCGCAACCTCTACCGCAGCGTGATCGAGGAGCTCGCGCGGGGTTCGAAACTGACGGAACTGGAGATTGCGCGAGCGGCGCTTCTGGCTGCAAACCAGTCAAATGACCGCGAGCGGAACCCCACATCGCTGGAGCGCGATCCAGCATCCCGCTGGCGGGATCCTGGCTACCACCTGATCGCCGGGGGGCGTCGCGCGTTCGAGAAGACGGTCGGATTTCGCGCTCCCATTGGGAGCTGGCGCGCTCGTTTCAACGCATCAATCGGCATCGGCGGCTATATCGGCAGCGTCATCATGGTCGCTGCTATCCTTCTCTCCTTGCCGTTGTGGGTGCTGGCGGGAGCGGGAATCGGCGGCGGGTGGCTCGGTCTCCTCGCGCTTCTCGGGCTAATCCCGGCTATCGATGCGGCGATGGCACTCGTGAACCGCAGCGTCACGAGAGGAGTCGGTGCGACGATCCTGCCGGGCCTGGAACTCCGCGACGGCGTACCGGCAAGCCTGCGCACGATGGTCGCCGTCCCGATCCTCTTCACGACACCGGCCGCGCTCGAAGAGCAGATCGAGCGGCTGGAGATCCATCACCTGGCGAGTCCGGAAGGCGAGCTTCATTTCGCACTGCTCTCGGACTGGACGGACGCCGCGACCGAGACCGTTGACGGAGATGATGCGCTCCTCGATGCGGCCGCCGCGGGCATCGCCCGCCTGAATCGCCGCCATGGTCCGGCATCCGGGGGGAGCCGTTTCCACCTGTTCCATCGCCGGCGGGTCTGGAATGAAGTGCAGCAGCAGTGGATCGGGTGGGAGCGCAAGCGCGGCAAGCTCCACGAATTGAACCGGCTGCTCCGCGGCGCAACCGATACCACCTTTATTGGCGTCAGCGGCTCGTCTCCGGCCCCGCCCGACGGCGTCCGTTACGTCATCACGCTTGACGCCGATACCCGGATGCCGCGGGAAACAGCCCGCCGGCTGGTCGGCAAGATGGCGCACCCGCTCAACCATCCGCGCTTCGATGCCGGCGCCCGGCGCGTCGTCGAAGGCTATGGTGTATTGCAGCCGCGCGTCACACCGTCGCTGCCGATCGGACGCGAGGGGTCGCTGTTCCAGCGCATCTTCTCCAGCATGGGCGGCATCGATCCGTACGCCTCCGCCAGTTCCGACGTATATCAGGATCTCTTCGGCGAAGGCTCCTATACCGGCAAGGGCATCTACGACGTGGATGCCTTCGAAGCCGCGCTCGACGGCCGCGTGCCCGACAGTACGCTGCTCAGTCACGATCTCTTCGAGGGCACCTTCGCCCGCGCCGGCCTGGTTTCCGATATCGAAGTCGTCGAGGAGTTTCCATCACGCTACGACGTGGCCGCCGCACGCCAGCACCGCTGGGCGCGAGGCGACTGGCAATTGGCTCCGTGGATACTCGGTCGCGGTACCGCCTCAGTCGATGGCCGGAGCGCAGCAGCACTGCCGCTGATCGGCCACTGGAAGATGCTGGATAACCTGCGGCGGTCGCTGTCGGCACCGGCAAGCGTCCTCGCGTTGCTGGCAGGATGGACGCTGCCCTTGCACGCTGCCGCCGTCTGGACCGGATTTATCCTGTCGACGATTGCGTTGTCGACGCTGCTTCCTGTTCTCTCTGCAATCGTGCCGCGACGTGCCCGCACCACTGCGCGCAGCCATCTGCGGGCCCTCGTCGCGGATGCCCGGCTCGCCTTGTCCCTGACCACCCTGCTGGTCGTGTTCCTCGCCCACCAAGCCTGGTTGATGGCCGATGCGATCGGCAGAACGTTGTTTCGTCTGGTCGTGAGCCGCCGCCATCTGCTCGACTGGGTCACGGCAGGTCAGGCGATGGTGAGCCCCCGGCTCGACCTCCTGGGGTTCTATCGGCAAATGAGCGGTGGTGTCGCGCTTGGCATCGTTGCTGCGATCGTCGTGTGGTGGGTCGAGAACAGCGCCTGGCCGGTGGCGGCGCCGTTCGTGGTCGCCTGGATCGCAGCGCCGGCTATCGCTCGATGGACGAGCCTGTCGCCGCTCGTGGCGGGCCGCCTGCCGATCTCGGATGCGGACGCACGCAGTTTGAGGCTGGTCGCGCGCCGCACCTGGCGCTACTTCGAGACTTTCGTGAGCGCAACGGACCACCGGCTCCCACCGGACAATTTCCAGGAAGACCCCAAGCCGGCGGTCGCGCACCGGACCTCTCCCACCAATCTCGGCCTCTACCTCCTCTCCGCGGTCAGCGCCCGCGATTTTGGATGGGCGGGCACGAGCGAGACCGTCGACCGGCTGGAAGCGACGCTCGCGACGATGGGCGGGCTGCAGCGGTTCCGCGGCCATTTCTACAACTGGTACGACACGCAGAATCTTCGCCCGCTGGACCCGCAATACGTCTCTTCGGTGGACAGCGGTAACCTGGCCGGACACCTGATCGCTCTTGCCAATGCCTGTCGGGAGTGGAGCGGCCGCCCGCTGGCGGGCCCTGAATTGTTGTCCGGCATCGAAGACGCACTCGACCTCACGCGCGCAACCTTGCAAGGGCTTCCCGACGACCGGCGGACGCAAACGATCACGCGCCAGCAGCTTGGCGAAGCGCTCGATGCGCTGGCCGCCGCGCTCCGCCAGGACCCGCTTCTCCAACACCCGCTGCAGGAGGACATCGCAGCACGGCTGGTGGAAGTCGCGATCCAGGCCACGACCCTGGTCGATATCGCCCGAACGCTGGCCATCGAGCGTGGCGACGACGCCGGCGCTGAAATGCTGTTCTGGGCGGAGGCGGCACAAAGGTCAATCGAGAGTCACCGTCTTGACCTTACCCAGGCCGCTCATCATTCCACTGAGGCCGCCCGCTCCCTGGAGCGGCGCCTGGCGACGCTCGAGGCGACGGCGCGGACCCTGGCCGGCGCGATGGAGTTCGGCTTTCTCATCGACCCAGACCGCAAGCTCCTCTCGATCGGCTATCGGGTCGCGGAGGGCAGTCGCGACCCGAGCTGCTACGATCTCCTCGCTTCCGAGGCGCGCCTGGCGAGCTTCGTGGCGATCGCCAAGGGCGACGTTCCATCGCGTCACTGGTTCCGGCTCGGGCGCGCCGTCACGCCGATCGGACGCGGCGCGGCGCTGATTTCCTGGTCGGGGTCGATGTTCGAGTATCTGATGCCCTCGCTCGTCATGCGTGCCCCGGCCGGCAGCCTGATCGAGCAGACGAGCCGCCTCGTCGTCCGCCGGCAGATAACCTATGGCGCCGCGCTCGGTGTGCCGTGGGGGGTTTCGGAATCCGCTTACAACGTCCGCGACCTGGAGTTCACCTATCAGTATTCGAACTTCGGTGTCCCGGGCCTGGGTTTGAAACGCGGCCTCAGCGAGAACGCCGTCGTCTCGCCCTACGCGACGGCGCTCGCAGCCATGGTCGATCCGGGAGCGGCGGCGCGCAACTTCGCCCGACTCGCCGCCATCGGCGCGCAAGGCCGCTACGGCTTCTACGAGGCGCTGGATTACACGCCCACGCGCCTGCCCGAGGGGAAAGACGTCGCGATCGTCCGCGCCTTCATGGCGCACCATCAGGGCATGACGGTGGTCGCCATCGCCAACGCCCTCCTCGACGGAAAGATGCGGGCACGGTTTCATGCCGAGCCGACCGTGCAAGCAACGGAATTGCTGTTGCAGGAACGCACGCCGCGCGATGTCGCGATGGCTCATCCCAGGGCGGAGGAAGTGAAGACGGCAGCGACGATCCGCGACCTGGAGCTTCCCGCGGTGCGACGGTTCCGCTCCGCGCACAGCGCCACGCCGGAGGCGCACCTGCTCTCGAACGGCCGCTACGCGGTGATGCTGACGGCGGCCGGCTCCGGCTACAGCCGCTGGCGCGATCTCGGGATAACACGCTGGCGCGAGGACGTCACCCGCGACGACTGGGGTGCCTACGTCTTCCTGCGCGACGTGGAGAGTGGCGAGGTCTGGTCCGCGGGCTACCAGCCGAGCGGCGTCGAACCGGACCGTTACGAGGTCACGTTCACCGAGGATCGTGCCGAGTTCGTCAGGAGCGACGGCACGATCACCACGACCCTCGACGTTGTCGTCTCGCCGGAGGACGACGCCGAGGTCCGTCGCGTATCCGTCGCGAATACGGGAAGCCGGATCCGGGACATTGAACTCACCTCCTATGCTGAGCTCGTGCTGGCGCCGCCCGCAGCCGACGCAGCGCACCCGGTCTTTTCCAAACTTTTCGTGCAAACCGAATATCTCGCCAGGATCGGCGCCATCCTGGCGACGCGGCGGCGGCGCTCGCCCGCTGAGCCCGAAATCTGGGCGGCGCACCTAGCCGTGGTCGAAGGCGAGACGGTGGGCGCGCCGGAGATCGAAACCGACCGGGCCCGTTTCCTCGGCCGCGGGCGCGGGGTTCGGGCGCCGATTGCCGTGATGGAGGACCGGCCGCTTTTCAATACCGTCGGCACCGTTCTCGATCCCGTGTTCGCGCTGCGCCGCCGCGTGCGGGTTCCGCCGGGCAGGACCGTGCGCATCGCATTCTGGACGATGGTCGCGTCGACCCGCGGCGAGGTGCTGGACCTCATCGACAAGCACGAGGACACGACCGCCTTCGACCGCGCGGCTACTTTGGCGTGGACCCAGGCGCAAGTGCAGTTGAGCTATCTCGGCATCGACGCGGAGCAGGCGGGCCTGTTTCAGCGTCTCGCGGGCCACGTGCTCTACGCCGATCCCACGCTCCGTCCGTCCTCGGACACCATACGCCGCGGCGGCGGCGGGCCTGCCGCACTCTGGGCTCAGGGCATTTCCGGCGACCTCCCGATCGTTCTCGCGCGGATCGATAGCATCGAAGACATCGCCATCGTCCGTCAGTTGCTGCATGCACATGAATACTGGCGCATGAAGCAGCTCGCCGTCGATCTCGTGATTCTGAACGAACGAGCGTCTTCCTATGTGCAAGACCTTCAGATCGCACTCGAGACGCTGGTTCGGACAAGTCAGTCCCGGCCGCAAATCGGAGCGGACGTCGCGCGTGGCTCCGTGTTCACGCTGCGTGCCGATCTCATTTCGGTGGAGACACGCGCTCTCCTTCTCTCCATGGCGAGGGCCGTGCTGGTCGGACGAAGCGGAACGCTCTCGGAACAGCTCGACCGTCGCCAGGAAGCGGACACCGCCGCACCATTGGCAAAATACGCGCCGCCGAACTCCGTGCCGCCCGCAGACGCGTCGCAGACCGTTCCCGTGCCGCTGAAGCTTGAATTCTTCAATGGGCTCGGCGGTTTCGCCGCGGACGGACGGGAGTACGTGACGATCCTCGGTGCCGGGCGCTCGATGCCGGCCCCGTGGATCAATGTCATCGCCAATCCCTCGTTCGGTTTTCAAGTCTCGGTCGAGGGCGGCGGCTATACCTGGTCGCTCGGCAGTCGCGAGAACCAGTTGACGCCCTGGTCGAACGACCCCGTCACCGATCGGCCGGGGGAGGTCATCTATCTGCGCGACGAGGAGTCCGGCGAGCTGTGGTGTCCGACGGCCCTCCCGATCCGTGACCAGGCCGCGCCCTATGTTGCCAGGCACGGCCAGGGTTACAGCCGGTTCGAGCACAGCGCGCACGGTATCGCGCTCGATCTCCTGCAATACGTGCCGCTCGATGATCCGATCAAGATCTCACGGCTGACAATCAGCAACACGTCGGGGCGACCCCGGCGGTTTTCGGTCACGGCCTATGTGGAGTGGGTGCTCGGCCCGTCCCGCAGCGCATCCGCGCTCTCGGTCGTGACGGAACTCGATCCGGAGACCGGCGCGCTGCTCGCGCGCAATCCCTGGAACATAACGTTCGGTTCCCGCGTCGCCTTTGCGGATCTGGGCGGACGACAGACAGCGTGGACCGGCGACCGGCGGGAATTCCTGGGGCGCAATGGCACGCTCGACAACCCGGCCGCGCTGGCGGGGGACGCACTCCTCTCACAGCGGGTCGGTGCCGGCCTCGATCCCTGCGGCGCCCTTCAAACCCCGGTCGAGCTCAAGCCGGGCGGCACGGTGGAAATCGTTTTCTTCCTCGGTGAGGCGGCGACAGCGGCCGATGCGCAATCCTTGATCGCCCGCTACCGGGCGGCTGATCTCGATGCGGTCCTGCGTGACGCCGTCGGGTATTGGGACGATGTGCTCGGCACGGTCCAGGTGAAAACGCCGGACCGGTCCATGGACATCATGCTGAATGGCTGGTTGCTCTATCAGACGCTCGCCTGCCGCATGTGGGCGCGAGCGGCGTTCTATCAGGCGAGCGGCGCTTACGGTTTCCGCGACCAGCTCCAGGACGGCATGGCGCTCGCCCTGTCGCGACCGGCGTTAACGCGCGAGCATCTCCTGCGCGCCGCGGCCCGGCAATTCGTCGAAGGCGACGTCCAGCATTGGTGGTTGCCGCCCTCCGGCCAGGGGGTTCGCACCCGCGTTTCCGACGATCGGATATGGCTTGCCTACGCCGCCGCACACTATGTCGAGACCACCGGCGACATCGCGGTGCTGGACGAGCCCGTTCCATTTCTCGAAGGCCAGATGCTGCGGTCCGGCGAACACGATGCCTACTTCCAGCCCATCATCGCGGACGAAGCCGCAACGCTCTTCGAGCACTGCGCGCGCGGGCTCGACCAGAGTCTCGGCGTCGGCAAACACGGTCTGCCGTTGATCGGCACCGGCGACTGGAACGACGGCATGAACCGGGTCGGCGAGATGGGTAAGGGCGAGAGCGTCTGGCTCGGCTGGTTCCTGTATGCAACGCTCGTGGCGTTCAGGCCGCTGGCGAAAGCTCGCGGCGCAGCGGCACGCGCCGCGAAGTGGCTGTCGCATGCCGCTCGGCTCCGGGCCTCGCTCGAACGGGACGGCTGGGACGGCGACTGGTACCGGCGCGGCTATTTCGACGACGGGACGCCGCTCGGTTCGTCCACGAGCGGCGAATGCCGGATCGACTCGATTGCGCAATCCTGGAGCGTGATCTCCGGCGCCGCGGATCCCGCGCGTGCCCAGCGTGGCATGGCCGCCGTGGACGACCAGCTCATACTCGCCGACGAGCGTCTGGCCTTGTTGTTCACACCGCCCTTCGACCGGACGACACTCGATCCCGGATATATCAAGGGCTATCCGCCCGGTATTCGGGAGAACGGCGGCCAATACAACCATGCGGCCACGTGGTCGGTGGTGGCCTTTGCCGCCCTTGGCCAGGGAAACAAGTCCGCCGAGGTGTTCTCGCTCATGAATCCGATCAACCGCACCAGCACGCGCGCCGACGTGCAGCGCTACAAGGTCGAGCCCTACGCCGTCGCTGCCGATGTCTATTCGGTGGCTCCGCATGCCGGGCGTGGCGGGTGGACCTGGTACACCGGCACGGCCGGGTGCCTGTACCGGGCCGGCATCGAAGCGATCCTCGGTTTTCGCCTGCAGGGAGAGTTCCTGCTCCTCGCACCCTGCATACCCCGGGAGTGGACCCGGTTCCAGATCGTCTACCATTATCATTCCGCGCGCTACGAGATCGCGGTCGAAAACCCCCGCCGCGTGAATCGCGGAGTCAGCCACGTCGAACTGGATGGCAAGACGCTGCCGGGCGACCCGGCGCGGATCCCGCTCGCGGATGATGGTCTGGCCCACAAGGTGCGCGTGATCCTCGGGTAAGATCGACAACCGGATCATCGACAGTTGCTACCCAAGACCGTAATGTGTCTTTAGAATTCGCCTGTCCCTTCCGACCCCACTTGTCTGCCTTTATGTTCCGATTCGCGGGCTGGCTGATTGCTGCGGCGACACTGTTGGCGCCGGTAGCGGACGCCGGCGCCGCCGAACAATACCCGTCGCGCCCCGTCCGCATCATCATCCCCAGCGGGGCCGGCGGGATCACCGATATCCTCGGCCGCGTCATCGCCCCGAAGTTGACCGAGGGCCTCGGCCAGCAGGTCGTCATCGACAATCGCCCGGGCGCGAGCGGCATCGTCGGCTCGCACATCGTCGCGAAAGCGGCGCCGGACGGCTACACGCTGCTGATGGTTTTTCCGTCGCACGTGGTAAACCAGAGTCTCTACCCCGACGTTCCCTACGACACCGTCACCGCGTTCGCCCCGATCACGATGGTGAGCGCCGTTTCGCCGGTGTTGATCGTGGCGAGCCAGTTTCCCGCGCGGTCGGTGCAGGAACTGATATCCATAGCGAAGGACAAGCCGGGACAGCTCAACCATGGATCCACAGGTAGCGGCAGCATGGGGCACCTCGGGGCGGAGCTGTTCCGCTCGATGGCCGGCATCAAAATAGCACTGGTGACGTACAAGGGCGCGCCTCAAGTATTGACCGCGCTGCTCTCCGGAGAACTCCAGCTGTACCTGATCGGCTCGGCAGGAACAGTTGTGCCCCAGGTGAAGGCGGGCCGGGTCAGGGCGCTCGGCGTTGGCGCGAAACAGCGGATCGCCGCGTTGCCGGACGTGCCGCCGATCGCGGATACCCTGCCCGGCTATGAAGCGCGCGGCTGGAACGGCATCCTGGCGCCGGCGGGCACGGCGAAGCCCGTGATCGACCGCCTGCACCGGGAAATCGTGAAAGTCGTGCGCTCGCCGGAATTCGGCCAGGTGATGACGGGCGAGGGCGCGACGGCAGTCGGTAACACGCCGGCGGAATTCGACGCCGTCATCCGCGCCGACGTCAAGAAATGGGCGAAGATCATCAAGGATGCGGGAATCCGCGCTGAGTGACGGCAATGCAACCGCAGATAAACGCAGATAACATCAACAACCCAATACACATGCCGGCAAAGGCCGTTTTCTTACGGTTTTCCTCGATGCCCTGGTGGAAATATTTTTATTTTTGATCGGCGTTTATCTGCGGTTAATAACAGGGGGGTTTACTCATGCCGTTTCTCGACCTGCCGGACTGCAAGCTGCACTACAAGGTAGACGACCACACCGACCCGTGGACGCGCCCGGACACCGTGCTGTTCGTGCACGGCTTCACCGAGAACACCGAGGCGTGGCGCGCCTGGGTGCCGCGTTTTTCGCGCCGCTACCGCATGATCCGCATCGACCAGCGCGGCTTTGGGCTGTCGAGCCCGGTGCCGAAGGACTATCCCCTCACGACCCAGCGCTACGTGGATGACCTCTCGCAGGTCATCCAGCAGGTCGCCGGCGGGCCGGTGCACGTGATCGGGGGGAAAAGCGGGGGCATCAGCGTCATGATGCTCGCCGCGACCCGGCCCGAGCTGGTGAAAACCATCACCGTGTCGTGCTCGCCGGTCACGCCGCCCAACGCCACGGGGTGGATCGAGGAGATGGAACGCACCAGCGTGCGCAGCTGGGCGAAGCGCACCCAGCGCGAGCGCATGGGCAGCAAAATGCCGGAAGCGGGCATCGATTGGTGGTCCGACATGATGGGGCAGACGGCCCTGTCGACCGTGCACGCCTACATGCGCTGGGTCGGCGCGATCGACATCCGCGAGGACGTGAAGCGCATTCGTTGCCCGACGCTCGTCATCGGCACCGACACCGCGCGCCGGGGCCGAGCGGTATTCGAAAGCTGGCAGAAGACGATCCCGCGCTCGGAACTCCTGATCCTGCCGATGGACGGCTACCACGCTGCGGGCACCGACCCCGACGGCACCTCCCGCGTGACGCTCGAATTCCTCGCGCGCCATTCGCAATGACCCGGTGACGAAGTGACGGGGTGCTGTGGTGACGCGCGGAGAATCGTCACTGCTTCACTTCGTCACTGCCTCACTTCGATGGTCGTGACGATGTGCTAGCATCCCGGCCACTTGCGAACTCGTGAAGGAATGCCAATGACGGGAGTACGAATTGCCCACAATCTGAAACTGCTCGCGCAACACACCGCCGGCGGTGCGGCGAATCTCGGCGAGGGCATGGCGATGAAGATTAAAGATTCCAGACGCTACCTGTACATCGCGCACGAGCACGGGCCGGCCGCCTTCTCGATCTTCGACGTGACCGAGCCGTCCGACCCCAAGCTGCTGTGGCAGAAGCCGCTGCCGCACAGCAAGGTGCGGGGCAACTCGCTGGCGATGCGCGGCGACCTCCTGCTGATGGCGTACCAGTCGTATGAGCCCGGGTTGAAGCCTGCCGGCTTCCAGGTTTACGACATCTCGAAGCCGGCCGAGCCGCGGGAAATTTCGTTTTTCGATTTATCCGGACCGGCCGATTCCCACGCCGTCGGCGTTCACTACGTTTCGTTCATGGATGGCCGCTACGCCCACTTGAGCGCCGCCCATCCGGATTTCGTGCCGAACGACCCCAAGGACAACCAGTTCTACATGATCGTGGACCTGGCAAACCCCGCCAAGCCGGTGGAAGTCGGGCGGTGGTGGCTGCCGGGCCAGAGGAAGGGCGATAAGGGCCAACTGCCGCCGCGCCACGTCGCGCCCTCCCTCGACTTCGCCTTCCGGCCCCATCACACGCTGTGCTATCCGGAGCGGCCGGACCGCGCCTACATCGGCTACATCGACGCCGGCATCGTGATCCTCGACATCGCGGACAAGGCGCACCCGAAATTGGTGAGCCGCCTCGACTATCACCCGCCATTCCCCGGCTTCACCCACACCGTGCTGCCGCTGTTCGACCGCGATCTGCTCGTCGTCACCGACGAGGCGACCGGGGACCACGGCCTCGACTGGCCCAAGCGCTGCTGGATGGTGGACCTCCGCCTGGAAACGAACCCGGTGATGATCTCGAGCCTGCCGACGCCGCGCGACTTCGGTGATCTGCACAAGGTCGGCGGCCGCATCGGCGCCCACAACATCCACGAGAACGAACCCGAGCCGGGAGCCGCGAAGCTGCAGAACACGGTGGCTTCCACCTGGTTCAGCGCGGGGCTGCGCATCTACGACATCGCCGACCCCTACCGCCCGGAGGAGATCGCCGCGTTCCTGCCGGAGACGCCGAAGGGGCAGCGCGGCTGCCGCATCAGCGACGTGTTCGTGGACGACCGTTCCATCGTCTATGCCGCCGACCGCGCGTGCGGCGGCCTCTACGTGCTGGAATATATCGGCAAGCAGCCGCTCAATTGAGGCGGAAAAGTTTTCGGATCGCCGGTTGTTTCAACTTCCTCGCTACAGTCACTTCGCCGGCATCGCTTCGAGCTGCTTTGCTGATTTCGACAATCCGGTCAGGATTCCATCGAGGACGCGCTGAGGGAAGCCCTTCGGCAGATTCTTCTGTACCGAAGTAATGACGGCCGGTGTTGCTGCGAGAATGTCCCCGATCAGCGGCTCTGCTGATTGGCCAATCCCGCATCTGGCGGCCATGCCGTTGAAGTGCCTGCGCTGAATATCCTTGATCAAGTAGTGCTTGTTCTTGCCACGAACCGCCATAGCCAGCCTGGCGTTGTGCCACGAGATCTTGTTGGCTGCGTTGCCTATGATCGGCCAGATCGACAGCACGTCGTAAAGAGGCGTGAGCTGAAAGCGCCCCTGGCTCAGGATTCGGATGCTGAAGTTTTTTGCGTGGCCATCCGTAGCAGCAAGCATCCAGAACAGGAGCTGTGCCTTCAGCAGGCATTCCAGGTCATGGTCGCGATCAACCGAACCTCTCAGTATCCGGGAAATCTCGAGCACGCCCGGGCCCCCGTCCCGCTCGTATTTCATCGATGATGATGTGGCAGTCGCCTGACAGAAGTCTTCCTGCACGAGCCGGAGCCAGTATTTCCCGCTCGAATGGAGCTGCCGGTCAAACCTCTCGACTATCAGCACCTTCTGCGATCCGAACTGTCCGGGGTCGCAGCGTGCCATAGGCAGTCCGTAGGCGCCCAGTATCCGCGCGCAGAGCCATTCATTCTCGACGGAGTCGGTCATGTCGGCGCGCATTCCCCCTACTAGTCCGAGCGGCAGCTTGAAAATGTGCGTGGTGGGTGTAGCGCCGCGGGGTCTGCACCATCTGCCGTTGTGATACAAAAATGCGGTCTTCTCCTGGGCGCCGGCAATAGAGATACGAAAGTCATCCTCCGTCTCGTGTGCCGCGAAGGGTGATGGGGATACAGCTTGAATCAACGCCGATTCGATTGCAGCATCGGTCAAGGGGGCCGCTTTAATGGCACGAATATCCGTCGGTTCTTGATCGGCAGGGAGCAACTGCACCGCGCCGACGCAATCGCGGCCGATGGCGGCAAGAAGGTCGAACGAGCCGCGCGAGGCCGTGTGAAACTGCCGCTGGAGGCGCTGGCGAATCGGGTCGCTGTCCGGTAACAGATTGTCGAAGTAATAATCGACCGGCTTGCCTCTGATTGGGACATTGTCGAGGCTAAGAGGCAGGGAAAGCGAGAGAGGGCGCCCCTCCTCCGACTCCGCCCAGGCACGCTCATACTGGAATTCCACATCTCCACGGGTCGGAATCCGCCATTCCCCCGCGCGATGGCCATTGACCCAGACCGACAGCGCGCGGGCACGGGATTTCCTGCCCATGGCCTACCACTCCATCTTGGTTTTATCGGAAGCTCGCGGTTTGTCCCGGATCAGCAGCTCCAACCCAAGGACGTTGGCAAGCTCCAGCAGGCGGTCGACCGTAAGGGTTCCCGGGCTGCTTTCAATCTCGGACAGGCGGTTCTGGCTGATAGCCAGTTTCGCTGCCAGGGCGCGCTGGGAATGCCTGAAGGCTTTCCTTCGACTCGCGATTATTTGCCCAAGCTGGGCGCTGTGAGTGATAATCTGGCGCATGGCGTAGCCTATCGGTAATAGCGATATACCAACTATATCGGTTATGCCGATATACGTCAAGTATCGTCTTTACCGATAACTTACCAGATCCGCCGCGCCCACTCTTCCCGGACTCCAACCTTCGATCCTGTGGCGGACGAGAAGGGCCAAATACTCGTCCCCGGCGACGTGCCCTGCCTTATCGAGCCAATCAGCAGAATCACCGCCGCCGGTCTTTTGCAGCAAGCGCCGAGATAATTTCCGCCACGGCCTGCTGCTGGCGGACGTTCAATTTGCGGTAGCGCCTGACCAGTTCCTGGTCGGGCAGGACATTTCGATAGGCCGCGGGCTGTTGTGCGCTGTGCCCTGCCCCACCGGTTTCTCCGTAATGCAGCGAATGCGGGCTGACGTTCAGCCACTCCGCCAGCGCCTTGATCTTGTCGTGTAACGGGATCGCCTCCGTTTTCGTCACTTCGTCTCTGCATCACTTCGTCACTTCGCCACCGGGGGCACATTCATCCCCTTCTGCACCGCCGGCCGCGCCGAGATCGCATCGAACCAGCGTTTCACGTTCGGGAAATCGTTGAGGTCGGTCTTGTGCCACTCGTAACGCGCGACCCAGGGAAAGGTCGCGATGTCGGCAATGGAATATTCTTCCGCGAGATACGCGTGGTCCTTGAGATGGTCGTTCATGACGCCGTAGAGCCGGCGCGTCTCTTTTCCATAGCGCTCGATCGCGTACGGCACCGGCTCCTTCGCCGCGCGCAGGTAATGGTGCACCTGGCCGAATATCGGCCCGACGCCCCCCATCTGGAACATCAGCCACTCTAGCGCCGTGTATCGGGGGCGGCCGCTTTTCGCGAGCAGCCTGCCGGTCTTGTCCGCGAGGTAGATCAGGATCGCGCCGGATTCCATCATCGCGATCGGCTTCCCGTCCGGGCCCTCGGGATCCACGATGGAAGGAATCTTGCCGTTGGGATTGATCTTCAGGTATTCCGGCTTGAACTGGTCGCCCTTGCCGATGTTGACCGGGTGCACGCGATACGGAGCCCCGAGCTCCTCCAGCATGATCGAAACCTTGCGGCCGTTGGGCGTGGTCCAGGTGTAGAGGTCTATCACTTCGCTCCTTCGTCGCTCAGGAAGATAAATGCGTGATTCGTGAATCGTGATTGGTGATTCGTGGTTTTCTGGAGCCGTCGCTCAAAGATTCTTGCCAATTCACGACTCATGAATCACGACTCACGCTTCTCCAGTGTGCGGCGAATGGCTTCCAGCCGCGCCGCCTCCACGTTGCCGCGAATGTCGGCGGTGCCTTTCGATGCTTTTGCGATTTCCCCCGCGTCAACCGCGGCGGCCGCGGCGCGCGCGCGCGCGAGCCGCGCGCGCGCGGGGCCGCTTTCAGGATCGCCGGCGAACACGGCGGCCGCCAGCTCCTCAAAGCGATCCGGCCTGCGCCACGCATCGACGGCGCCAAGTAGTTCGAGCACCGACTTGGCATCCAGCTCCGCGGCATCGAGCACGGCGTTGGCGTGCCGCGCCGCGAGCAGCGCGAGGTCGCGGCAGTCGGCCGGCACCTTCAACCGGCTCGCCAGCGATTCCACCGCCAGCGGCTCGAGCCGGCGCGCCAGTGCCGAAAAGCGCGCCGGGAGCGTCGCGCCCGCCTGCGCGGCCGCGTCGATCGCGCGCATGGCTGCCTGCCCGGCTTCGGGGTCTTCCATGAACGCGTCCACTTCCGGCATCACGCGGGCCAGCGCGCCGCATTCCCGCAGCACGTCGAACAGGATCGATGGCCGCGACTCCATCAAGCCGCGCGCGACTTCCTGCCACACCCGCTCGGGGACCAGCGCATCCGCTTCCCCGTTCCGCGCCATCTCGCGCATCAGCTTCATCGTTTCCGGCGCCACGCGGAAGCCGAAGCGCGCGGCGAATCTCGCGACGCGCAGAATCCTCACCGGGTCCTCGGAAAAGGCGGGGCTGACGTGGCGCAACACGCCGGCCCTGAGGTCGTCGACGCCGCGATGCGGGTCGACGAGGCGGCCGTCGGCGTCCTTCGCGATCGCATTCATGGTGAGATCGCGCCGCGCCAGGTCCTGCTCCAGCGTCACGTCGGGCGCGGCGTGAAACGCGAAGCCGTGGTAGCCCTTCGCGGTCTTCCTCTCGGTGCGCGCCAGCGCGTGCTCCTCGTGGGTCTGCGGGTGGAGAAACACCGGGAAATCGCGGCCGACCGGCTTGTAACCAAGTCTCACCATCTCCTCGGGCGTGGCGCCGACGACGACGTAATCGCGGTCCTTCACCGGCAAGCCCAGCAGCTCGTCGCGCACCGCTCCGCCGACGCAGTAGATTTTCATGGAGCAGTGATCCTAGAAAAAGCTATTTGCCACAGAGAACACAGAGTTCACAGAGGAAAATCAAGAACATATGTCATTTTCAAGCCTCGCCCATCTGGTGAGCGTGGCGTGCTCACTCAATCCCTTGAATCTCTCTGTGTTCTCCGTGACCTCTGTGGCTGAATTGCAGTTTTTAGGGTGATGAGGGATGAGGGAAACGAACCCGCTTTGCGGGGTGCCGGGCAAAAAAGCCGAGGGCGCGAGGCTACCCGTCACTCGTCACTCGTCACTCGTCACTGCATTTCCGCGCCTGCGCGCGGAAATGCTGGTAGCGCTTGCGCGGCGTGCGGTTGCCGAGCCAGGACGGGGCCACTGCTTCCAGCGCGGCCGGGGTGATGCCGAAAGGAAAATCACAGCCGCACACGCTGTCCACCTTCATGGAGCGGTAGTTGTCTCGCGTCATGAGCGTGACCGGCAGCCACTCCATGATGGCCGCCTGGCACCAGGACAGCGTGTCGTTGAGTCCGATGATCGGGCGCTTGCGGCCGGTGACCACGCCCACGTACTCGACCAGCTCGCGCAGGGTGTAGACGCGGGGGCCGCACAGGTCGTAACTCTGGCCGACGCTTTCCAGTCCGGCCAGGCTCTTCACGAACGCGGCCGCCACATCTTCGACATATACCGGCTGAAAACGCGCGCCCGGGCAGGCCAGCGCCATCATGGGGGAGAACCGCAGCGCCTGCGCGAAGAGGTTGAGAAAGCTGTCCTCGCGCCCGAAGACGACCGACGGGCGAAACACCGTCCACGCCAGTCCCGAGCCGCGCACGATGGCTTCGGCCTCTCCCTTGGTACGGAGGTAAGCGCTCGGCGCGGCACGGTCCGCCCCCAGCGCGCTCATGTGCAGCAGGCGCCCGACGCCGCCGCTGCGGCAGGCGGCGACCAGCTCCCGGGCGAGCTCGACATGCGCCTCCCGGAAGCTCCTCGCGCCGCGGCCATCGTGCAGCACGCCGACCAGGTTGACGACCGCTTCCGAGCCGTGCACGAACGCCGAGAGCTCGGCCGGCTCATGCACGTTGGCGACGACGACATCCACCGTCGGCAGCAGGATCAGCTGCATCTTGGCGCGCTCGCGGTCGCGCGTCGCGACCCGCACCCGGTAGCCTTCCGCCGCCAGCGCCTGGCAGACATGGCGGCCGATAAAGCCGCTCCCGCCTAACACTGCGACGGTTGTGATCTCCATAGGCAGATTTTACCCCTCAGCTTCCTCATCCCTCATACCTACGGTGTGTCTCCCAGCGGCGCCTCCTTGCCGCGCTGCCGGGGGCCGATGATGCCCATGCGGCTCTTCAACGGCAACACCTGCTGGCTGAAGTTGTGGGCGTAGTAGCTGGCATTCGACATGACCCGCTTCACGTAGTCGCGGGTCTCGTTGAAGGGGATGGTCTCGGCGTAGACCGCGCCTTCGATCGCGGCTTCGGGGCGCCAGGCGCGCGCCCGGCCCGGCCCGGCGTTGTAGGCGGCCGAGGCGAGCACCGGGTAGCCATCGAGCGTGTCGAGCACGTGCTTGAGATAGTAGGTGCCCAGGCTCACGTTGGTATTTACCTCGGTGATCTGCGACCAGCGCCAGTCCTTCAGCCCCAGCTTGTTCGCCACCCACTTCGCGGTGCCGGGCATCAATTGCATCATGCCGCTCGCGCCGGCGCGCGACTTGACGTCGGCGATGAAGCGGCTCTCCTGCCGGATCAGCCCGTAGACCCACGCCTCGTCCAGCGCCAGCTGCGAAGTATGGGCGTTGAGGACATCGCGATAGGGCGCGAGATAGCGCAGGCTGAAGTCATGCAGCGCCACGGTGCGGTCCGCCGTGCCGATGGCGCGGTCGTAGATCTCGTGGCGCAGCGCGACTTCCGACGCCGCCAGCAGCTGCTTGTCATCGAAGCCGCGGATCGCCCATTGCCATTCCCGGTTCGCCTCCGGGCGCAGGCCCAGGCGGTAGAGTTCGAGCGCGCGGCGCAAGCCCGGGTGCTGGCTCATGGCGCGCAAGTCCTCGGCGCCCGGCTTGTAGAGCGTGGCGGGGACCATGATTCTCCCGCCCAGCTCATCCAACGCCAGCTGGCCATAGAAATTGAACTCGGCCGCAAGTGGCTTATAGAGCTCCACGGCTTCCTCGACGCGTCCCAGCGCTTTCAATGATCTCGCCTTCCAGTAGCGCCAGGCAGGCTCCGCCGCTTCCTTCCCCGTCATGGCTCCGATCGCCGCCAGCACTTCCTGCCAGTTGAGCTCGCGCAATGCCGCGCGCACTTTCCAGGCGAGCTGCAGGTCGGAAAGATCGCCGGCGCGCGCGTACCAGGCCAGCGCGTCGCTGTCGTGGCGCCTGGCACCGAGAAAACCAAGCATCCCCCACGCGTAAGCCCGCTCTTCCTGGGAGAAGCGCTCCTCGAGCCCGGTCCAGTGGCGGGCCGCCTGCTGGGGCGAAGTGAGCGCCAGGCGATGCACGGCAAACAGGACTGCCTCGCGCGCGGCGCGGTTCCTGAACTTCGGCGCCTGCTGGCGCTCGAGGTAGCCCGCCGGGTTCGATGCAACGCTCTCCAGCACGCCGGCATCGGGCCGCTCGCCCGCCGGCAACCCCTGCGTGATGCGGCGCGCCAGGCTGACCTGGCCGGCTTCCAGCAGGAGCCGGACCCTCGTCCACAGATCGTCGCCGGACAGCATGCCCGCCGCAACCAGCGCTTCGAACAGCGGCCCGCAGCTGTCGGGCATGCCGCGCGCGACGAACCATAACGGCCGGGCTTCGGGCAGCGCCTCGCTCGGATTGACGCGCAGCCGCGACTGCAGTGCGTAGCAGGTGACCTCGACGTCGTCGCCGACGAGCAACGGCAGCTCGGCGTTGAACAACTCCCATTCCTCGCGCTTGCCGAGCGATTTGAGCCACTCGTTGCGCAGCCGTTCCGACAGCGGGCTGTCGCGGTGGGCGGCGAGGAAGGCGCGCACCTCCTCGACGGCCGCCCTGTCCAGCCTCGGGGAGAGCTGCCAGTAGAGGACGTAGGACTCGAGAGAATGTCCCTTCAGCCGGGCGGCATGCTTGTCGAGCCGGGCGGCATTGCCGGTTCGGAACGCCTCGCGCGCAGCCAGGAATTCGTCATCCAATGCGGCTGCGTGCGCAGCCGCATTGATCACCAGCAGCAGGCACCAGATATATTTCATGTTCAACGCGAAATCGTCCTCGTAACGGCATCATTCTAACCGTTTTTGTTACCAGCCCGCACAGACTACAACGCGCCACCGGGGCCGGAGTTGACGTGCCGCGGTCAAAAATCAGCGGCCCGATTAGCCGAGAAAGAGCTGGTAGGCAGGGTTGCGGGTTTCTTCGTGGCAGGGGTAACCGACGCGGGCGAGGAAGGCGCGGAACTTGCGCTTGTCCCGCGGCGGCACCTGCATGCCGACCAGCACGCGCCCGTAGTCGGCGCCGTGGTTGCGGTAATGAAACAGGCTGATGTTCCAGCCGCGGCTCATCGCCGTCAGGAATTTCATCAGCGCGCCCGGCCGCTCCGGAAACTCGAAGCGGTAGAGAATCTCGTCGTCCACCGTGGGTGCGTGCCCGCCGACCGTGTGCCGGATGTGGAGCTTCGCCAGCTCGTTGTCGCTGAAGTCGAGGGTCTTCAGCCCGCGCCGTCGCAGCCGTCGCACCAGTTGCCCGGTTTCCTTGCGGTCGCGGACCTGCACGCCCACGAATACATGGGCCTGCCTGGCATCGGCATAGCGGTAGTTGAGCTCGGTGATGTTGCGGGCGCCCACCTGCGAGCAGAACTCGCGGAAGCTGCCGGGGCGCTCGGGGATGGTGACGGCGAAGACCGCCTCGCGCTTCTCGCCCAGCTCGGCTTCTTCCGCGACGAAGCGCAGGCGGTCGAAGTTCATGTTGGCGCCGCTGGCGACCGCCACCAGCGTCCTGCCGCGGGCGCCGGCGCGCGCGCAAAAGGCCTTGACGCCGGCGACGGCCAGCGCCCCGGCCGGCTCCAGCACCACGCGCGTGTCCTCGAACACGTCCTTGATCGCGGCGCAGATGGCGTCGGTATTGACCCGGATCACGCCGTCCACCAGCTCGCGGCACAGCCGGAAGGTCTCGCGCCCGACTTCCTTCACCGCCACGCCGTCGGCGAACAGTCCGACTTGCGCGAGCTTCACCCGCCGGCCGGCCTTGAGCGAGCGGTACATGGCATCGGCGTCCTCGGGCTCCACGCCGATCACCTTGATCTCGGGACGCAGCCGCTTCACGTAGGCGGCGATGCCCGAAATCAGCCCGCCGCCGCCGATGGGGACGAAGATCGCATGGATGTCCCCCGGATGCTGGCGCAGGATCTCCATCGCGATCGTGCCCTGGCCGGCGATCACGTCGGGATCGTCGTAGGGATGCACGAAGGTGAGGCGCCGCCGCTGCCCGAGCACGCGCGCATGAGCGTAAGCCTCGTCGTAGGAATCCCCGCGCAGCACGACGGCCGCGCCGCGCGCCTTCACCGCCGCGATCTTGATCTGCGGCGTCGTGACCGGCATGACGATGGTGGCGCGGCACGAAAGGCGCTGGGCCGCGAGCGCGACGCCCTGCGCGTGATTGCCGGCAGAAGCGGCGATCACGCCGCGCTTTAGCGCGGCTGCCGGGAGCTGCACCATCTTGTTGTAGGCCCCGCGCAGCTTGAAGGAGAACACCGGCTGCAGGTCCTCGCGCTTGAGCAGCACGCGGTTGCCGGTGCGTTTGGACAATCCGGGCGCGAGCTCGAGCGGCGACTCGATGGCGACGTCGTAGACGCGCGCGGCGAGGATCCGCTCCAGGTAATCGGGGTTCTTCATGGGGTCAGGCAAGACGTCCCAAGCGTAGCAGGAATATAAAGCCTGGGTAAGCGGTGAGCAGTAAGCAATAAGAACGCCTAACAAAATGACCGGCTCTGATTTACTCCCCTCCTTTTCAAGGAGGGGTGGATGCGAAGCAGACGGGGTGGTTAAGTGGGCAACGCTTGCTCCCACCACCCCGCCCGCTAGCGCGGGCACCCCCCCGTCCCGCCGCGCTGCATCGCGTCGGGCGTTCGCCGGCTCAAACGTGCGCAGGCACGTTTTTCGAAACCCCGGCTCACCCTCGGCAGGAGGGGAATTCATTTTGTTAGGCGCTCTAAGCGGTTGCAGCCTCGCGGTGCCGGAATGGCACACCGTTTACCGCTTACCGCTTACCGCTTACTATGCTGGTAATGACCCAGGACGAAATGAAACAGGCCGTGGCGAAGGCCGCGATCGCCCACGTTCCCGAGGACTGCGTGGTGGGCGTCGGCACCGGGTCCACCGCCAATTTCTTCATCGCCGAGCTGGGGCGAATCAAGCAGCGCATCCAGGGAGCGGTTGCGAGCTCGGAGGCAACGGCAAAGCGGCTGAAAGACCTCGGCATCAGGGTGCTCGATCTGAACGGCGTCGACGAACTGCCGGTCTACGTGGATGGCGCGGACGAAGTGACGCGTCATCTCGCCATGTTGAAGGGCGGCGGCGGCGCGCTGACGCGGGAGAAAATCGTGGCGGCGGTCGCAAAGAAGTTCGTGTGCCTAGCCGACCAGTCGAAACGGGTGGACATTCTGGGCAAGTTTCCCCTGCCGGTGGAAGTGATTCCGCTGGCGCGCTCCTACGTTGCACGCGAGCTGAGAAAACTCGGCGGCCACCCCGAATGGCGGCAGAATTTCGTCACCGACAACGGCAACGTGATCCTCGACGTGCGCGGGCTCTCGATCCTGAATCCCGTCGAGCTCGAGGGCACGTTAAACCAGATCGTGGGTGTCGTCGCCAACGGCCTTTTCGCGCGGCGCGGCGCGGATGTGCTGCTGCTCGGCAGCGAGCGCGGCGTGGAGACCGTCACGCGGTAGCGGCACGCCGCCAGATTCTTTATACTGGCGTCCACCGTCGAGAGATCGCCATCACGCAACCGAAACCGTCCAGCCCGTCGCAACACCGCCGCGCCAGCCCGGCAACCGCGGTTGCACTCCTTCCGCTTCATGCGTCGCGCCACGTTCGCGACCGTCGCCTCATCCCCTGGTAAGGCCCATGCCCGAGTTCTCCACACTCGCCGCTGTTGACCTGGGTTCCAATTCGTTCCATTGCCAGATCGGTCGCGTCGTCGGTGAACAGGTCTATCCTCTCGATTCCTTGCGCGAGCCGGTGCGCCTGGGGGCGGGACTGACCAAGGACAAGCGCATCGACGAGGATACCCAGGAGCGCGCGCTCGCCTGCTTGAAGCGCTTCGGCGAGCGGTTGCGCGGCTTCGACAAGCGCGCGGTCCGGGCCATTGGCACCAACACTCTGCGAGTGGCAAAGAATGCTCCGGCCTTCTTGAGAAAGGCCCAGGCTGCGCTGGGCTTCCCCATCGAGGTGGTGGCGGGACGCGAGGAAGCCCGGCTGATCTATCTCGGGGTCTCGCACGAATTGCCCGCCTCGCGTGAAAAGCGGCTGGTGGTGGATATCGGCGGCGGCTCGACCGAGCTCATCATCGGAGCAGGCTACCGGCCGCAAAAACTCGAGAGCCTGTTCATGGGCTGCGTTTCCTACAGCCTGCGCTACTTCGAGGATGGCAGGATCACGAAGGGCGCGATGAAGGAAGCGGAACTCGCCGCGCGCAACGAGCTGCAGCCGATCGTGTCGAAGTTCGCGCGCGGGAACTGGCAGCAGGCGGTGGGGTCCTCGGGAACCGTGCGCTCGCTCGCGGAGATCATCCAGTTGAACGGTTTTGGTGAGGACGGCATCACGCCCGCGGCTCTCGACCGCCTTCGTTCCCACCTGATCAAGAGCGGCGACATGGACCAGGCGGAGCTCGCGGGATTGAAAGCTGACCGCGTGCCGGTATTTCCCGGCGGCTTCGCGATACTGAACGCGATCTTCTCGGAGCTCGACATCGACTCGCTGGGCGTCGCGGAGGGCGCGATGCGCCAGGGCGTGCTCTACGATCTGCTCGGGCGCGTGCATCACAAGGACATGCGCGACGTCACGGTCGCCCAGTTCATGCAGCGCTACCACGTGGACGCGCTGCAGGCGCGGCGCGTGGGCACGCTGGCCCACAACCTTTACCGCAAGCTGACCGCCGAAGCGGGGGAGCCGGACGAGGATGTTTCGCGCAACATCGCGTGGGCCGCGAAGCTGCACGAGATCGGCATCTCGGTCGCGTTCAGCGGCTATCACAAGCACTCCGCCTATATCCTCGCGAACGCCGACATGCCGGGATTCTCCCGCGACGAGCAGGCCCGTCTCGCCGTGCTGGTACAGGCGCACCGCCGTTCGCTCAACAAGACCGTGAAGAAAGTTGACGAGGACGACGTCGACTGGGACATGGTATTCGCCCTGCGGCTGGCGGCGCTGTTGCTGCGCAGCCGCACGGACGTGGCCCTGCCCCCGCTCGCCGCCCGCCGCCAGGGCAAGAAGTTCCGCCTGGCGATCGATCCGGCCTGGCTCGCGCGCAATCCGCTCACCGTGACCGCCCTGCACGACGAGATCCGCGAATGGGACCGGATCGGCTTCGAGATCAAGGTCCCGGGGCTCGAAGAGCCGGAAGCGAGCGAGCTCGCCCTCGCGAGCTAGAGCCTGCCTCAAAAACGTCAAGCACCCAGGCAACCGCAGATGAACGCCGATAAACGCAAATACATCGGCTCAAGCGTTGTTCTTGTTCCAGTTCAGGATCAGCGTTGATCAGGGTCGCCGGCGTTTTCCTGTTGTCTTGAATCTTGAAGTGATACTGCAGGATTTTCCCAGAAGAAAGCACGGCCAACCGATGATAAGCGCAGATGGGAATTGCCGCTGATGCGCGCTTCGCGATTCGATTAATCTGTGTTCATCTGCGTCAATCTGCGGTTCCATTTGGTTTTCGAGACAACTTCTAGCCTGTGCCGTCCCGTTATTTCTTCTTGTTCTTCTTGACGCGCTTCAGCGCGCTCTCGATCGCGCCGCACAGCGTTTTCAGCACCTTAATGCGGGCGTAATACTTGTTGTTGGCCTCGACCAGGGTCCACGGCGCAATGGAGGTGCTGGTGCGGTCCACCATGTCGCAGACCGCGCGCTCGTAGGCGTCCCATTTCCTGCGGTTGCGCCAGTCCTCCTCGGTGATCTTGAAGCGCTTGTAGCCCACCATCTCGCGCGCCTTGAATCGCCGGTGCTGCTCGTCCTTGCCGATCGCCAGCCAGAACTTGACCACCACGACATCGTGCCGCGCGAGCGCGTGCTCGAACTCGATGATCTCGCCGTAGGCGCGCATCCAGTCGGCTTCCGAACAGTAGCCTTCGACGCGCTCCACCAGCACGCGGCCGTACCACGAGCGATCGAAGATGGTCACGATTCCGCGGCGCGGCAAGTGCCGCCAGAACCGCCACAGGTACGGTTGCGCGCGCTCCTCCTCGCTCGGCGCCGCAATCGAAACGGTGTGGTAGCGCCGCGCGTCGATCGAGCGCGTAACGCGGCGGATGGCACCACCCTTGCCGGTGGCATCGTTGCCCTCGAATACCGCGACCACGGAGATCTCGCCAAAGCGCGGATGGCGAGACAGCAGGTTCAACCGTCCCTGCCATTTCTCGAACTCCTTGCGGAACTCGTCCTGGGTCATGGGTTGATCGATTTGAAGGGCGCGGATCACATTCAACCGGTCGAGCGCGGGCAGCAACGGCGGGGTCCGGTCCGGCAGCCGCTTGACCGGTTTGTCATCCAGCCGCTCGCGCAGCGCGGCAAGGAGCGTCCGGCCCACCGCCAGCGAGCGGTATTGCGGGTCGGCGCCCGGCACCGGCATCCAGGGCGCTTCCGCGGTGCTGGTCCTGCGTATGAAAGGCTCGCACACCGCAGTGAACTCGTTGTAGTGCTCCAGCATCTTCCAGTCCAGGTCGGTCACGCGCCAGCGGGTCTTGGGGTCCCCGGCGAGCTGCTTCAAGCGCTTTTTCTGCTGTTTCCTGGAAAGATGAAACCAGAACTTGAGGAGCAGCACGCCCTCGTCGCACAGCATCTTTTCCATGCGCTGGATTTCAGAGAGGCGACGGTCATACTCCCCCGCCTTGATGCGCCCCATGACGCGTTCCAGGATGGGTTGCGTATGCCAGGCGCCGAAGAAGATGCCGATCCGGCCCCTGGGCGGCAACGCGCGCCAGAAACGCCACATGGGGGGCCGCTCGGCTTCCTCGTCCGACGGGACGCCGAATGCGTGCGTCTGGATGTAGCGCGGATCCATCCATTCGTTCAACAGGTTGACCGTCTCGCCCTTGCCCGCGCCTTCCACGCCCGCAATCAGGATCAGCACGGCAAAGCGCCCGTTCTGCCGCAGTTCGTTCTGCGCGTCCAGCAGTGCCTGGCGCAGTTTCGCTTCCTCGCGGCGATAGACCGCTTTGCTGATATCGTGGTTGAGTTCCGCAGACTCAAACATAGGTCCTCCTATTGAGCCTTCGGTAAATGGTTGACAACCCATTTACCGCCGTCCGTTTCCCCTCTCCGCTCGGGAGAGGGGGAAGGGGGCGAGGCCGGGAATTCGTGGGCCATGGCCCGCGCCGGACGAGCGGCACCGGCTTGCAAGCCGGTGCGCGCCCTGCATGGGAGGGGTCGAGCGACGTCAAGCATTTTCAGGACGCTCGATAGATCGCATCCGGCGCGATGACCGCGCGCACAATGATGTCACCGGCGCCGCGGTGCTCGATCCACCAGATGGCCCCCTTCCTGACACCCCAGTCAGCGGCCTTCCCCGTGAGCGCCAGCGCGGCCGCCTGACCCAGCGTCGGCTGGTGGCCGACGACGACTACCGTGCCGTTCCAGTTCGGCCAGTCAATGGCGGCCAGCATGGACTGCGGCCCGGCGGAAGTGCCGACATCGCGGCTGGTTTCAAAATGCTTGATGAGCGCCCGTGCTGTCTGCTGGGCGCGCCTGGCCGGGCTCGCCACCACCCGGGCATCGTCAGGCAACCGTTTCTTGAGCCAGTCCGCAACGCGCCGCGCCTGCTTCTCGCCTTTCGCGGTCAGGCTGCGCTCCGCGTCCGGCTTGCCGGGCGCGGCGTCCTCGGCATCGGCATGTCGCCAGAGTATCAAGTCCATGTTGCGGGTTCCGAGTTCCGGGTTCCGCGTTCCGAGTTCAAGGTTCAAGGTTCAAGGTTCAAGGTTCAAGGTTCAAGGTTCAAGGTTTGAGCGCGAGCTGCTGCTCGCGATCTTGAACACGGAACTTTGAACTTGGAACATTGAACTTGGAACTCTGAAAAGTGGGCAGCGGCTTACCAGAATTTTTTGGCGGCGTGGAATTCCTTCCAGGCGCCTTTCAGGCCGCGCTTGAGCGTTGCAACGCGCCGGCGGCTCCAGGCAGGCAGACTGCGCCGCACTTCCCGCTCGCGCCGCCCCGGATTGCCGCCGAGCGCGCGGCCAGCGAGGCTCACCGCGGCCGCGGCATCGTTCATCGCGCCTAGTATATCCTGCAGGCGGGAGAGCCGTTGCAACGCCTCCCGCGCCGCCTGGGTCCCGTAGAGGCCGGCAAAGGAATCGGCCGCATAACGGAAATTCTTGATCGCGATGCGAAACCGGTGCAGCGCGCCAGGTGACTGCCTGCCAAGCCTGCGGCCCTTTCTTTCCGCGCGCTGGTGCCGCCATTCGAGCACCGCCGGAGCGTAGTCGCCGATGGCCGGCTGCAATCCCGGGCGCGCGCCGTGCCCGAACGGCGTCAGCTGGCCAGGCAGCGCGATCCCGGCAGCGAGCAAATGCATGAGGTTACGGTAGCGCACGGAGCGCACTACCCTGCGCGCCCGCAAGCCGGCGTTCCGCCGCAACTTCTCGCAGCGCGCGATGAAGCCTCTCAATTCATCAGGTTGCCGAAATTCAGCCTCGATCAGCGGCAGCGTCTCCGTCACGAACACGTCCCAGTCGCGCGCCGGGCCGAGGCATGCCGCGAGCCACTTCAACTCGGCGCGCAGTGCCGCAACCCTTGGCGCGGGCAGGATGGGGGTAAAGACGCCGAGCGCCGCGCGCAAGCGCCGCAGCGCGACGCGCATCTGGTGCAGGTATTCCGGGTCGCGTCCCCGGAGCATGCCGCTTTCGTTGGCACAGAGATGGACAGCGCCCGCCTGGAGCACCGCATGGAACGCCTCACTTGCCGGCATCGCGCTGTCGAGCGCCGCGTGCCGCGCCTTGACCGGGCCTTCGGGTTCCACGCGGGTAAGCGCACGGCCTCTGGGCGCCTTGCGCCCAACCCGGGCCTTCGCCGCCTGCAGTCGCAACTGGAGCAGTCGCTGGGCAGTTGCCCGGCGCGCTGCGCCGGCGGGTGGCGACGGCGGCATGGTTTCGACCTCGATGGCGGCTTGAGAGGGAAGCATGATTGCCCCGCTGCCCGGGCGGAGGAAAGTATTTTCTATACCGGCAGCTGGATGCGCGCCAGCATCTCGAGCAACGCCTCCTGCGCCGGCAACGGCTTGCCGCGGCGCGGCGAGCACAGGCTGTAACGCCCGTCCTGGTCCATGTCCCAGGCCTGGCAATTGTCATCGAGGTACGGTTTCAGCCCCTCGTTGATGACGCGCTTCCTCAACTTCGCATCGAGCACCGGGAAGGAGACCTCCACGCGCCGGAAGAAGTTGCGATCCATCCAGTCCGCGCTGGACAGGTAGACGTCTTCCGCGCCGTCGTTGTGGAAGCAGAACACCCGCGAGTGCTCGAGAAAGCGGCCGACCACCGAGCGCACGCGGATATTCTCCGACACGCCGGGTATGCCGGGCTTCAACGCACACACCCCGCGCACGATGAGGTCGATCTCGACTCCCGCCTTGGAAGCCTCGTAGAGAGCGGCAATGGTTTCCGGCTCGAGGAGCGCGTTCATCTTGGCGATGATGCGGCCCTTCTTCCCGTTCTGGGCGTTCTGGGTTTCGTTGTGGATCGCGCGCAGGATCTGCTTGTGCAGGGTGAACGGCGCCTGCCACAGGTGTTTCAAGCGGGACGCGCGCCCGAGCCCGGTCAGCTGGGTGAAAACATCGCTCACGTCCGCGCCGAACTCCTCGTTGGCGGTGAACAGGCCCCAGTCGGTGTAGAGCTTGGTGGTGCGGGGGTGGTAGTTGCCGGTCGAGAGATGGACGTAGCGCCTCAGGCGCTCCTCCTCGCGCCGCACCACCAACAGCATCTTGGCGTGGGTCTTGTGGCCGACCACGCCATAGACGATGTGGGCGCCGACTTCCTCGAGGCGCTGGGCCCAGTTGATGTTGGCCTCCTCGTCGAAGCGCGCGAGGAGCTCCAGCACCACCGTCACTTCCTTGCCGCTTCGCGCCGCGCCGATCAGGATTTCCATCAGCTCGGACTCGGCGCCGGTGCGGTATACCGTCATCTTGATCGCGGCCACCGCCGGGTCGCGCGACGCCTGCTCGAGAAACGCGATGACCGGCTGGAACGACTGGTACGGGTGATGCAGCAGAATGTCACCCTCGCGCATCGCGGCGAACAGGTCTCCGCTACGGTGCAGCTGCGCCGGCAGCCCGGGGCGGAATGCCGGGAACTTGAGGCCCGGGCGCTCCACCCCGTCGGGCACGCTGATCAGCCGCGCCAGGTTGACCGGGCCGTCCACGCGGTAGAGGTCTTCCTCGCCGAGATTGAACTGCGAGAGGAGATATGCCGTGATCTCGGGCGGGCAATTGTCGGCGACCTCCAGCCGCACCTCGTCGCCGAACTGGCGGTGGGGCAGCTCGCCGCGCAGCGCGGCGCGCAGGTCCTTCACCTCTTCCTCGTCCACGAAGAGCTCGCTGTTCCTCGTGACCCGGAACTGGTAGCTGTCCACCACCTTCATGCCGGCGAACATTTCGGCGACATGCGCGTGCATGATGGAGGACAGGAACACGAAGTCGTACTCGACTTCCGAGATGTCCCGGGGCAGCCGGATCACCCGCGGCAGCACGCGCGGCGCCTGCACGATCGCGATGCCAGAATCGCGGCCGAAGGCGTCCTTGCCCTCGAGCTCGACGGCGAAATTGAGGCTCTTGTTCAGCACGCGCGGGAACGGATGCGCGGTGTCGAGCCCGATCGGCGTCAGCACCGGCATCACCTCGCGGAAGAAATAGGCCTTGATCCAGTCGGCCTGCGCGGGGGTGAAATCCGAGCGGCGCAGGAAACGGATGCCTTCGGCCGCCAGCCCCGGCAGGATCTCCTGGTTGAGCAGCCGGTACTGGATGGCCACCAGCTCGTGCGCCTCCTTCGCCACCTGCTCGAACACCTGCCGGGCGTCCATCTGGTCGGGGCCGATCACGGGCGTGCCGGCCTCGATCTCCGCCTGCAGCCCGGAGACGCGGATTTCGAAAAACTCGTCGAGGTTGGAAGAGACGATGCAGAGGTAGCGCAGCCGCTCGAGCAGCGGGACCGCGCGATTTTCCGCCTGCGCCAGCACGCGCCGGTTGAAGGCGAGCTGACCGATCTCGCGGTTGAGGTAGAGCTCCGGGATGTCGCGTGGCTTGTTCATCGCGTCGGCGCGGCCCGCCCGCGCCGCTCGCGGCGCAGGCTCTAATCCGCGGCTGGGTCAGTCAAGTGGTGAATCGCTCTGCCTATTTGCCGGGGGGTGGAACGTAACCGCTGGCGGTATCCGCGCCGCCGCCGAAAAAATGCTTTTCCATCTGCTGCACGAGGTATTCGCGCGCTTTCTTGTCCGCAAGGTTGAGCCGGTTTTCATTGACCAGCATCTTCTGCTGCTCCAGCCATTGTTTCCAGGCTTCCTTCGATACGCGCTCGAAGATCCGCTTGCCGAGATCGCCCGGATACGGTGGAAAATCAAGGCCTTCCGCCTCGCGCCCGAGCTTCACGCAGTTCACCATTCTAGACATGGACCCGCCTTCAAGCCAGCTTCAGTTTATGACAGCAAGGTTGCAGAAATGTTACGGCGCAAACCGCAGTTCCAGGTTGGTGCTCTGCAGGCGCGAGGCAGCCCGCAGGAGGGGGTGGTCGACCCGCGGCTTCTCCAGGTAATAGCCCTGCACGCTGTCCACGCCGAAGCCCTTCAGCATGATGAGCGTTTCCTCGTCCTCCACGCACTCGGCGATGATGGTCTTGTGCAGCCCCCGCGCCACCGTCACGATCGCCTTCACGAACAGCTGGTTGTCGTACTCCTTGGGCAGGTTGCGGATGAAGAGGCCGTCGATCTTCACCGCGTCCACCTGCAGGTGCTTGAGGTAGGCGAAGGACGAGAAGCCGGTGCCGAAGTCGTCGAGGGCGACGCCGCAGCCGGTATGGTGCAGCGCCTCGATGAAGCGCTGCGCATCGTGGAGATCGGACACCGCGGAGGTTTCCGTGAGCTCCACCATCAGCCGGTGCGGCGCCACCCCGTAGTGCTTCAACTGCTCGGCGATGAACTGCGGCAACATCGGCTCGTCGAACGAGCGCCCGGAGATGTTGACCGCAAACGCCGGGACGGACTTGAGTTCCGCCAGCATCTGGATGGACTCGCGCAGCACCCAGCGGTCGATTTCCAGGATCTTGCCCGATTTTTCCGCCATCGGGATGAACTGGGCCGGCATCACCATCACCGAGGGGTCGTCCTTGTCGCGCATGCGCACCAGCACCTCGAAGTGCGACAGCGCGCGATCGCTGGTGCCATAGATCCCCTGGAACTGCAGGTCCATCAGGTTGTTCTCCAGCGCGTGCAGGATGCGGTCGTTCCAGGACAGGCGCTTCACCATCTGGGCAGTGATATCGATGTCGCTGCGGTAAATGCGCCAGGCGTTCTTGCCCGCCTCCTTGGCCTGGTACATCGCGGTGTCGGCGCGAGCGATCAGATCCTCGGGATTGTCGGCGTGGTCGGGAAACACGGCGACGCCGAGCGAGCTGGTGAGCCGCAGGCTCTGGCCCTCGTACTCGAACCGCACCTGCGCGATCGCGCGCGTGATGCGCTCGGCCAGCACGCGCAGCATCTCGTCGGAGATCTCCGGCACCAGGATCGCGAACTCGTCGCCGCCCAGCCGCGCGTAGAGCTCGTTGCGCCGCACCTGTCCCGCGACCTCGCCCGCGACGCGGATCAGCATCGCGTCCCCCGCGCGGTGGCCGAAGGTGTCGTTGATGTACTTGAAATCGTCGAGATCGTAGAACAGCAGCGCCAGCCGCGATGAATGGCGCTGGGCATCCGCGATCATGCGCCCCAGTTCCTCATTGAAGCGGTGGCGGTTGTAGAGCCCGGTCAGCGCGTCGCGCTCCGCGAGGTAGATCAGCTGGTCGGCGGTCTGGCGCTCGCGGGTGACGTCCTGGAACAGCCACAGGTGGCCGACCGGGCGGCCAAAGACGTCCGTCACCGCATGCACCTGCTGGGTGATCAGGCGGCCATCCACAATCTGGATCTCGAGGACATCCATGATCTCGTCCGCGCGCGGCATTTTCAGCACGCGCTTGCCCTGCTCCTCCGGCCGCGCCAGTTGGCAGGCCGAGCTGGCGAGCGCATCCTGCAGGCTGCTGTCGATCAGCCGGGTGCCCGGGGCGATCATCCAGAGGCGGGTGAAAGCGGGATTCGTGTACACCACCCGGTCATCGGGCGACACGAACAGGATTCCGGTGTCCATCGCCGCGAGCAGCGCGGAGAGCCGCGCGTGCTCATCCTGGGCGCGCGTCAGGTATTCCTGCTGCACCACCTGCGCGTCGCGCAGTTCCTCCACGGTGGATTCCAGCTGCCGCTCCGCCTCCTTCCGCTGCGTGATGTCGCGGATGCTGATCCGGATGCCGAGATATTCGCCGCGGCTGTCGTTGATCGGGCGCCAGTCCGCCGCCGCCCAGAATTCGGAGCCGTCCTTGCGCTTGCCGTGGAATTCGTAGTCCTGGCCGGTCCCGCCGCGCAGCGCGCGGTGGATCTGCCGCACGGTGCGGGTGACATCGGCTTCGGCCACGCACGGCGCCGGAAAGGTCGGCATGGCAAGGCATTCCTCCGGCGTGTAGCCGAACATGTCGAGCACGCGCGGGTTGATCCAGATGAGTTTGCCATCCGGTTGGATCCAGCACTCGCAGTCGTAGCTGTAGTCCGCGATCGCCGTGAACTTGGCTTCGCTTTCCGCCAGCGCCTTGATGCGGCCCTGGAGCGCCGAGGCCATGGCGTTGAAGGCATGGGTGAGCCTGCCGACTTCGTCGCCGCCCTCCACCGGCAGCCGCACGGTCAGGTCGCCCGCCGCCAGGCTGTCGCTCGCCTGGGTCAACTGCGCGAGGTTGCGGGTGAGCCAGTACGAGAGCGCGATCGTCGAGAGAATGGACAGGAGCAGCACGATGCCGCCGACGACCAGGTTGTCGCGGATCAGCTCGATGCGCGCGGTCTGCATGAAAACCGTGGACACCCCGAAATGAAGCCGGCCGATCCTGCGCCCGCCGGCCACGATGTCCATCGAGATGTGCCGGTCCGCATTCTGCCCCGGCAATCTTGCCTGCGGCGCCGACTGGCTGTCGCTTCCCCCGCCGGCGCTCGCCACCAGCTTGTCCTTGTTGTCGAGCAGGACCAGGTAGACGATGTCGTCGTCGCGGCGCACGCGCTCGAGGATCTCGGCAAGCGCCTGGCGCTGCCCGGCGGCCAGCGGGACCGAGAGCGCGGCGTTCAGCAGCTGCTTCTGCTCGTCGATATGGATGCGCGCCTGCTCGCTCAGCCGGTCGTCCACGATGCCGATGCCGTTGAAAATCAGGAGCCCCAGCATCAGGACGTTCACCAGCGCGCTGCCCAGCAGCAGGCGCGCGCGCAACGACAGGTGGAATGGCGCCGTCTTCACGGCTACAGCGGTTTCACCAGCACCACCGATCGGCGCTGGTAGTTGTAGAGCGTCCGCTTCTGGGTTGGCAGCGCTTCCACATCCTCTTCGGCGAAACCCCGCTCGACGAACCAGTGCTCGGCGCGCGTCGTCAGCACGAACAGGCGCTTTAACTTCGCCCGGCGCGCGCGGCCCTCGATTTCCGTCAACAGCCGCTCGCCGGCGCCGACGTTGCGAAAATCGGGATGCACGACGAGGCAGGCCAGCTCGCCCGCCCGCTCGTCGGAAAACGGATAGAGCGCGGCGCACCCGACCAGCAGCTTGTCGTGCTCGAGCACCACGAAGCGCCCGATCTCCCGTTCCAGGCGGTCGCGCCCGCGCTTGACGAGGATGCCTTCCGCCTCGAGCGGCTCGATCAGCCTCAACACGCCGCCGATGTCATCTATCTTCGCCTGCCGCAGGGTCTCGATCGGGTCGGGCGTCAGCATGGTGCCCACGCCCTTGTGGGTGAAGAGCTCCAGCAGCAGCCCGTCGTCGATGTGCCCCGAGATGAGGTGGGCGCGCTTGACGCCGTGCTCGCACGCGCGCACCGCGCAGGGGAGATAGAGCGAGGCGTCGCTCGCGCGCGGCCCGGGCCGCTCGAGGAGCGCCTGCGCCTGGCGCACGGTGAGGTTGCGCATCAACTCCCCGCGCCGCCCGGTCACGCCGATCGTGTCCATGAGGAAGATCAGCTTCTCCGCCTTCAACGCGGCGGCGGTGGCAGCGGCGACATCCTCGAGCGCGAGGTTGAAGACCTCCCCAGTGGGCGAGTAGCCCAGCGGCGAGAGCAGCACCAGCTCGCCGTCGTCGAGCCGCTTCTGGATCGCGCTGGCGTCGATCTTGCGCACCTCGCCGGTATGCATGTAATCCACGCCGCCCATCACGCCCATCGGCTTGGCCGTGATGAAGTTGCCGCTCGCCACGCGGATGTCCGCCCCCGCCATCGGCGAGTTGGGAAGCCCCATCGAGAGCGCCGCCTCGATCTCGACGCGCAGGCGCCCGCTCGCCTCCTTGGCGCAGGACAGCGCCACGTCGTCGGTCACCCGCAGGCCCTTGTGGAAACGGCTGCGGCGGCGAGCCGCCTTCAGTTTGGCCTCGATCTGGGGGCGCGCGCCGTGCACCAGCACCAGCCGCACGCCGAGCGCGGCGAGCAGGTTGAGGTCATGCGTCAGATCCAGGAACCGCCCGTCGGCCACGACGTCGCCGCCAAAGGCGATGACGAAGGTCTTGCCGCGAAACGCGTGGATGTAGGGCGCGACCGATTGGAACCAGTCGATGAACCGGTCCTGCGCGGAAAGCCGTTGCCGCCGCAGGCTCCGCTGCGCGGACTCGGCGACGGTTGCGGCTGTCCCGTTTTCAATTTCTGTCTTGCTAGTAATGACGGTCCCCTCTCCGTATCGGCAGGGCGCCCGGCCCAGACCAGGGCTTTGGCGCATTTCGTCGGTATATCAAGCACATATTATGTGAGAACCCATTGAATGAAAAGCGTGATTCGTGAGTCGTGATCAGGCACCTCCGCCATTCGCCTTTTTCCCTTTTGCCTTTTGCCTTTTGCCTTTTACCTTCAAAAGTCGCCCCACAACGCCTGCATCGCGGCGAGCGCCGCGACCGCGGCGGTCTCGGTGCGCAGCACGCGCGGGCCCAGGCGCACCGGCGTGAAGCCGCCCGCCAGCGCCAGGGTTTCCTCCTCCCGCGTGAAGCCGCCTTCCGGTCCCGCCAGCAGCACGACGGCGCCGTCCGGTCCGGGAAGATCGCGCAACCGGGTTGCGGCCTGCGGCGAGAGCAGCAGGCGCAGCGCGGCGGCAGGCGCGCCGCGCCGCGCCAGCCAAGCATCGAGCGCAGCAACCGGCGCCACCGCCGGAACGCGATTGCGACCGCATTGCTCGCATGCCGCGATGACGACCGATTGCCAGTGCGCCACGCGTTTTTCCGCCCGTTCGGCATCGAGCCGCGCCACGCTGCGGTTCGCGGCAAGCGGGTGAATGGCGCCCACGCCCAGCTCGACCGCCTTCTGCACGGTGTAATCCATGCGCTCGCCGCTGGAGAGCGCCTGGCCGAGCACGATCTCGAGGCGGGACTCCCGCTCGGCGTCGCGGCGTTCCCCGATTTTCACGATCAATGCTTTCCCGGCGAGGCTCTCGATCACCGCGCCGTACTCGGCGCCATCGCCATTGAAGAGCGTCACCGCGTCGCCCGCCGTCAGCCGCAGCACCCTCAGCGCGTGGTGCGCCTGCGCCGGTGGCAGCGTGCAGGCGCGGCCGGGCGACAGCTCGCCGGGGAAATACATGCGGATATTGCCCCTGGAGCCCATCCTGAAAATTATGCCATGCGGTTACCCGCTTGTCGGCTGGGAGCGGCCGCAACTGTGTTCACAACGGCAGTTCCTGACCCCGGCTCCGACAGGCTGCTAGAATCGTCCCTTTCGGGGAAACCCACTTGAGAATCGTGATCCTGGGAGCCGGGCAAGTCGGTTCCTCCGTCGCCGAGAGCCTGGTTTCCGAGGCGAACGACATCACCGTGGTCGACACCGAGCCGGTGCGGTTGAAGCGCCTCCAGGACCGCCTCGATCTGCGCACCGTCAACGGCAACGCCGCCCACCCCGCGGTGCTGGAGCAGGCGGGCGCGCGCGACGCCGATCTCCTGCTCGCGGTGACGCAGAGCGACGAGACCAACATGGTGGCCTGCAAGCTCGGCGCCTCCCTTTTCAACATTCCGACCAAGATCGCCCGCATCCGCTCCGCTGACTACCTGTCGCATCCCGAGATCTTTTCGCCCGGGAATTTCGCGGTAGATTACTCGATCTGCCCCGAGCAGATCCTGTGCGACTACATCGCGAAGCTGCTGGAATTCCCGGAGTCGCTCCAGGTGCTCGAGTTCGCCGATGGCAAGGTGAGCCTCGTGGCGGTGCGCGCGTTCCACGGCGGGCCGCTGGTCGGTCACGCGATCCAGTACTTGCGCCAGCACATGCCGCAGGTGGACACGCGGGTTGCCGCGATCTTCCGCGGCGACAGCCCGATCGCGCCCGAGGGCAGCACCGTGGTGGAAGCCGGCGACGAAGTGTTCTTCATCGCCGACACCGTCAACATCCGCAACGTCCTGCACGAGCTGCGCCGCATGGACCGGCCGGTGAAGCGCGTGATGATCGGCGGCGGCGGCAACATCGGGCGGCGCCTGGCAAAGGCGATCGAGGGCAAGTACGAGGTCAAGATCATCGAGCACAACAAGGCGGCCGCCGAACGCCTCGCCGCCGAGCTCGACCGCACGCTGGTGCTGACCGGGGACGTGACCGACGAGGAGCTGCTCGACGCCGAGAACGCGGCGGAGATGGATTACTACTGCGCCGTCACCAACGATGACGAGACCAACATCATGTCGGCGCTCCTCGCCAAGCGCCGCGGCGCGCGCAAGGTGATCGCCCTCATCAACCGCGGCTCCTACGTGAACCTCCTGCAGTCCGGCGAGATCGACATCGCGATCTCGCCCGCGCAGGTGACCATCGGCACGCTGCTCGCGCACGTGCGCCGCGGCGACTGCGCCGTGGTGCATTCGCTGCGCCGTGGCGCGGCGGAAGCGCTGGAACTGGTCGCGCACGGCGATCCGAAGTCCTCCAGGGTAGTCGGGCGGCGCGTCGACCAGCTCGATCTCGCCAAGGGCGTGACCATCGGCGCCATCGTCCGCTCCCGCGGCAAGCACGGCGCGCCCGCGCAGGGCAACGGCCGCGACTTCGAGGTCATCATCGCCCACCACGACACGGTCATCGAATCCGACGATCACGTCATCGTGTTCGTCGTGAACAAGCGCATGGTGTCGAGCGTCGAGAAACTGTTCCAGGTCGATGTAGGCTTTCTGTGAACCCGGCATGAGCGCGTTGCTGACGGTCGCGCCGCAGCTCGGGATCATCGCGATGGTGATGAGCCTGTCGCATCTGATCCCCATCGGCGTCTCCCTCGCTTACGGCGACGGCACTGCCCCCGCGTTTGTTTTTTCGATGGCGCTCAACTGCGCGGCGGGTTACCTCGTCTGGGTGCTGACGCGCCGCCACCGGCGCGATCTCAGCCCGCGGGACGGCATCCTGCTGGTGACCCTGGCATGGACCGGCGGCGCCGCCTTCGCCACGGCTCCGCTGCTGCTGGCGATCCCGGGCCTCTCGTTCACCGATGCCTACTTCGAGACAATGTCGGGCCTGACGACCACCGGGTCGACGGTGCTCACGAACCTGGACACGCTTGCGCCCGCCCTCAACATCTGGCGCGGGCTGCTGGTGTGGCTCGGCGGCATGGGGTTGATCGTGCTGGCGGTGGCGATACTGCCGCTGCTCGGGGTCGGCGGGCGCCAGATCTTCAAGGCTGAAACCCCGGGGCCGATGAAGGACGCCAAGTTGACGCCGCGCATCACCGAGACCGCCAAGGGACTGTGGGTCGTCTACTCGGCTATCTCGCTCGCCTGCGTGGTGGCGTACTGGCTGGCCGGCATGACGTGGCTCGACGCGTTCGTGCACATGTTCGCCACCATGGGGCTCGGCGGCTTCTCCAGCCATGACGCGAGCTACGGCTACTGGAATTCGCCGCTGATCGAGTCCGTCGCCATCTTCTTCATGCTGGCGGCCGGCATCAACTTCGGCACCCACTTTCTCGCCTTGCGGGGCCGCAGCGCCCTGCCCTACCGCCAGGACCCGGAGGCCGGCCTGTTCTTGCTGATCACGCTGGCGAGCTGCGTGGGCGTGGCGCTGTACCTGCTCGCCATGAACGTCTACGCGGATTTCTGGACCGCGCTGCGCTTTGCCTCGTTCAACCTGGTGTCCATTGCCACCACCACCGGCTTCGCCAACACCGATTACAACTTGTGGCCGGCTTTCGCGCCGATGTGGATGCTGTTCCTGTGCTGCTTCGTCTCCTGCTCCGGCTCGACCGGCGGCGGGATCAAGCTGATCCGCGCCCAGATCCTGTACCGCCAGCTCTACCGCGAATTCGTGAAGCTGCTCCACCCCGACGCGGTCACCCCCGTGAAGCTCGGCGGGCAGGTGATCGAGAACAAGGTCGTGTTCGCGGTGCTGGCGTTCCTTTTCATCTACGTCTGCTGCGTCGTGACGATGACGCTCATGCTCCTCGCCAGCGGCCTGGATGCCGTCACCGCCTTCAGCGCGGTGATCGCCAGCATCAACAACACCGGGCCGGGTCTCAACCAGGTGGGGCCCGCCACGACCTACGAAGTGCTGTCCGACTTCCAGACCTGGGTATGCACCTTCGCCATGCTGATCGGGCGGCTGGAGCTCTTTACCGTGCTGGTGATCTTCACCCCGGTCTTCTGGCGCAAGTAGAAACGAGCGCCCGACACGGAACGACGAATGTTGATTTAGAATAGCGGGAACAGCGAGAGGCCTGTAACAGATGAACCTGGCACAGCATTTCCTCATCGCGATGCCCGCCATGGCGGACCCGCATTTCTCGCGCACCCTCACCTACATCTGCGAGCACAACGACCAGGGCGCGCTCGGCATCGTCGTGAACCGGCCGCTCGAGATGAGCCTGCAAACGCTGCTCGAGCAGGTCAGCATCCCGTTAAGTGGCGGGGCGCTCACGGCGATCCCGATCCACTTTGGCGGCCCGGTGCAGGTCGATCGCGGCTTCGTGCTGCACACCCCGCTCGGCCAGTGGCAATCCACACTGGCGGTGAATTCCGAGATCGGCCTCACCACCTCCAAGGACATCCTGCAGGCGGTGGCGCGCGGCGAGGGGCCGGGCAAGCTGTTCGTCACGCTCGGCTACGCCGGCTGGGCGCCGGGACAGCTCGAGAACGAGCTCGCGCAGAACGCCTGGCTCACCGTGCAGGCCCGGCCCGAGGTGATCTTCGACCTGCCCGCCGACAAGCGGCTGCCCGCGGCCATGGGGCTCCTCGGCATCGACTTCGCGAGCCTCTCCGAGCAGGCGGGACATGCCTGACGGCGTTCCGGGTTCCGAGTTCCGAGTTCCGAGTTCCGAGTTCAAGGTTCAAGGTTCAAGGTTCAAGGTTCAAGGTTCAAGGTTCAAGGTTCAAGGTTCAAGGTTGGAATGGGCTGCATTTCGATGGTTCCGACTTTGAACTTGGAACACTGAACACTGAACATTAAACCCGGAACATGGAACCCGGAACCCGGAACAGCGCGAGGACAGGGACTGTCCTCGCGTTCGATTTCGGCACGAAGCGCACCGGCGTCGCCGTCGGCGACTTCGAAACCCGGCTTGCCCACCCTCTCGCCACCATCACTGCCGTGGAGAACCGCGCGCGCTTTGCGGTGATCGAGCGCCTGGTCGCCGAGTGGCGGCCGGTGCTGCTGGTGGTCGGCGTCCCCTCGCACGCTGACGGCGCCGAGCACCCGGTCGGCAGGCTTGCCCGCCGCTTCGCCCAGCGGCTGCAGGGGCGCTTCGGCCTGCGCGCCGAGCTCGTCGACGAGCGGCTGACTTCGCATGAAGCCGGGGAACTGCTGCGCGCCTCCGGCGCGCGCGGCGCGCGATTGAAGGCCGGCCTCGATGCGGTCGCCGCCCAGCGCATCCTCGAGACCTATTTCGCAAGTGCGAAATAGGTCATGGTGATTGGGTGATTAAGTGGCTAAGTGATTCGGTTAGAATCGGGCGGCCCTTTGAGCACAAGCGATGCATTCACTCAATCACCTAATCACTCAATTACTCATTGGCGCTCGCCCGCGAGCGGCAATTTGTGATACTCTAGCGCGCCAATTTGATAGGCGAACATGCCCGGCAACCCGTTACCTGACGCCGAGCAGCTGCTGACAGCGCTCACCGAGCAGATGCGGCCCGCAATAGGGCCGGAAACGGGTTTAATTGGTATCCACACCGGCGGCGTCTGGGTCGCCGAGCGGCTGCACCAGGCCCTCAAGCTCCAGACGCCCCTCGCCAGCCTCGACGTTTCCTTCTACCGCGACGACTACCAGGCGCGCGGGCTGCACCGCGACGTCAAGCGCTCCGAAATCCCCTTTGAGGTCGAGGGCCGCGATATCGTCCTCGTCGACGACGTGCTCTACACCGGCCGCACCATCCGCGCGGCGTTGAACGAGATCTTCGACTACGGCCGGCCAACAGCGGTGCGGCTCGCCACGCTGGTGGACCGGGACGGGCGGCAACTCCCGATCGCCGCGCAATTCGTGGGCGCCACGCTCGCGCTTAAGCCCGGGCAGAGCGTCGGTCTCAAGCGCGACGCCAGGGGCCGTCTCGAGCTCGTGTTGCGCGAGGCCAAATCCTGATGTGGCTCCACCCCTCCAACCCGCAGCTCGACAAAAAGGGCCAGCTGCATCACCTGCTCACGCTGGAGGGGCTGCCGGCCGAGATCCTGTGGCAGATCCTCGACACGGCGAAGTCCTTCGTCGGCACCAAGGTGAAGAAGGTCCCGCTGCTGCGCGGCAAGTCCGTGTTCAACGTCTTCTTCGAGCCGTCCACGCGCACGCGCACCACGTTCGAGATCGCCGCCAAGCGGCTCTCCGCCGATGTCATCAATCTCAATATCAACGCGTCCTCCCAGACGAAGGGCGAGAGCCTGCTCGACACGGTGGACAACCTGTCCGCGATGCACGCCGACATGTTCGTGGTGCGGCACAGCGAGAGCGGCGCGCCGCATTTCATCGCGCGCCACGTCGCGCCCGACATCCACGTCATCAACGCCGGCGACGGGCGCCACTCGCACCCGACGCAGGGCCTGCTCGACATGTACACCATCCGCCACTACAAGAAGGACTTCTCCAGCCTGCGGGTGGCGATCGTCGGCGACGTCCTGCACTCGCGCGTGGCGCGCTCGCAGATCCACGCCTTCGCGACACTCGGCTGCCCCGAGATCCGCGTCATCGGCCCCAAGACGCTGCTGCCCGCCCGCGTCGAGAGCCTCGGCGTGCACGTCTATCACGACATGCGCCAGGGGCTGAAGGACGTGGACGTGGTGACGATGCTGCGGCTGCAGAACGAGCGCATGCAGGGGGCGCTGCTGCCCTCGGCGCAGGAGTTCTACAAGTATTACGGGCTCACCCAGGACAAGCTCGCGCTCGCCAAGCCTGACGCCATCGTGCTCCACCCCGGCCCGATGAACCGCGGCGTGGAGATCGACTCGAGCGTCGCCGACGGCAAGCAATCGGTGATCCTGCCCCAGGTCACCTTCGGCATCGCCATCCGCATGGCGGTGATGAGCATCATGGC
>CAZFRR010000081.1:0-5704 GCA_964521405.1 uncultured Streptomycetaceae bacterium | reverse complement strand
GGGCGTGTCCTTGGCGCGGATCACGCCCTTGCCGAGCGTGGTGACGAGGAACTTCTCGAGGTCGTCGAGGATCGCGGCATCGGTATCGGCCGTGGCGATCAGCTCGACGAGATGCATGTAGCGCGGCGGGTTGAAGAAATGTACGCCACAGAATCTTTTCCGCAGTTCCTGAGGAAAAGATTCTGACAATTTATTAATGGATAAACCCGACGTGTTGCTCGCGAAGATGGCGTGTTCGCCAATGTGGGGGGCAACCTTTCTGTAAAGGTCCGCCTTCCAGTCCATGCGCTCGGCGATGGCCTCAATGATAAGGTCGCACTCCTTCAACCGGTCGAGGTGCTGATCATAGTTCGCTGCTTCAATCAAGCCCGCTTTCGATGAAGTCGAAAGCGGGCTGGGCTCGAGCTTCTTCAGATTCTCGATCGCCTTCAGCACGTTGCCGTTGGGATCGCCCTCTTTCGCGGGCAGCTCGAAGAGGATGGCGGAGACGTTGGCGTTGACGAGGTGCGCGGCGATCTGCGCGCCCATCACGCCGGCGCCGAGCACGGCGGCCTTGCGCACGACAAAGGAAGAAGCGGCAGGCATCTCACCACCTCGAAAGGAACGGTGATTCTAGCACGCGGGCCAAAGCGGGAATAAAAAAAGCCGGGCGGCTTCGCCCGGCTTCCTGGCTGCCGCTAGCGCGGTCAGAACGAGTGGGAGTACTGGACGGAGAAGATGTCAGCCTTGTTATTGAAACTGCCCGTCAGCCGGCCCGCCGCGCCACCAAGCTGTAAATTGTTGACACTCGCGTCCTTGATGAACTCGTGGGCGTAGCCAACGTCAAGTATGCCCGCCTTCGACGGCTTGTACTGGACGCCGAACGCGAGCCAGGTGCGGTCCTGGTCCGGCAGCCGCGCAGTGCGGTCGGTATCGTTCGTGGGCGTCTTATCGAGCGCCACGCCGAAGCGGAGCTTGGTCTGGGGGTTCAATTTGTAGTTCGCTCCGACCGCATAGCGCCACGTGTCGTCCCAATTAAATGTTTCGGTAGTGAGCGTGGCGCCAACCGCACCAGGTATTCCGGGTAGTGTCGTCGCCGCGGTCGTTCGTATGACAACCAACTGCTGAACGCTGCTCCAGCCGGTCCAGGTCAGGTCGCCCATCAGCTCCCAGTTGCCCATAGTGTGGAAAGCACTGAATGACGCACTCGGCGGCACCTCCAGATCCGCGCGGACGTTGCCGTTTGCGACCGTCGCGACGCTGAACGTCGCAGTTCCCTCGAGTTCGTACTTGATCTTGGAACGGTAATGCGCACCGATGCGCGTGTTCTGCCCGGCCTGGAATATCACTCCCAAATTGTATCCATAGCCAATGTCATCCGCTTCCAGTTTGCTTATCCCGGCTGGGCCCGCACTCTTTGTCAGCTCGGCTTCAATCTTCTGAAGGCTCAGCCCGCCGCCGATCGACACCGTGTTGTTGATCTTGTACGCGACTGAGGGGTTGATGTTGATGGTCTTGATCTCGGACTTGAGAGCCGTAAACTGCCCGCGCCAGCCACTGTCGTACTCGGTCGTGAGGCCGAACGGCACATTGAGCGCCACCCCGAAACTCAGATTCGGGTTGATGGCCATGGTAAAGAACCCGTTGGGCACAAACGCCCAGTCGCCCCCGTCGCCGCCTTCGCCAGTTCCTATGGGTGACGTCGAAGTAGTATTCTGGAACTTGAAGGACGGTTTCAGCACATGCAGCGCGCCGGATACCTGGGTGCCGGGAATCAGCGTCATCGCGGCGGGGTTGAACCACGCCACGCTCGCATCGTCCGCCGCCGCCGCGCCGCCCGCGAACGCGTTACCCGTTCCGCTTCCGCTTTGAGTGCCGATCGCAAATCCGCCGGCGATGGCGCCCGATGTCAGCCCGCCCAGCGCCGCGGCAACTGCGATCGTCGTTACCTTCTTCGCAAACGATTCCATGATGACTCCTCCTTTTTGTTGGGACCCGCCGACACCGCTAGGCAACGGCCGGAACTTGTGACTTATCTTACACTCAGTAGCTATCTATACAACAAATTAGCGTCAGAACAAGGGGTTACTGTTGCGTCGATACAACACGAGGGTTGCGGTTATCGTCAATTGCCACGTAAGTCAGCGTCGCTTCAGTCACTTTTACGACCTGCTCGCGCTCCGGTCTGCGCTGCGCATAAACCTCGACGTTGACGGTAATCGAGGTGCGCCCGACGCGCACCACCTCCGCGTAAAAGCTGACGACGTCCCCCACCAGCACCGGTTGCTTGAACTGGAACGAATTGACCGCCACCGTCGCGACCCTGCCCTTCGCCTGGCGCACCGCCGGAATGCTGCCGGCAATGTCCACCTGCGCCATGATCCAACCGCCGAAAATGTCGCCGGCCTGGTTCTCGTCGGCCGGCATCGGCACCACGCGCAGCGTGACGTCCTTGCCGACCGGGAGAGTCGTGGTGGGGCGTTGGTCGCTCATCAAGGTTCAAGGTTCAAGGTTCAAGGTTCAAGGTTCAAGGTTCAAGGTTCAAGGTTCAAGGTTCAAGCAAGATTCGAGCGGGTTCTGATTCGAGGGTTCCGGTTTTGAACTTTGAACCTAGAACCTTGAACTCGGAACTCGGAACTCGGAACTCGGAACTCGGAACTCGGAACTCGGAACCCGGAACCCGGAACCCGGAACTCGGAACTCGGAACTCGGAACTCGGAACAGGCAACGCCGGTCAATGACCCGCGTACATGCCGTCGATCTCGGCGTTGAACCTCTCCATGACCTTGGCGCGCTTCAACTTCATGGTCGGGGTGAGGAAACCGTTCTCCACTGTCCAGGGGTCGAGCGTCGCGGCTACGCGGCGGACCTGGGCGTAGCCCGGGAACTCTTTCATCTGCGCGGCAATGCGCACGCGCAGGATTTCCTCGACGCGCTTCGAGGTCGCGCCCACCGGGATGGGATCGAGCCCTTCTTCCGCGCACAGCTTTTTCCAGTGGTCGGTATTGAGCACCGTCATCACGCTCAAGTACGGCTTGCCCTCGCCCAGCAGCATCACCTGCTCGAACAGGGGATCGCGCGCAATGGCGGACTCGATGTCCACCGGCGGCACCTTCTCGCCGTTCGAGAGCACGATGATTTCCTTCAGGCGCCCGGTGATGAAGACCCGCCCCTCCTCGTCGATGCGCGCGGTGTCGCCGGAATTGAGCCAGCCGTCGGGCTGGATCATCGCCTGGGTCGCTTCCGGGTTGTTCCAGTAACCCAGCATCACGTTCGGCCCCTTGATCAAGAGCGCGTTCTGCGGCCCGAGCTTGACCTGCACGCCGGGCACCGTCTTGCCGATGCTGGCCGGCAGGTTATCGTCGGGACGGTTGGCGGTTGAAATCGGGCTGGTTTCGGTGAGCCCGTAACCTTGCAGCACGCAAAGGCCGAGCCCCGTGAACACCCGCGAGATGTCCGGCGGCAGCGCCGCGCCACCGCTCAATGCGGCTCGCAGCCTGCCTCCCAGGCGCGCCAGAATTTTCTTCGCCACCAGCGCATTTAACACCGGCCACAGCAGGAACGAGGGTTTCCAGGGACCGCGCCCCTGTGCGTGATCAAAACGAGCGTAGCCAACCTCGACCGCGAGCTCGAACAGTTTCTTCTTGAGCGGCGGGCCTTCATCCAGCGCCGCCCGGATCCGGCCGTAAACGCGCTCGTAGATACGCGGGACCGACACCAGGATCGTGGGCCGTATCGCCTGCAGGTCTTCCCCCAGCACCAGGACCGAGCGCGCGTAGGCGGTCGTGGCCCCGGTCATGATCGCGAGATAGTAGCCGCAGGTGCGCTCGAACGTATGCGACAGCGGGAGGAAGGAAAGAAACAGGTCCTCGTGACCCACGGTCATCACGCTGCAGCCGGCCGCGGCGTTGCTGAGGATGTTGTTGTGCGACAGCATCACACCCTTGGGCCGGCCGGTGGTGCCGGAGGTATAGACGATGGTCGCGAGCGCATGCGGGTCGCGCGGCACGTGGCGCGTTGCGCCGCTCGCTTCCGGCAGCCATTCCGCCAGCGACTTCACGCGCGCATCGCCGGCATTGGGAACCGCATCGACGGTGAGGATGCGCGTCAAGCCCGCGAGCTGCCCCCTCACCTCGGCAAACGCATGCCATTGCTCGGCGCCCTCCAGCAGCAGCACCTTGCAGCCGGCATCGTTGAGGATGTAAGCGACGTTGTCCGGCCGGTCCTGGGTGTAGAGCGGCACCACCACCAGCCCCAGGCCAAGCGCTGCCTGGTCGAACATCACCCATTCCGGCGAATTCTTCAGCATCAACGCGACGCGGTCGCCCGCCTTCAAGCCGTCGCGCTCGAGCGCCGACTGCCAGCGCGCCACCTGGCGATCGATCTGCGCCCAGGTGAATTCCCGCCAGAGGTTTTGCTGCGCATCGTGAGCGCGGTAGGCAACGAGGTCCGGCGTGTTCTTTACCCGCTCGCGAAACAGGCCGTCGAGGGTCACCGCGGCTTCGACCGGAATCAGATGGCTGGTTGGTTGTGACATGGTCTCCTCCTTATTTACGCTATCGCTGGTGATTCGTGATTCGTGAGTCGTGAGTCGAAAGCCCCATCACCCCGCTCGCTGCGCGAGCGCCCTTCATCGATAAGGAGAGGAGCATTAATGGCCAAGTCGAATCACGATTCACGATTCACGATTCACGCCTTCATCAATCAAGGAACAAGTCGGTATAAAGACTGCTTCCCGGAGTGACGGCGTACTGATCGAAGTTGGTGACACCCTCCTCCCGCAACACCGTTTCGTCGATATAGAAGTTGCCGGTCGCCTTGCGGCTGTCGCGATTCAGGATCGCGTAGGCCGCGTCCGCCATGATCGCGGGCTTGCGGCTCGCCTTGAGTATCGCCTCGGGGAAGTTCACCTCGATGGCGGCGGTCGCGATCGTCGTGCGCGGCCACAGCGAGTTCACCGCGATACCCTCCCCCCGGAACTCCTCCGCCATCCCGAGCGTGCACAGGCTCATGCCATATTTCGCCATGGTATAGGCGCCGTGCGACTTGAACCAGCGGGGATGCATGTTGAGCGGCGGGGACAGTGTAAGTATATGAGGATTTGCGGCTTTCTTTAGATGGGGAATGCACGCCTGAGAGCAAACGAAGGTTCCGCGCAGGTTCACCCCCAGCATCAGGTCGAGGCGCTTGACGGATGTTTCGAGCGTGCCGGCCAGCAGGATCGCGCTCGCGTTGTTGATCAATGCATCGATCCCGCCAAATGTTTCAACGGCGCGCTGCACCGCGGCCGCCACGGCATCGGCGTCGCGCACATCGAGCTGCAAGGCCAGTGCCTTGCCGCCCGCGGCCTCGACTTCCTGCGCCACGCTGTGGATGGTACCCGGCAGCCTGGGATGCGGCTGGATGGACTTTCCGGTCACGATGATGCTGGCGCCGTCGCGCGCGCACTTCAACGCGATCTCGCGGCCGATGCCCCGCGTTGCCCCGGTGATGAATATCGTTTTTCCCTTTAACCCTGCCACTTATCCCCCTTCAACCGCCAAGCAAAGCCAGATCATCGAACCGCCAAGACGCCAAGGCGCCTTAAGAAACAACAACAAAGCCAAACACCAGCAATGAGATATAAAACCAGAGATATTGGGCGATTTCGCTGATTACAGTTCGAACGAATTTAGCCTTATTTCATTTTATTCTTGGCGCCTTGGCGTCTTGGCGGTTCAATTGT
>CAZFRR010000080.1:0-13260 GCA_964521405.1 uncultured Streptomycetaceae bacterium | reverse complement strand
GATCGGCGGTTACGTCGATGGGCCTCTCGGGACCCTGGCTGGGGTGCAGGGCGCCAAGGCGATCGACGCCGGCTGCATCGATCGCGTGTCCGCTCCCTGATCCGTGCGCGCGGCTTTCCGAAAGCCGCTATGATGCGTGTCGTAAACCGGACGAGGAAACAACCCATGCAGCTCACTGCCACGAAACCCGCAACCGATACCCTACTCGCCAGCTTCAATTACGTCGTCGATACCGGGGTGCCGCCGGTGCGCTACATCGATTGGCCGGAGATGGAGCACAAGGCGATCCCGCCGCAATACCGGCAGCATGAGATGACGGTCCGCAATGGCAGGCCGCTGCGCGACACGTTCCAGCTCGACGTCCATGGGTTCATGTTCTGCGACCACCGCACCGGCGTCAGGGACTTCACCGACGAAGCGGGGCGCGCGCGCGTCTATGACCCGGAGGTGCAGGCGCTCATCAGAAAGCATTCCGGCGCCGCCGAGGTGGTGGTGTTCGACCACACCCTTCGCGTCAGCGACGAGGCGATGCAGAAGTCAATGAACGCGCGGCCGACGGTGAAGGGCGTGCACAACGACTATACCGAGGCGTCCGCGCCGCGGCGGCTGCGCGAAATCGTCGGCGACGCCGAGGCCGAGCGCTGCTTCCGGAAGCGCTGGGCCATCATCCAGGTGTGGCGGCCGATCCACGGCAAGGTGCTGATCGACCCGCTCGGCATCTGCGATGGCCGCTCGATTCCGCAGCAGGGTTTCATACGGGTCGAGCGCCGCTACCGGGACCGTACCGGCGAGGTCTACCACATCGCCCATAACCCGGCGCACGAGTGGTACTACTTCCCGCTGATGGAGCGCGACGAGGCGCTGGTGTTCAAGGTGTTCGATTCCGATGCCGGCATGCCCTCGCGCTTCACCGCGCACAGCGCGTTCGACGATCCCGCAACGCCGGCGGGAGCGCCGCCGCGCGAGAGCATCGAAACCAGGACATTTGCGTTCTTCGACTGACTCCTGCCCCGGGGCCGGGGCCCCGGGGAAATGCCGGGTCAGCTCGGTCTGTCCCCCAAAAAACTACTACAATCGTACCCGCCTCACAGCCGCATTCGCGGCGCAAGCTCGGGGGGAAAACTGAAGTCGAAAGGCGTGAGGCGAGAACCCGTCGGTCGTTTAGTCGAGCGGGACGCCGGACGCCTTCACGACTCTTCCCCACTTGGCGATCTCCGCCTTGATGAAAGCGGTGAATTCGTCGGGTGAGTTGGTGATCGGCTCCATCGAAACGGCCGCGAGCGTCTCCACGACCCGCGGCGCTCGCCCGGCCTTGATGAACGCCTCGTCCAGGGCGGCGATGATGTGCTTCGGCGTGCCGGTCGGCACGAGGATGCCGTACCACAGCGATGCTTCGTGCCCCGGCACCGTCTCGTTGACGGTGGGAAGGTCGGGGAACATCTTCGAGCGCTTGAGGCCGGCCGTCGCGAGCGGCCGCAGGCGGCCCGCCTTGGCGTGCACGGTGACGCTGGCGCCGCTGCCGAAATAGAGCGAGACCTCCCCGCTCAGCAGCGCGACCATGGCGGGGGCCGGCCCATTGTAGGGAACGTGCACGATATCGATCCGGGCCAGCTGCTTCAGGAGTTCACCCGTGACGTGCGCGCCGGACATATTGCCGACGGACCCGAAGTTGATCTGTCCCGGCCGGGCTCTGGCGAGCGCGACCACGTCCTTGACCGATTTCACAGGCAGCGATGGGTGCGCGACCAGGATGAAATCGGACCTGGCGATGAGGGTGACCGGCACGAAGTCGCGCAGGGTGTCGTACGGCAGGTTCGGCACGCTGCTCTGCACGACTGCGTTGGGCGTGGAGCCGCCGAGGAGGAGAGTGTAGCCGTCGGCCGGCGCCCGCGCCGCGAGCTCGGTGCCGATGCGGCCGGCAGCACCGGCTCGATTGTCGATCACGAATCGCCAGCCCAGCTCTTCCGAGATCGCCTGGGCGAAGATTCGCGCCGGCACGTCGGACCCGCCGCCGGGGCTGACCGGCACGATCACCCGTACCGGCTTGGCGGGATACGCCTGCGCCATGACCGGTCCCGCGGTGAGCGCCGCCATCATCAGTCCGGAAGCCCAAGCCAGTGCGGTGATTGGCCCTTCACGCATCTTCATCTCTCCTAAATGCTTCGTGTCGATTCTGGCACAGCACGGCAGGTCTTGGGGGCGCAGGAGTTTGCGGAAACCTCAGGGACAGGCCACCAGGAATTCCCGTGAATTGAAGTAGAACGGAGCGGCGACTATAGTATGGGAAGTTATTGAACGGGAGAACTGATCTTGCGAGAAATCCAGGGAGTGGCCGACGAGCCCCGAACGCGCCGGCGCTGGTTCCACGACGATTACTTCGATCTCTTCGTGTGGCAGACCGACAGCGGGGACATCACCCTGTTCCAGCTCTGCTACGGGGCGGACTCGGACGAGCGCGCGCTGGTGTGGCATCGCGTTGGCGGTTTTTTCCACGACGGCGCGGGGCCGGCCAGCCCGCCCGCGGCCGAGAAGTTCGCGGCCCGCTTCGAGGCAGCCGCTGCAACTTTGCCGAACGATGTCCAGGAGGCCGTGCACCAGCGCGTCCGCGAGTACCTCAAGAGCGAGCGCCCGACGGCCTCTCGCCGGAAGCGGTTCCGCCGGCAGGACTGGCAGGTGGCGCCGGCGCGCTGAGCCGTGCATCCCTCATCCCTGAATCATGTTCACCCGCATCGATCACCTGATGATCTGTGTCCCTGACCTCGCACAGGGCACGGAGCAGTACAGGAAGATGGGCTTTAACGTCCAGCCGGGCGGCGTGCATCCCGGCAAGGGCACCCACAACGCGATCGCGTTCAACGAAGAGGACTACCTCGAGCTGCTGGCGATCCGCAACCCGGCCGAGGACCGGGCGGCCGAGGCGGCAGCGGGGCGGTGGCGCCGCGACCGGGCCGCATTCATCGCTGCGGGCGGCGGGATCTGCTACGCCGTTCTGCAAAGCGACGATCTCGCGGCGGACGTCGCCGCGATGCGCGCCCGCGGCGTGGACGTGAGCGACGTCGTGGACGGCCGGCGCGCCCAGGGCGGGCAGGAGTTCCGGTGGAAAGCCGCGCTGCTCGGCCCGGAAAACCCGCTGCCGCTCTTCTTCATCCAGCACCTCACGCCGATGGCGGAGCGCCGCAAGCACACGCCCGGCGCGGGCCCGCATCCCAACGGCGTGCGCTTTCTGGAGCGCACCTACATCGTCGTGCAGGATCTCGAGGCTTCCGTCGCGGCCTACTCGAAAGTGCTCGGCGTGTCTGAGCCGCGGATGTACAAGGGCACGGTGATCATGTCGCACATGGCGGTGTTTCAGTTCGGCACCGCCGGTCTTACCATCGCGCATCCCTACGCGCCGGGGCCGGCCGCCGATGCGCTCGCGCGCCGCGGTCCCGGCCCGTTCCAGGCGCTCTTCCGCACCACCAGCATGGGCGCGGCCGCCCGCTGGATGGAGCAGCACGGCATGCCGCCCCCCGCGCGCGGCGTGCGCGACACCGGAGAGCACGCGATGCTCGTGTCGCCCACTGATGCTTGCGGGGCGTATATCGGTTTCGTGGGGCCGGAATAAAACCCAAGTCGAAATTCGAAAGTCGAATTTCGAAAGTATCAAGCAGCTAAACGGCCTGATCTGTTGTTCCTGCTCCCTTCCTTGAAACACCCGGCGTCAGACGCCGAAGCCCGCAAAGACCCCGCCACGGTACAGCCTGTTTCCGCCTGAACTCCCACTGCGGCGCCGGCTTCCGGCGCGGCGTCATGCTTGCTAAGAGATGGGCCGGTAGGCGGCTTACAGCCAGACTGGCCCTCGCAACAGGAACCCTGGCACGGATCGCGCCGATATAAACAAGGGTTCGTGACGGAATTAATAGCCTCATTGCGACGAACTGAGCCAGCATGGCGTCCTGAATTGAGATTACCAGGGGAGGTCCACATGACAGCCAGATTCGGAACACGGGTAGTCCTTGGGGTAATGGCGCTCGGTCTCGCGCTTACCCATTCCGCGCTCGCCAGTGATGCGCGCACGGCAGTTGGCGGCGGGATTGGCGGCGCTGGCGGGGCGGCCGTGGGTCAGGCAATCGATAAGGACCAGACGCGCGGCGCCATTATCGGCGGCGCCGTCGGCGGTGCTGCGGGCGCGGCAGCCACGACCACGGGTAAGGGCAAGACCGGCGCAATCGTCGGTGGCGCCGTAGGCGGCGGTGCCGGAGCGGCGATCGGGCAATCGGCCGGTGGCAAGACGGGCGCCGTAGTCGGCGCAGGCGTCGGTGGCGCTACCGGTGCGGTCGTCGGCAAGAACCTTGGCGGCGGGAGCGGCAGCGCAGCGCCTTCGGCAGCCGCAACAACTGCACCGAACGCCGGAAAGTCTCCGTCCACGCACTACAGCAGCCTGGACGGCCGTTATTACGATGGTGACGAGTGCAGGCGCAAGGGGAAAGGTAAAGGTTGGGCGAAAGGACACGCCAACAAAGGCTGCTGATCCCGAAGTTCAACGGTTGGTTCGGGTAAAACCCGGCACTTCCTGTCAAACCCGGCCGCGACGACTGCAAATCAGCGCGCACACAGACCCCGCTACGGCGGGGTTTGTTGTTAGTGATTCCGAAACGCAAGGGCAAGGGACAGGCCAGCAAGTACCGCATTCCTTAGTACGATATTAGTGGTCCCCTAAGGAATGCGTTTAGCCCGCAACGGGCACCGGCTGCGAAACGGGCTTCGTGCCTGCCGCAGGCGGCGTCTTGTGACGCGGCAGGGCGAGCGCCATCGGCAGTCCCAGGCAGGTCGTCAATATGGCTGCAACGATCGACCACGTGTAGGCGCCGGACAGGTCGAAGAGGAAGCCGCCGAGCCAGCCGCCGAGCGCCATACCGATGCCGGCGCCAACCATCTCCAGTGAATAGATCGTGCCGAGCGGCGCCGCGGCCCCGAACAACTGGCGGTTGATGATCGGGAAGCCCACCATCTCGCCGCCGTAGCACAGGCCGAAGATGAGCGCGAACGCGTAGAACGTCCAGGCTTCCTGCGCGAAGAACAGGATGAAGATGGGGGCGCACTGGCCGATCAGCGCCGCCGTCAGCAATATCCGGCCGCCGAACTTGTCGGCGAGGATCGCGGAAGCGAAGCGGCTCACGGCCGAGCCGCCCGAGATCAGGCTCAGCGCGAGCGCTGCCTCCATCCCGGACACGCCCTGAACGATCGCCATCGACACGATGTGGGCGAGGATGACCGAGTGACCGACGCAACCGAGATGGTGGATGCCGATCAGCAGCCATACCGGCCGCTGGCCCAGGATCTCGCGCAGGTGCGCCGTCGCGGGTACGGAAGAGGCGTGCGACTTGGGCTCCCTCGCCGAGTCCTCGCTACCATAAGGAGACAACCCCTTTTCCCGGGGGGTGCTTCTGATCAACAGGGAGAACGTCATCAGGATGCCGCCAACGATGATCGCGATCAACGTGAATGCCCGTTCCCAGCCGCGGGTGTCGATCAGCCAGCGGAACACGGGAGCGAAAATCATGGGCCCGACTCCCATGGCGGCCCAGTAGATGCCGACCGCAAGGCCCATGTGACGGTTGAACCAGCGGGTCAGGATGACGGGCAGCAGCACGGTGAAAGCGGCGTGCCCCATCGAGCCCACGAAAAAACCGTAGAAGAGGTAGAACTGCCACAGCTCCGTGACGGTGCCCAGCAGGAACGTGCCCGCGGTGATCAGCATGGCCGCCCCGATCATCAACGGGCGGGCGCCGTAGCGATCGCCCAGCCATCCCATGATCACCACGGCAGGCAGCCCGACGATGAAGGCCAGGGAATAGGCGATCGATATTTCCCCCCGCGACCAGCCGAAGAGCTCGACGAGGGGCTCCACGAAGACGCCGAACGAGCCCGCATCGGCGCGGCTGGCGATATTGAGCACGCACGCCGAGAAGAGGATGACCCAGGCGTAGTGCAGCTTGAATTTCCCGATGGACGCCACTTTTCCCTTTTTTTCCTTCCGCGAGAGCGGACATTATACGGCAGGGGGCGGATCACTCAGAATGACGAAGCTCTGATCGAGTTGAATAATTCTCTGGGGGGGCTGTCTCCTGAGTACAATCCATGAATGCGAAAAGATGAACGATGCCCCGGCGTTTCGCGGGAAGGTTGAGAGATGAGGGATGAACCGAAACTGGAGAAGGAACGATCCGCCGTTCGCGCCGCCGAGCTGGTGCGGCGTTGCCGGGTTGCCGCGCTCGGCACGGTGCGCGCTGGCGCGCCGGCCGTTTCGATGGTCCCCTACGCGTTGGTCGCGGAGCCGTTCGCATTCGTCCTGCTGGTGAGCAGCCTGTCCGCCCATACCCGCGAAATGCTCGCGGAGGCGAACGTCGGCCTGATGGTCATGGAACCCGAAAGCGGCACGCAGGCGCCGCACACGCTCGCGCGCGTCTCGATGCGGGGGCGGGCGGAGCCGGTTGCGCTGAACGGCCCGCGCCACGACGCGGCGCGCGCGGCCTACAGCGCGCGGTTTCCGGACATGGTGGGTCTGTTCGAGCTGGGCGACTTCGCACTGTTCGCCATCGTTCCAGCCGAGGTGCGCGTCATTACGGGCTTCGCGCAGGCGGCCACGATTTCTGCCGAATCGTTGGCAGAAATCTTGAGTGACGAGTGACGAGTGACGAGTGACGAGTGGCGAGTGGCGGGCTGGACGGGTCAATCGAATTCTGCGAAGGCCCTCAGAATATCGACTTCGGTGATGATGCCGATCAGCGCTCCGGTGTCATCGACAACCGGAAGACCGCCGATTCGTTTACTCGCCATGAGCCTAGCCGCGCTGGCGAGGCTCATGCCGGGCGTTGCGGTGACGACGCCGCGATGCATGACGTCGCCGACTTCCACATCGGACTGCAGATAGTGCATCGCGGCAACGAGAAGGTCGCGCTCGGCCGCCATGCCCACTAGCTGACCGTCACTATCCAGCACGGGCAGGTGGTGCAGCGAATGACTTTCCATCTCCCTTAGTGCGGACTTGTAATCCGCGCCCGAGGCAATCGTCACCGCAGGTGTGCTCATTCGGTCTCGAACCAGCATGGGATCCTCCCGTAATGTCTGTAACCGGGCTGCATTCCAAGGACTGGTACAACGATAATGCCGTGGGGCGCGCCGCTCATTGACCTAAGTCAAAGTGCTCGCTGAAATTGCGGAATCGACCGGTAAGGGGACAGACCACCAGCGACCGGTAAGGGGACAGACCACCAGTGTCTGTCTTGGTGGTCTGTCCCCTAGCGCATCAATAATTCTTGTGTCGATAGAGTACTACAGTGACTGGCTACTTCGTGTCGACACCGCACAACGCGGCCATCTGCGCCAGCAGCTTCTGCGCCTGGACGCCCGCCTGCGCGTCCGGCGAGTTCGGGCTGCGCACGTAGTGCGAGCGCATCGCTTCGAGTTCCGCGAACACGTCGTACACCGGCTTGACGGCCGTGGGCAGCGTCTCGGGCGGCACCTCGAATTTCGAGGGCGTGTTGTAGTGAACGGAAGGGCCGGTCACGCCATGCGCGTGCAGCGCGCCGTTGCCGAGGTGGTAGCCCGCGATCATCGTGCCGTCGATGATGGCGAGCGCTTCGGTCGCCGGGTCGAGCTTGGCCAGTCCCGCGAGGATGCCGCGCGCCTTGTCGAAATGCTGTCCCGGGTTCATGCCGCGAGCTCCTTCAGCCGGTCGATGATCGCGGTCGAGCGCGCGACCACCTCCTCGTGGGCGCGGCGGCACGATTTCACCAGTTCCGCCGTGAGTTTCGAGGGCCCCCTGACGTACTCCGGCCGTAGGTTCTCGATGAAGCTCAACGGCTCGAACATCGCCTTGACCTCCGCCGGCGGCTCGGCGGGCAGCGGCGGCTTGTAGGTGTGATTGAGATCGCCGATTCGCGCCGCCGATGACTGCGCGTCGGTGATCCCCAGCGCGTGCAGCGCGGCGTTGACCCGGTTGGTCCCGGCGCGCATCAGGTAGACGACGTACAGTTCGGTGTCCGCGACCGGGTCCAGCTTGCGGGCGCTGGCTTCGAAGCTGGCCGCCCGCCTGAGGTGCTCCTGTATCTGCATGGTTGCCGCTCCTAGTTGGTCGTGGCCAGGTCGAGCTCGGTCAGCGTCCGCTTCAGTTCCTTGTACTCGCCGTCCAGGTACTTGGCGGCCGCGCGGCTCGTCAGCGCCGCGTTGTCCCAGTGGTTCTGCTCGAGATCCTTCTTCCATTCCTCCCGCTCGAACACGCGGCTGAACGCCTGGTCCCAGAACGCGACCTGCGGCGGTGGCATGCCCTTCGGCCCGATGATGCCGCGCCAGTTGTCGACGACCGCGTCGAGCCCGAGCTCCTTCCACGTCGGCACGGAGGCCAGCACGCCTTTCCTGCGCGTCGGCGCCGTGATACCCAGCGCCCTGATTTGCCCCGATTCGATGTACCGCACCGCGATGCTCACCGGGCCCACCACCAGGTCGATGTGCCCGCCCATCAGCGCGGTGATGGACGCGCTGGAGGAGTCGAACACGACCGTTTTGGCCTTCCTCGGGTCGACGCCGGCCTCCCGCGCGACCGCCGCGAACGCGATGTGGTTGATGTTGCCGAGCGCACTCGAGATTCCCACTGCCACCGAGGCGGGGTTGGCCTTCAGGCGCGCGACCAGGTCCTTGCCGCTCTGGATCGGCGAGTCCGCCTTGACGTTGAACGCGATGTACTCGTTGATCAGGATGGCAAGCGGGGTGACGTCCGCGGGGTTGGGCGAGTTCTTCTTGGTGATGTGGTTCGTGAGCAGCGTGTTCGAGCTGACGCCGATGACGTTGTTCTTGCCCGCGTTCTGCTGCATGTAGGTGACGGCGATGGCGCCGCCGCCGCCCGGCTTGTTCACGACGTTGATGGGCACCGGCACGAACTTGTTTTCCTGGAGCAGCTTCTGGATCGTGCGCGCCGTTTTGTCGTTGCCGCCGCCGGCGCCGGCGCCGACCACGAGCTCGACGTTCCTGTCCGGTTTCCATTCCTGCGCGAGGGCGGGGCCGCCCGGCTGCGCGAGCGACGCGGCCAGCAGGGCGACGGCAGCGCGCGCGATCCGGTTGCGATCGGTCGTTTTCACAAGCGCCTCCTCATTCCGGCGGTTAGCGGTACGGCACGAACTCGATGGGCACCTCGATCATCGTCGCGGAATCGGCCTTGATCGCCTGCTGCAGCGCCTGCTTCAGCTCGGCCGTGCCCTTGGCGCGGCAGGTGCGGAAGCCGAACGCGTCTCCCAGCTTCACGAAGTCGGGGTTGGTGAGCTCGGTGCCGATGGTGCGGCCGAAGCGGCGGCGCTGCGTGTTGTTGAGGATCTTGTAGCCGCCGTTGTTGATCACCACGATGGGGATGTTGAGCCGGTAGTGCGCGATCGTCGCGAGTTCGCCCGCGCCGAACATGAAGCCGCCGTCGCCGCAGAACGCGACCACCGGGCGGTTGGGGCAGGCGATCTTCGCCCCGATGGCGGCGTGAAAGGAGAAGCCCATCGAGCCGAACGTGTTGGCGAAGAGAAAGCTCGCCGGCTGGTACATCTCCAGCGTGTAGCGCGTCCAGTGGCCGACGATCGACTGCGCGGCGACGATGGTGTCGCGCGGCAGCACCTCGCGGATGGCGTCGATCATCTCCATCTCGGCGGGCACCCGCTCGCGCAGCTCCTTGCGGGCGGCGGCCTTGACCGCTCCGATTTCCTGCGCGCGCGACGCCCGCGCCGGCAGCTTATTCGCGCGCAGCGCCGCGATCAGCTTCACCAGCACGTCCTTCGCGTCGCCCTGGATCGTCAGCTCGGCCGGGTAGTTCAGGTTGAACTCGGCCGGGTCGATGTCCGAATGAATCAGCTTCTTCGGGATGCGCATGGTCCAGCCCTTGGCCGAGCGGCCGGTGACGTCCGACTCCGCGTCCTTGCGGCGCGAGCGCGTCGTGCGCTCGGTCAGACGCGTGCCGAGGGCGAGCATGACGTCGGCGGTGTCCATCACCTGGGACTCCACCACGTACGCCATCGTGAGGAGGTTGCCCAGCGCGAGCGGGTGGTCCTCGGGGACGATGCCGCGCGAGCCGCTGGTGGACAGGACCGGCGCCTGCAGCAGCTCGGCGAGTTCCTGCAGCTCCTTGCCGGCGCTGGCCTGCACCACGCCGCCGCCCGCCCACAGCAGCGGCTTCGCGGCGCCCGCCAGCATATCCGCCGCGCGCGCGATCGCCGCGTCGTCCACCGCCACCTTGTCGAGCGGCAAGGGGCCGTGGATCTCTACGTCGGCCTCGTTGCGCAGCAGGTCGGCGGGAATCTCCAGCGCGACCGGCCGGCGGCGGCCCGAGTTCATGCGCCGGAACGCCTCGCGTACCGCCTCCGGGATCTCGGCCGTGCTCGTGACCCGGTGCGCCCACTTGGTGACCGACTTGAACATGTCCAGCTGCCCGGGGTTCTCGTGGTAGACGCCCTTCGCCTGGCCGAGGTACTGGGTTGGCACCTGCGTGATGATGTTGAGCACCGGCCACGACTCCGCGTAGGCCTCGCCCATGGCTGAGAGGCTCGCCGCGGCGCCGGCGCCCACGGTGATCATGGCGACGCCCGGCTTGCCGGAGACGCGGGTGTAGGCGTCGGCCATGTGCACCGCGCCGTCCTCGCCGCGCGGCGCGATCAGGCGGATGTCGCTGCGGTCGCACAGGGCGTCGTAGGCCGGCAGCAGCGTGCTGCCGAGCACGCCGAACACCGTTTCGACGTTGTGGGCGTAGAGCGATTCGATGAGGGCTTTACCCCCGGACATGCGGGTCATGGTTCTCTCCTGAGCGACCGGTAAGGGGACAGACCACCAGTGTCTGTCTTGGTGGTCTGTCCCCTAGCGCATCAGAGTTGCTTGAAGCCGATATCGCGCGCGACCTTGCCCCACTTCTCGATGTCCCGGCGGATGACGTCGGCGAAGTATTCCGGCGATTCGGTGTGGATTTCGAGCCCGTAGGCGTCGAGCTTCTCGCGCACGTCCGGCTGCGTCACGGCGCGGTTCATTTCCTTGTTGAGCAGGGCCACGATTTCGCGCGGGGTGCCGGCGGGCGCGATGAACCCGAACCAGCCGCTGTTTTCATAGCCAGGCAGCGTCTCCGCGATCGTCGGGTAGCTGGGGTACTTGGGCGAGCGCGTGGCGCGGCCGATGGCGAGGAGCTTGAGGCGCCCGGCGTCGATGTAGGGCTTGACCGAGACGAAGGAGGTGATCGTCGAGTCGATGCGCCCGCTGATGATGTCGATGAGGACGGGCGCTACGCCCTTGTAGGGCACGTGCAGGTAGGTGAAGCCCCCCAGGGTGCGCAGCAACTCGACCGAGAAATGGACGAAGGCACCTTCGCCGTTGCTGCCGAAGACGAGCTTGCCGGGGTTGGCTTTACCGTAGGAGACCAGGTCCTTCACGTTCTGGAACGGCACGCTGGGGTGCACCACCAGCCCGAGGAAATTGGTCACCGGGATCTGTATCGCCACGAAATCCTTCAGCGTGTCGTAGGCGACCTTTTTGTAGGCGATCGGAACGATCACCATGTTGCCGCCCTGGCCGCAGGCGATGGTGTAGCCGTCCGCCGGGGACTGGGTGAGCAGCTGCAGGCCCAGCTGGCCGCCCGCGCCGACGCGGTTGTCCGCGGAAAACGGCTGTCCCAGGCGCTCGCCGACCTTCTGCCCGATCAGCCGCGAGAGCACGTCGCAACTGTCGCCCGGCGCCGCGGGAACGATGACGCGTACCGGCTTGGCCGGGTAGGGTTGCGCCAGGGCGCCGCCGGCGAACCATCCCGCGGCGGCGAACAGGATCATCGAGATGGCAATACGGGTCATGGGCTCTCCTCGCTGGTATGTACGTATGTACTCTTTGCGAAAGTATGGACCCAGAACCTGCCTCATGCCAACCGGGTGCTATGGCAGAAAACTAAGTATTTGAATTGAGTTAGAGTTGCAATTGCCATTCTTCCCCTATAGCCAAGGAATTCTCCCATGTCGCAACTCGTGTTTCTCCACGGTCCGGGCGCGGGCGCCTGCGCGGACGCCTATTACTATCAACTCAAGCACTTCCCGGGCAGCGTCGCCCCCAACCTGCCCGGGCACCTGGAGGGCACGCGATGCCCGGACATCGCGCGCTATACCGAGTGGGTGCGCGGCTGGCTGTGGGCGCAGGGACTGAACCGGGACCTCGTCCTGGTCGGCTACACGCTGGGCGCGTCGATCGCGCTGCAGTACGGCCTCGACTACCCGGAGGAAGTGAAGGGCCTCGTGGTGATGACGGTGGCGGCGCGGCCCAAGGTGCGCCCGCCGGGCACTTACGAGTTGCGGCTGCGCGCCCTGGAGGACCCGAAGGTCTACGACGAGTGGCTCGCGTACCAGCGCAACGCGATGCACCTGGTGGAGCCGGGCTTGCGCGAGCGCCTGCTGGAGCGGCACCGCCAGGTGGGCCCGCTGTCCCAACTTCACGATCTCAAGACGATCGACGCTTTCGACGTGCGCGGCCGCATCGCGGGCCTCAAACCGAAGCTGCTGCTGCTGCGCGGCCTGCAGGATCACGGCAATCCGCCGGAGTACGAGAAAGAGATCCACGAGGCGGTGCCGGGCTCGAAGTACATCAAGCTCCCCGACGCCGGTCATTTCCCGCCCACGGAGATCCCGGGCAAGGTCAACGCCCTGATCGAGGAGTTCGTCGCGACGTTGTGACGATGGGTAGCTTACGGCAACCTTCTTGGCGGCCTGATGAATAACGCCTCGCCACCCCGGCGCACGCCGGTGTCCAGTGAACTCCATGGGTTCCTGGATCCCGGATTTCTCCGGGATGACTTTCCCGGAAGTTTCTCGAACGCCTTTTGCGGAGGGTAGCCATGAGCTTCAACCTGATGATGGTTCTCACGCTTGCAGGAATTGCCCTGCTCTTCATCATCCAGAACGTGGCCTCGGTCGACGTGAACTTCCTGCTGTGGACGGTTTCCATGTCGCGGGCGCTGCTGATCATCTTTACGCTCGTGATCGGGTTCCTGCTCGGCTGGTTTCTGCACAGCTATTCTTCCTACCGGAAAAATAAATAGGGACAGTCGGCCCCTGCAGGACCCCTTATTCCGCGCGCAGCCCAAGATCCCTGATCATCTTGCCCAGCTGGGCCATGTCGTATTTCATCTTGGCAGTGAGTTGCTCGGGCGAGCTGCCGACGGGCTCCACGCCGCCCTTGAAAAACCGCTCCTTGACGTCCGCGCGGCTGAGCACGCGCACGAACTCC
>CAZFRR010000079.1:0-3069 GCA_964521405.1 uncultured Streptomycetaceae bacterium | reverse complement strand
GCCCGCCTCCTCGAAGGTCGCTTCACCAAAGGTCTTGTTGCCCTTGGTCGGCCTCAACTCCGCGCTCGCCTTCAGAGGGTCGGGGGGAGGGGTGGTCTGGCAGGCAGCCAGCAGGACAGCGACGGCGGTAGCGGCAATGAGCGGTCTCATAGGTTTTCCTCCTCCTCGGGATCCCCAATCTACTCAATTTCCCGCCAGCTTGGAAGCCCCAGGAGTTTCTCGGGCCTGAGCCCGAAAAACTCCCTAATCTTTCCGTAGTTGGCGACCGTCTGATCTCGGGCGATGAGATAATAGGTCACCTACCCCCTATCCAATAATTCATCCGGAAATCGACCATGGGGAAGACCGAAGCCATCCCGGCGTCGCCACCGGCCGAGATGCCGCAGGTGCCCGAGGGCACTGACCTGATCGAATGGTATTTCGAGCGCGGCTGTTCCGACGGCCTCCCGCTCGTACCTCCGACGCCGGAGAAGATCGCGGCGGCGTTCGCCGCGCTTGGCGGGGAGCCCAGGCGCCTGCTCGCCCGCGTACCGCCGCGCTGGGGCAGTCTCACCCGCGAGGTGCTGGCGATCAACATGGTGATGGCGGGCTGCCGGCCCGAATACGCGCCGGTGGTCGAGGCAGCGATACTTGCCCTGTGCGAGGCCCGTTTCAACCTGAACGGCGTGCAGGCCACGACGCACATGGCGAGCCCGCTCCTGGTGGTAAACGGGCCGATCCGCGGCGCGATCGGCATGAATGCCGGCTGTAATACGTTTGGCTCGGGCAACCGCGCCAATGCCACGATCGGGCGCGCGCTGCGGCTGGTCCTCCTCAATGTCGGCGGCGGCTGGCCGGGGCTGCTCGACAAGAGCACGCTCGGCCACCCCGGCAAGTACACCTACTGCATCGCCGAGAACGAGGAGGCGAGCCCGTTCGCGCCCTATCACGTCGAACACGGCTACCAGGCGGAGGACTCCACCGTCTTTCTGCTGGCCGCCGAGCCGCCGCATAGCATCACCAACCACTTCGCCAACGACGCGGAAGGGGTACTCGACAGCGTTTGCTCCGCGATGAGCACGATCTGCAACAACAACGCCGTCTCGGCCGGGCACTGCGCGGTGGTCTTGGGCCCCGAACACGCGGCGACCGTAGCCAAGTCCGGCTGGAAGCGGCATGACGTCCGGCACTACCTGTGGGCGCACTCCGGCAATCGCTGGGGCGACCTCTACGGCAATGGCCGCTACGGCAAGGTCTACAACCGCAACCTGCCGGTGTGGTACAAGCGCGAGCCCGATGCGCGAACGCCGATCGTCCCGAGCCCCGACAACATCCATCTCTTCGTCGCTGGCGGAGAAGCCGGGCGCTTCTCCGCCTTCATCCCGGGTTGGGGGCACATGTCCTCGCCCGTGCTGCGCGGCGTGGGCGGCGCTCAGCCGGCAGGTGGAGGGGAGTGCGTGGACGGCACGTGTTCCGTTTAAGAACATTAGCCGCCGATGAACGCCGATACACGCCGATCGAAAACATTAACCAGACAAGAGGATTAGATCAGCGACTCGCTCTTTGTTTTCATTTTGATGTTGGCCTTAATCTTGCAATTTCTGTGCATCGATCTTATTGGGTTAGTTTTTTATCTGCGTTCATCGGCGTTCATCGGCGGCTGAATTAGAGTTGGATTTTTTTGGCGAAGGAGACGGTGATGAAAACGATATCCGTGTATGACCCGCGCGGCGTGGTGGACGCGGCGCCGCTGGCGACATCGCCCCGCGTGAAGAAGCTGGAAGGCCTGCGGTTGGGCCTGCTCGACAACACCAAGTGGAACGCCAACAAGCTGCTGCGCGGCGTGCGCGACCGGCTCGCGCAGAAGCACGCCTTCGGCGCGGTGAACTACTACCGTAAGGAAAGCTTCTCGCTCGCCGCCACGCCCGAGTTGCTGGCCCGGATCGCGACCGAGAACGACATCGTCCTCACCGCCATCGGCGACTGAGGCTCCTGCACGTCGTGCTGTATGCACGACACGGTGATGCTGGAGTCCCGGGGGCTCCCCACGGCCGCGATCGTCACGGCCGAATTCCTGCTCGAGGCGGAAGCGCAGCGCGACGCACTCGGCATGACTGGACTCGATGCAGTCGTGATCGCCCATCCCTTGAGCACGCTCACCGACGAGGAAATCGGGCGGCGGATCGAGCAGGCGCTGCCGCAGATCGAGCGCGTGTGGCTCGGAAAACAAGGATGAAGGATGAGGGATGACCTTTAAACGGCTCCGCCTGAAGGATGAAGGCGGAAGGAGGAAGGAGGAAGGAGGAAGGATGACCTGGAGTTCACTCCCGCACTGCGGGGGTCATCCCTCATCCCTCATCCCTCATCCTTCGACCGCCGGTCCCGCGGTCACTTGAAGACGTCGGTGATCAGCAGATTCGGCAGCCAGGTCGACAGTCCCGGATATAAGATACACAGGACCAGCACGGTGAGGTCGCCGATGAAGAACGGGATGGTGCCCTTCAGGACCTGGGTCAAGGGGATCTTCGAGGTGCCGCTCACCGCGAACAGGTTCAGGCCGACCGGGGGCGTGACGACGCCGGTCTCGACGTTGAGCGTGATGATGATGCCGAGCTGGATCGGGTCGATCTTCAACGCCATGGCGACCGGGAACACCACCGGCACCGTCAGCAGCACCATCGCGACGCCATCCACCAGGCATCCGAGTATCAGCAGTACCCCCATGAACGCGAAGATGAAGCCGAGCGGCGACAGACCCCAGCCGACGATGGTCTCGGTGATCTTCTGCGGCCAGTAGAGGTTCGCCGCCAGGAACTGGAACACGCCCACGCTGCCGACCAGGAACAGGATCACGGCGGTCAGGTTCAACGAACGGGCGGCGGTGGGCAGTAGCTGCTTGATGAATGTGCCGCGGCCGACGATGAGCCCGTACGCCAGGGCGTAGCCACAGGCGGCGGCGGCGGCCTCCGTGGGCGTGAATAGCCCGCCGTAAAGTCCGCCGAGAATGACGACCGGCATGCCGAGCGCCGGCAGCGCCCCCTTGGTTTCGGGCCAGATCCGCCGCCGGTCGAACGTGCCGCGCGGCAGCTT
>CAZFRR010000078.1:0-19788 GCA_964521405.1 uncultured Streptomycetaceae bacterium | reverse complement strand
TACGGCAGCACTGGCGCGCAAACGGGTCACGGTGGGCAGCATAAGCATTGAAGTTGGCTAACCCTTTGTTGCTGCGGACGGGCCGCCAGCATCGCGCCAGATCAGCGGTCGTCGCGGCCCGCCGCAGAACAACACGTTAGCAACTCATCACCCATCACTCATCACCCATCACCGGTTTCGGGCGCCGCATGGTGCCCGAAACCAGCTTGTATTCGAACAGCCGGCACTCGAGCGCGCCGTTGTAGAGCGGCGTGCGTTTGGAGGCCTTGAGGCCGATCAGCTTGGCGAGACGCAGGTCGGCGGTGAGCACGTAAGCGGTCCAGCCGGCGTAGCGCTGCTTCAGCGCGTCGCCGAGCCTGGGGTAGAAGGCGGCGAGTTCCTCCGGCGTGGCCTGGCGCTCGCCGTAAGGGGGGTTCATCACCACGATGCCGGCTTGCGCCGGTGGACTCCCATCCAGGATGTCCATTTGCTTGAGCTGAACCGCTTCCGATAATCCTGCCGCTAAAATATTCTCGCGGGCCAGCGCGAGAATATTTCCTGACTTGTCGCTGCCGTGGATCGGCAGCAGGGCCGCGGGTTTGCGGCGCGCACGGGCGTTGTCCTGCAGGGCCTGCCAGGTTTTTCCGTCGAAGTTCTCGAGCTTCTCGAAGCCGAACGCGCGGTTCAGCCCCGGCGCGGCATCGAGCGCCATCATCGCCGCCTCGATGAGAAAAGTCCCGCTGCCGCACATGGGGTCGTAAAGCGGGGTGGGCGAGGACCAGCCCGTCAGTTTCAGTATCCCCGCTGCCAGGTTCTCTCGTAATGGCGCATCGCCCGCGGCGGCACGCCAGCCGCGCTTGAACAGGGCTTCGCCCGAAGTGTCGAGGTAGAAGGTCGCCTGGTCCCGCGTCAGGAAGACGTGGATGCGCGCATCCGGCCTTGCGGTATCCACGTCGGGCCGCGCGCCGCGCGCTTCGCGGAAGGCGTCGCACACGGCGTCCTTCACGCGCAGCGTGACGAAGTCGAGGCTCTTGAGATTTGCCTGGATCGCCGAGACGTTGACGCGAATGGTGCGGCGCACGTCGAAGAGCCGCGGCCATGGCAGCGCCCGCGCCGCGTCGAACACGTCATGCTCGGTCCGGTAGCGGGCCTCGCCCACCTGCCACAGTACGCGGCTTGCGATGCGGCTCTCAAGATTGGCGGCGTAGCAAAGCGCCAGCGCCCCGCCGAAGGCGACCCCGCCGTCAACCGGACTTACCTCGCGTGCGTCCAGCGCCGCCAACTCGTCAGCCAGCACCCGTTCGAGGCCGCGGGGGCAGGTGGCGAAGAAATGTTCCATAAAAAGTGACTCGTTTCTCGTGACTCGTTGCTCGTTGTCAACCCGGCGAGCGCAGGTGCGTTTCTTCTACTGGTTGGAGGCGAATGTCATGAGCGACCATAAGGATCTCATAGCGTGGCGGGAAGCGATGTCACTGGTCGAAGCCGTTTATCGCGACACCGAAAACTTTCCGCGAGACGAGGTGTTTGGCTTGAGGGCTCAGTTGAGGCGGGCAGCCGTTTCGGTTCCTTCCAATATCGCCGAGGGATCGGGCAGGAACTCCCCCGGAGAACTGAGGCAGTTCGTAGGGATTGCAAGCGGGTCCCTGGCGGAGTTGGAGACACAGCTTGAGTTGTCGGTTCGCTTGGGATTCATGGAGTCTGGCGCCACGGCGATTCGCCAGACGGACCGAGTGGGCAGACTGGTGAACGCGCTTCGCAGATCCTTGACGCGTGCGGACGCTTGAACCGAGTCACGAGTAACGAGCAACGAGTCACTTATTCTCAGGCGCGGGCGCGCTTCACCGGGTTCCGAAGTACGCCGATGTCTTTCTGGATGATCTCGACCGTGTCGCCGTCCTTCAGGTCCGGCTCGGTTGCGCCGTCGGTGCCGAGCCAGATCACGTCGCCGGGCCACAGCGTCATGTAGCGGGAGATCTGCGAAATATAGTGCTGGGCCGAGAACAACATCTTGTCGGTGCCGTACTCGGCCGCCGTGACCCCGTTCACCTTGATGGCGACCGTCAGCTTCATGGGGTCCAAGCCGGTGGCGATGAACGGGCCCATCGGCTTGAAGGTGTCCGAGCTCTTCGCGCGCCACAGCGTGCGGTCCTGCTTCTGCCAGGTCCGCTCGGAAACGTCGTTGCCGAGCGTGTAGCCGAGCACGCAGGAGAGCGCATCCTTCTCGGACAGGTTGCGCGCCTTCTTGCCGATGACGGCGACGAGCTCGCCCTCGAACTGGACCGGGCCCGGCGAGTCGGCGGGGATCACGATCGCCTCGCCGGTCGCGATCAGCGCGTTGTTGGCGCGGTAGCCGACGTCCGCTTTCTCCGGCAGCTTGGTGTTGGTGCCTTTGCGCTGGTTGGCCCACTCGACGTGCGCGGCGTAATTGAGCCCGGCGCAGTAGAAGGTGGGCGGCACGCAGGGTATGAGCGTCTTGAGCGAGGCCAGCGGATATTTCTTCAACGTGCTTTTGTAGCCGTCGAAGATAGAGCCTTCCAGCTCGTTCACCTGCTCGCCTTCGACGGCGCCGTAGAAGACGCGCCCTTGGCTCTCGAAACGGCCGAATTTCATGTTCTCTCCTGGAAGAGGCTGAAAAACGAACGGACACTCTAGCGAGGTGCCCCCATCCTACCTTCCGCCGCGGGCAGGGGAAGGGGATAAACAGGAGTAACAAGATCAAAACTAACGCTAAACCCGGCACGACGTCCCGCTGTTTTTCGACCTAATCTTGTAAATCCTGTTGATCCTGTCTATTGCTTTTCTACCGGCAGCGGAGCGATGACCTCGAATTCGACTCGCACGCTGCGGTTGCGGTTCTCGTGCAGGCCCGCCACGCGCGCTTCCAGGGCAGTGCCGCGGTCCATCTGGCGCGCCACCGCGGCGTTGTCGCGGCGCGGCACGTAGCCCAGCATCACGCCGCGCCACTCGACGCGAACTGCGTTGGCATCATACGGATTATCCGGTTCGCGCACCAGTTGCAGGCGCTCTCCCACGGCCAGGCTGCGCCAGGTTGCCGGGGCTTCGTAATGGCGAAAACCGGCGAGGGGCGAGCGCTGCACGATGATCACGGCCTCGGCCCCCCGGGCTGGCGGGGAGCCCCAGGACGCATGGACCGCGACCACGGCGACGAGCAGCTTCAATAGGCCGTTCATATGAGGTTTGCCGGCAACCTTGCCGGTAACCTCCTACAACGGCTTGACGACGGCGAGGATGACAGCGGCGATCAGGATGACGGTGGGGAACTCGTTGAACCAGCGATACCAGACGTGGCTGTGCGTGTTGCGGTCGTGCTTGAAATCAGCCATGAGCTTGCCGGACCACAGGTGAAAGGCGATCAGGATGACGATCAGCACGAGTTTCGCGTGCAGCCAGCCCCCGCTGATGCCGTAGCCCAGCCACAGCCACAGGCCGGTCCCGATGCTCAACACGGCGCCCGGGGCCATGATGCCGTAGTAGAGCTTGCGCTCCATGATCTTGAAGCGCTCGCTACCGGAGTTGTCGCCGGTCATTGCATGATAGACGAACAGCCGCGGCAGGTAGAACAGCCCGGCAAACCAGGTCACCACGAAGATGATGTGAAAGGCTTTGATCCAGAGCATGGAAAATTCAAAATCCAGCCACAGAGATCACAGAGAACACAGAGGGAAAACCCCGAAACCGGCCGGCATTTACGCTCTTTCTCTGTGAACTCTGTGCCCTCTGTGGCTAATCTATTACTTTAGCAGCCGGCGGCGCGTCAGCACCAGCGCGATATAGAAGCCTGCCGCCGCGTAGGCCGCGAGCACGGCAACGTGCAGCGCGATGCTGGAGGGGACGGCGCCGCTCATCAGCGGGCGCGCCAGCTCCACCGCGTGGGTGAGCGGCAGGAATTGCGTTACCGCCTGCAGCGGGCCGGGCAACTGCGATACCGGGAAGAACACGCCACACGCGAGCATCATGGGCGTGATCACCAGCGTGAAGTAGTACATGAAGAAATCGTAACTGGGGGAGAGCGCCGTCATGATGAGGCCCAGGCTGGCGAAGGTCAGGCCCGTCAGGAAGAGCAGCGGTATCACCCACAACGCCAGGGCGGAATGCACGACCCCCAGCATCCACGCCACCAGCAACACCGCCATGCCGGAAAGAAAACTCTTGCTCGCCGCCCACACCGCTTCGCCCAGCACCACGTCATCCAGCGTGACCGGGGCGTTCAGGATCGCGTCCCAGGTCTTTTGCACGTGCATGCGCGAGAAGCCCGAGTACATCGCCTCGAAGGAGGCGCTCATCATGGTGCTCGAGCACACGATGCCGGTGGCGAGAAAAGCGATGTAGGACATGCCGCCCACCTCGGAGAGCATCGCCCCCAGCCCGTAGCCCAGCCCCAGCATGTAGATGAGGGGGTCGGCGAGGTTCCCGAGCATGGAGGGAATGGCGAGCTTGCGCCACACCAGTGAATTGCGGCGCCATACGTGCAGATGGCGAAGGCTGAACGCTGGAAATGCCAAGAGCTTGGCGGTCATCATAAGTCCTCGCTTCTGCAGGCCAAGAAGTGATTCGTTCCTCGTTCTTCGTTGCTCGACTTATCGCTCCGCGGTCTCACGGCACGAGAAACGAGTAACGAGCAACGAGTCACTCTTTCTCAATAGCTAGTCCCTCAACTCCCGCCCCGTGAGCTTCAGGAACACGTCCTCGAGATTGGCATGGCGGTGCAGGTAACGGAGTTCTTCCCGCTGCTCCAGGTTCTGGACCAGCGGGCCGGTGTCGTGCGCGTAGCAGAACACGGTTTCGCCCGCCTTTTCACACCGATTGGCGAGCACGTGCCCGAATTCCCGGGCCCAGCGCTCGGCGCCGTCGCCGTACACTTCCACCACCTGGGGCTCGATGTGGCGCGCGATCAGCTCGCGCGGCGCGCCGAGCGCGATGATGCGCCCGTGGTCCATGATGGCGATGCGGTGGGCGAGGCGCTCCGCCTCGTCCATGAAATGGGTGGTGAGAAAGATCGTCTTGCCCTGGGCGAGCAGCTGCCGCAGCCGTTCCCAGATGAGGTGCCGCGCCTGGGGGTCGAGACCGGTGCTGGGCTCGTCGAGGAAAATCAGCTCGGGATCGTTGACGAGCGCGCGGGCGAGCGTGAGCCGTCTCTTCATGCCGCCGGAGAGCGTCTGGATGCGCGAGCCCGCGCGCGAGCCGAGCTCCGCGAACTCGAGCAGGGCGGGGATGCGGCTCCTTATTTCGGCATCGCCCAGGCCGAAATACCGCCCGTACACCAGCAGGTTCTCCTCCACGGTGAAATCGGGGTCGAGATTATCGGCCTGCGGCACGACGCCGATGCGGCGCCTGGCCTCGCGCGCCTGCGCGGGCACCGGCATGCCCAGCACTTCGATTTCCCCGCCATCGGGCTCGATCAGTCCCAGGCACAGGCGCAGCGTCGTGGTCTTGCCCGCGCCGTTGGGACCCAGCAGCCCGAAACACTCGCCGGGCTTCAACTCGAGGTCCACGCCGGCGACCACTTCACGCTCGCCGTAGCGTTTCCGCAGGCCCGCGGCGCGCAACTGAATGCCAAGTCGAGAAGACATCCCGGGCGCCGCCTAAGCTTCCGCCGCCGAGCGGCGGAAATACCGGATGACGATGTCGGACAGCAGGTTGAGCCGTCCGTGAAAGAAGTGCTCGCCGCCGGGCACGACGACGACCGGCAGCCCCTGGGGACGCGCCCAGTCGAGCACCGCCGCGAGGGGCACGATGTCGTCATGCTCGCCGTGGATCACGAGCGTGCCCGCCGGCACGGTTTCCGCGGGGAAACGGTTAACCGCGGGGCCTACCAGCAGCATGCCCTGCGGCTTCAACCGCTTCGCGGCGCGCGTCTGCACGAAGCTGCCGAAGGAAAAACCCGCGAGCACCAGGGAAAGGTCGCCGTAGTGCTGCTTCAGGTAGCCGGCGACGGCCATGAGGTCGTCGGTTTCCCCGCGGCCCTCGTCGTGATGGCCCCCGGAAGACCCCACGCCACGAAAGTTGGGCCGCGCCGCCACGTAGCCCAGGGAGAAAAACGCCTTGGCGAGGGTGGTGACCACTTTATTGTCCTTGGTGCCGCCCTGCACCGGATTGGGATGGGCAATCAGCGCAAGCCCGCGCCGGGCGCCGCCAGGATCGTTGATGTCGGTCTCGATGGTTCCCGCCGGCCCCTCGATCAGCGCCCGCGTGAGCGAGGCGGCGGGCATCGGCCTGACAGAGTGGCTCGTTTCTCGTTTCTCGTTACTCGTCAAAGCCGGTCCCGCGACTCTTTGGGGTTAAGAGCATTCAACACTCACGAGCAACGAGCAACGAGAAACGGATTAAATGCGCAATCTTTCAACAATGCGGCCGTTGACGAGATGCTCGTCGATGATTTCCTCGATGTCGCGCTGGTCGACGTAGGTGTACCAGACCGCCTCGGGGTAGATCACCATCACCGGGCCTTCCTTGCAGCGGTCGAGGCAGCCCGCCTGGTTGATGCGGACCTTGCCGGCCCCGGAGAGCTGCAGTTGCTTGACGCGGTCCTTGGCGTAATCGCGCAGCTTCTGCGAGCCGCCGTTGTTGCAGCACTGCTCGCCCTCCTGGCGCTGGTTGCAGCAAAAGAAAACGTGTTTGTCGTAATAGCTCATATGGAGCGGTACGCGCTGTTCGAATCCGGGGTGACGCAACGGACCATCGCGATACAACGGTTGGAATTATATACGACGCCGGAGCGCCGGCCGCGGCGGAGCAAGGCTACCGCAGGCGGACGCTCAGGGCGTAGAGCAGGAACCCGGCCGCGAGCAGCGGCCAGAGATCGGAGAGCGCACGCACGATGCCGAAGAAGCTCAGAAAGTGGCTGGCTCCCCCCGCCAGCAGCCGTGACGGGACGCTTTGATAGGGATTGTCGGGGGCAAGGTTGATTGCCACCGTTGCGACCACGATGCATGCCACCGAGATGGCGAGCTGCGCCGGCCGCGACAGCCTCGCCGCCGCGTAGAGAGCCGCGCTGCCGGCCGCGAGCCCGACCAAGACTCCCGGCGTGAGCCAGGCAAGCGGTGCCGGCGACTGGATCAGCATGGCGGCGGTGAAAACCTTGATGGCGAGCGCCACACCGATCACCACGCCGGTCACGAGGAGCACCCGCGCGGCCTCGCGCATCAACGCGGACAGTATCAGTCCAACGCCCAGCAGGTTGAACACCACCACCGCGGCCTCGCTGGAGAACGCGAGGCGGGGCGTATGGATGAAATAAACCGGCAGCTCGGTGATGGAGCGCAGGCTCCCGGTGCCGAAGAGCTGCGCCGTGGGGTGGAATTGCGTGACGAGCCACAGAAAGACGACCACCAGCCCGACGTCGGCCGTCATGCCGTCGAGAAACAACCGATGGCGCGCGGCGTGAAGCTTGCCGCCGAGTATCCGGCTCGGCGCAAGGAGAGGCGCCGCCATCGCGCCCAGCAATGCGCCCAGGCTGTTGGCGAGGAGATCCACGTTGGATGCGATGCGGGAGGGCAGGAACATCTGCGCCGCTTCCATGGCCAGACTCAGGGCGGCGGCGGCGAGCGCGGCGGCGAGCGCCCCGCGCGCCGGGCCGTAGCGCGTGCCCCAAGCGATCGAGGCGAGCAGGCCGAGCGGCACGTAGGCGGCGACGTTAACCATCACATCCTGCAGCGTGATGAAGCGCGGCCACGTTGCGGAGAGAAAGCGCAGGATCTCTTCCGGCGGCGTGCGCCAGCCCTGGAACGGCTGCAGGCTGGCATACACAATGACGAGCAGGTAAACCGCCGCGAGTATCCACGCCAGCCGCACGCTGTGCGGCGAGAATGCGCCGCTGCCCGTTTCGGGCGGCCCGTCGTGTCGTGAAGCATGGCTCATTGGCACTCTATAATGCGGTTTGAGGTGCGTCCGCACGCGGGCGCTACCCTCGAATTTGCACAGGCTATTTGATGCAATTCTATGACATCTTCAACGGCGACGCCGACGGCATCTGCGCGCTGCACCAGCTGAGGCTGGAGGAGCCGCGCTCGAGCGTGCTGGTGACCGGCGTCAAACGCGACGTGCGCCTGCTCGACCGCGTCACCGCCGCCGCGGGCGACGTGCTCACCGTGCTCGACATCTCGCTCAAGGCCAACGCGGGCGGCCTGAAGCGGCTGCTCGAAGCGGGCGCGCGGGTGAGCTACTTCGATCACCACGCCACGGGCGAGCTGCCGCGGCACGCCAACCTGAAGGCGTTCATCGACACTGCGCCGGATACCTGCACCAGCTTAATCGTGGACCACTGCCTCGGCGGCCGCCAGCGCCTGTGGGCGGTGGTGGCGGCTTTCGGCGACAACCTCCCCGGTGCGGCGCGGCGCGCGGCGGCGGGGCTGGATCTCGAAGACGCGGAACTTGAAAGCCTGCGCGAACTCGGCGAGTTCATCAACTACAACGCCTATGGCGAGACGATCGAAGATTTGCACTACCCTCCCGCGGACCTGTTCGAGACGGTGAGCCATTACAGCGACCCGCGCGACTTCATCAGCGGCGAGCCGGTGTACGAGGTGTTGAGAGACGCGCTCGCCGACGATACCGAGCACGCCGCGGCGCTTACGCCCCAGGCGGCGAGCGGCGGGACCGCGCTCTACGTGCTGCCGGACGCGGCCTGGAGCCGGCGCATCCACGGTTTCTTCGCTAATCAGCTCGCGCGCCGGCACCCGAAGCGCGCCCACGCGCTGCTGGTGAGCGGGCGCGGCGGCTACGCGGTGAGCGTGCGCGCGCCGGTCGAAAACCCGCGCGGCGCGGAAGTGCTCTGTCTCAAGTTCGAGACCGGCGGCGGCAGGCAGGCGGCGGCGGGGATCAACCGGCTGCCGGAAGCGGAGTACTCGCGCTTCGTTTCCGAATTCAACAAAGCCTTTCCCGGTTGAACCTGGAAACAGCTATTTGCCACAGAGAACACAGAGTTCACAGAGGAAGATCGAGAAGGCATGTCATTTTCAAGACTCACCCATTGGGTGAGTGTGGCGTGCTGACTCAACCCCTTGAATGTCTCTGTGTTCTCTGTGACCTCTGTGGCTGAATTGCAGTTTTTAGGTTGAATCGGGTCCATCATGTTGCGGGGCGGCCTTTGCCGATGAAACCGAGCACGTCCATTTCCAGCGTGGCAAACGCGACCAGCCACAGGCTTGCATCGTAGGCGTCGAACCATTCGCCGCGCCACAGCCAGGCTGCCACCAGCGCCACCAGCCCTGAGTAGAGCGCGATGGCGGCAGCTGCAAGTGGAAAACGCCGCCGCAAAAAGGCCTCAGGGCAACGCACCTCGAATTCCAGGAGCGCCACCACGGCGCACCACAGCCCGATATTCAGGGCATCGAGCCATTCCTTTTCGACTACATAGCCGATCATCGCCGCGACCAGCGCCGCCGCCGCCGCCGTACGCATTGCGCGAATCACCGGGGTGGGGAGCACCTGGCGCAAACGGCCAAAGTAGCCGGTTTCCAGTTCGAAGAGCACGAGCAGCGTCAGCCATGCAATCGAATCCAGCGCTTCGCTGGGTGTTCCGGACGCCAGGAACACCGCGGTATTCAAGGCAAGCAGCGCGAATACCGCGGCCTTGAACCAGGCGTACCACGACGCCGTCGAGCTGATGGAAGTCACGACCGCGGATTCCGGGCAGGCGCGTCGGTTACGCCGAACGGGGATTTGCGCCGCTGCGCGCCGACCCGTAGCGCTGTGGCAGCAGCGAGCCGACAGCCATGCCTGCGATGCTGGCGGCGAGGCCCACGAGCTGCGGCGGGACCAGGCCATCCGCGGCGAGCGCCTCCATCAGCAGCCAGCAAACGATTCCGAGCACGAAGGAGAACAAGGCGCCCTGGGAGGTGGCGCGCTTCCAGAACACGCCGGCGGCAAGCGGTACAAAAGCGCCGACCAGAGTGACCTTGTAGGCGCTCTGGACCATCTCGTACATGGTGCTGCGGGAATTGAGCGCGAACAGCAGCGCTATCACGGAAAATACCAGCAGCACCACGCGCAACGTGATCAGGAACCGGCGGTCGCTCATGCCGGGGAAAAATGTCTTCACTGCGTTTTCGGTGAAGAGCGTGCTGGGGGCGAGCAGCGTCCCGCTGGCAGTGGACAGGATCGCGGACAGCAGCGCGCCGAAAAACAGCACTTGTGCCCACAGCGGGGTCCGGTTCAGGATCAACTCGGGCAGGATGCGCTGGATCTCACGCGCGTCGTCGGACTTGAACAGATCGGTGACCGACGGCTCGATCAGCATGGCCGCACCGGCAATAAAAATCGGCACGAACGCGAAGCAGAAGTAAAAGAGCCCGCCGATGAGCGTGCCCTTGACCGCGGTGTCCGCGTCCCTGGCCGAGGTGACGCGCTGGAATACGTCCTGCTGGGGGATGGAGCCGAGCGCGAGGGTCAGGAATGCGGCAGCGAAGGCCAGCCATTCCCTGGCGCCGCCCTTGGGCCAGAAATCGAATTTGCCGGACTCGGCCGCCGCCGCAACCACTTTTCCAGCCCCGCCCGCCATGTCGCCGACCAGGAAAGCGATGGCGGTGAGGCCCACGATGATCACCACCGACTGGAAAAGATCGGTGAGAGCCACCGACCACATGCCGCCCCAGAAGGTGTAGACGAGCACCACCACCAGGCCGAGCACGATGCCCTCGTTGAGCGAGAGCGCTCCTTGCGAAAGCACCGAGAATGCGAGGCCCAGGGCGGTAAGTTGGGCGGAGGTCCAGCCCAGGTAGGACGCGGTGATGGCGAGGCTGGTGACCACTTCGACCGGCCGGTCGTAGCGCTTGCGGTAGAAATCGCCGATGGTGAGAAGGTCCATGCGGTAGAACACGCGAGCAAAGAGCAGCGCCACGAGCACCAGGCAGAACGACGAGCCGAACGGGTCCGCGACGACACCGCCGAGCCCGTCCTTGGCGAAGGTCGCAGAGACGGAAAGCACCGTCTCCGCGCCGAACCAGGTGGCGAACACGGTGGCCATGTTGATGTAGAGCGGCAGGCTGCGGCCGGCGACGATGTAGTCCCTGGAATTGCGCACCCGCGTTGCCGCCCACAGTCCGATGGCGACGGAAACACAGAGGTAGAGAACGACGAAGGTGATCAGCATTGCGAGCGTAAGCGGATCTTGAAAAATCTGCACATTATACGACCCGCTAAATCAGCCGGGCCGGCATTGCCGCGACGGTCAGCGCGCGACCAGCAGGACCGCCACGATCAGCGCGAGCAGGACGGCGATGACGGCGAGGAGGCGGTAGCGGCGCTGCGCCTCCCGCGCGAGCTTCGCCAGTTCCTCGCTCGAGACGCCTTGTGCCTGGCGCGCCAGCGTCTGGTGCAGGAGTCGCGGCAACTGCGGCAGGATCGTGCTCCAATAGGGGGCCTCTTCCCGGAAGTGCTCGAGCAGTCCGCGCCAGCCTATCCGCTCGGACATCCAGCGCTCGAGAAAAGGCTTGGCGGTTTCCCATAAGTCGAGGTCGGGATCGAGATCGCGCCCGAGCCCCTCGATGTTGAGCAGCGTCTTCTGCAGCAGCACGAGCTGGGGCTGGACCTGGATGTTGAAGCGGCGCGAAGTCTGGAACAGGCGCAGCAGCACGCGCCCGAAGGAGATTTCCTTGAGGGGCTTGGCGAAGACCGGCTCGCACACGGCGCGGATCGCGGCCTCGAAATCGTCCACCCGCGTGTCCTTCGGCGCCCAGCCCGACTCGATGTGGGCCAGCGCCACGCGCCGGTAATCGCGCCGGAAAAAGGCGAGAAAATTCTGCGCGAGGTAATTCTTGTCGGTGTCGGTCAACGTGCCCATGATGCCGAAGTCGAGCGCGACGTAACGGCCGTCCGGCATCACCCGGATGTTGCCGGGGTGCATATCGGCGTGGAAGAAACCGTCACGGAACACCTGGGTAAAAAATATTTCCACCCCGGCCCGCGCGAGCTTCGGAATGTCCACGCCCTGTTCGCGCAGCGCGGCCACCTGCGACACCGGCGTGCCGTGCATGCGCTGCATCACCATCACCTCGCTCGAGCAATAATCCCAATGGACTTCCGGGACGAGGAGCAGGGGCGAATCCTTGAAGTTGCGCCGCAGCTGGCTCGCATTGGAGGCTTCGCGCAGGAGGTCGAGCTCGACTTCGAGGTGCTTGGCGAACTCGTCCACCACCTCGTGCGGCCGCAACCGCCTGCCATCGGCCCACAGCCACTCCATCAGCGTGGCGCCGGTGTGGAGCAGCGCCAGGTCCTTGGCGATCACCGCCGCGATCCCCGGCCGCAGCACCTTGACGGCGATTTCGGTGCCATCCGGCAGGCGCGCGAGGTGCACCTGGGCGACGGATGCGCTCGCCACCGGCTCAGGGCTGAAATCCCGCAATACCTGCCCGCCGGGTTTCCCGTAGACGCGGTGGAGTATCGCCATGACTTCCCCGGCCGGGAAGGGCGGCACGTTGTCCTGGAGCTGCGCCAGTTCGTCCGCGATGTCGGGCGGCAGGAGATCGCGGCGCGTGGACAGCACCTGGCCGAACTTGACGAAGATCGGTCCCAGCGCCTCCAGTGCCTGGCGCAACCGCACCGCCCGTGATTCGGAGAGCGTCCGCCAGAAGAAGATGGCGCTGACCAGCGCGCGCAATCCGCTCACCCGCTCGTGGCCCAGGAAGAATTCGTCGAGCCCGTAGCGGATGCTGACGGAGAATATTTTCAGCAATCGAAACAGATGCATACAGCGATTCTAACCGCCTAGGCGCTAAGAACGCCAAGAAAAGATTATTGAATGCGAATGGAGACTTCTGGATAACAGCCTGCAATCCGCGGCAGGCTGCGATACGCGTCGCAGCGAGCAGGAACGGAATTTACTTGGCGGCCTTGGCGACCTCGCGGTTAAGCAAATGCTCGGCTCGTTTTTCAAGACGCGCGGCGTCGTCGCGGAGCTCGTCCACCGCGCGGTTGAACGCCTCGAGGTCGCGCGCGCCCGCGATCAGCGGCTGCTCTTCGGTCCAGTACTCGGTGAATGAACGGCCGGTATTATCCAGGGCCTGTCTCCCCCAGCGCTGGAGGGTCCGGCCGGTTTCCGCCATCCGGTGAGCGGCGATATCGCCGAAGAGGCGCGAGAGATCTTCCTCGACATCCCAGCGCAGGTTGCGCGCGACATGGTTGATGGCGGCGGCAAAATCCGTGTCGCCGCCGATCTCGATTTCCCGCCATGCCGCTTCATCCCGCGCGGCGAGACGCAGCATGAGCCCCGGCGTGAGCTTGACTATGACGGCGGGCGCGGCATCGGCTGCGGCCAGCGCGACCTCGCCGCTATCCAGCACGGTGAGTGAGAGCGCGAACGGGGCGGCCTCGAAGCGCGCGGTCCTGCCCGCGAATCGCCCGAGATCCTCGCGCGCCCAGCTGGCGCCGCGCAGCAGGTGATTGATGAACGCAATGGCCGCCGGATCGAACATGGGTGCAGAAATGAAAACTCCCGGACACAGGCCCGGGAGTTCGCTGGAAGTGGAGAGCGGCTAAGCCTGCTGTATGCCCGCGACCAGCCAGCCCGCGTTGCCCTTCGCCGGCTTCTCGAGATGCCAGATCTCGCTGAAAGGCTCGGCTGCGCCGCCTGCAGTTTCGCGGATCAGCCCGGAGAAGCGCACGCTGACGATGTAGGCGCCCCCTTCATCGACGACATCGAGCACCTCGGCTTCGAGCGTCAGCACTTCCGTTTGCCGGGGTGCATCGCCCGCAGCATGGATGTCGGCCTCGATCTCACGATACAGATCGGGCGCCAGGAAATCCCGCATCGTCGTGAGGTCTTTCTTGTCGTGCGCTTCCTGCAGCCTGACGAAGTTGAGCCTGGCGTGGCGCACGAACCCGGCCGCGTCGAAATCCGCCGGCCCGCGGCTGGTGGTAGCCAATACCGATTGAGCACCGGCGCCGCCAGGAAGTGTGGCAAGCGGCGGTTCTCCCGCTCCCGGCACGCCCGCGTATTGCAGCGGCTGCTGCGCGACCCTGCCGCGCAGCAGAAAGCGCGCGGCGAATACCACGGCGGCGACGATGAGCCCGATCACCAGCAGGCCAGCCAGCATGCCGGACATGCCGTTATTGAGGAATAGCGCGGCAAGCCCCGCGCCCAAGGCGAGCCCGGCAAGCGGCCCGAGCCATTTCGACATCCCGGACGGCTGCGGCTGCTGCGCGGGCTTTGCCGGCACAGCTTGCGGTTGCTGCTGTTGCGCTGGTGCGCTGGGGGCAGCTTTCTGCGGGGCAGGCGTGCTGCGCTGCATACCGGAATTTCTGCCACCGCCGAGGCGGCTGGCCGCATCCGCGTCTACCGCGATCAGAGACAGCCCGACGAAAGAGATGATGATGAATGACAGGATTTGCTTCATATTTCCCCCATTTTTCTGCTGCTGGCCGCAAAACGCCGGAAGGGAAGTATACCCCTTCCAGGGCCGGAAGCCTGCGGATCAGATCCGGTATCCCCGGTGCAGGGCAACCGCGCCGGCGGCGAGATTGAAGTATTCGACCCGCTCGAGCCCGGCGCGTTCCATCATCTGCTTGAGGCTTTCCTGGTCGGGATGCATGCGGATGGACTCGGCGAGATAACGGTAGGCTCCGGCATCGTTTGCGATGAGCTTGCCGAGCCGGGGCAGCACCCCGAACGAATAAGCATCGTAGAGGGGCTTGAGCGGTCCCCACACCTGGGAAAACTCGAGCACCAGCAGCCTGCCCCCGGGCCTCAACACGCGCCGCATTTCAGCGAGCGCTATGTCCTTGTGCGTCATGTTGCGCAGCCCGAAGGCGACGCTGACACAATCGAAGCGGTCCCGTGCAAAAGGGAGCGCTTCCGCGCTGCATTGCGCGACCGGCACCACCATGCCCCCGTCGATCAGGCGGTCACGGCCGAGCCTCAACATCGCGGGGTTGATGTCCGTGAGGACGACCTCGCCCAGTGCGCCGACACGCGCGGCGAACAGCCGCGCGAGATCGCCGGTTCCGCCGGCGATGTCGAGCACGCGCTCGCCCGGGCGCACGCCGCTGGCCTCAACGGTAAATCGCTTCCACAACCGGTGAAGTCCGACCGACATGAGGTCGTTCATGAGGTCGTAGCGCCCGGCGACGGAATCGAAGACGCCGGCGACCCGCCGCGATTTCTCGTCCTCGGGGACTTTCTGAAAACCGAAATCGGTGGTTTTTGTCATGCCAGATGCGTGAATAGTGAATGGTGAAAAGTGAATGGACAGCTCAATGCCAGCGGGGGAAACGGTTCAATCCATTCACTGCTCACTAATCACGCCTTTGGGGTCGGTGATTCTCGGCTGGCGCCAGCCTCTTCCATGCGCTTGAGGTAGTTTCGCCATATTTCCTCCTGGCGCCTGCCGTAGTCGTAGAGCAGGTCCCACGAGTAAATGCCGGTGTTGTGGCCGTCGGAGAACGAGAACTGCACCGCGTAACTGCCGACCGGCTCGATACTCTTGATTTGCACGTCCTTTTTCCCAACCTGGAGCACTTCCTGGCCGGGGCCGTGGCCGTGGCCGCGGACTTCGGCGGAAGGCGAGTAGACGCGCAGGAACTCACACGGCAGCTTGAATGCGCTGCCATCGGCAAATGAGAGCTCGAGGATGCGGGATTGCTGGTGCAGCTTGAGTTCGGTCGGCCGCGGCACGCCCTTGTTGAGTCCTGCCATGAACCCCTCCGGAGGGATTCATCATAAACCATAGCGCGCGCCGTCAGACGACCACAATGGTTCCGCGATCGAAGTCGCCGCCTTTCTCCAGGAGGTTCAACAGCTTTGCGACCTGCTTGCGGTCGGAGAACACTTCCACGAAACGGCCGCTCTGGAACCAGCCGGCGGGCAGGATCAGGGTCGCAGGCGTGGCAGGCGCAGGCACTTCCGGGAGCAGCAATGCACGCTCGTAGCGGCCGCTGCTGGCGGGCGTGAAGTTGGATGGACGCACCGAAATCGCCTGCGGTGTTCCGGGGAACAGGCGCACGCCGCAGAAAAGTTCGCCGTCATCCTCCATTCTCAGCCACTGCACCATGCCAAGATGGAAATGGCGGCCGCCCGTGCGGCGCACCGCCAACAATTGGTTGTGGTAGATACGCCCCTTGCCGTCCGGCTCGCGCAGTATGCACATGAAACCGGAGGCGCTCTGGTTGAGTATCTGCCATTGCTCGAGCACATCGCTGTTGGGGGCGACCTCGTGCTCGGTCCGGGTGATGTAGCCGTAGGTATCCATGTCCTGCTTTTCGCGCGCCGTGAGTTCCCCCGGCTGGCGGAAATCGCGGCCGCCGCCCACATGCAGGTGCGCGGCGGTCAGCCCGAAGCACACCTGGGCCGGCTCTTCGTTGGTGGAGCGCTCTTCGGCACGCACGGTGCCGGCCCGGCACCACTGCACGTAAAGCAGCATCAGCAGGTTCTCGCAACCGGGCTGCCGCGCGTCCTCACCGAGGCCCAATTGACCCGGCGTCTGGCCCTGTTTCAACAGGTTGATGGTCTGGCGCAGTGTTTTGGAAATCTGCTCGAGGTCGAGGTAGCGCAGGTTTGGCTGCGGCTCAAGCCCGCTCCCGAACACCACGCCACTCGAGCTGGTGATATCGACGACGAGCGACGGAATCGGTCCGGTAGGCAACGGTTGCGCGGCGATCCCCACCAGCGTCGACCAGCGCTCGAGCCAGCGCGCGACGAAAGCCATCTGCCGTGTCGATAGCGCGAACGGGTTGGCCAGGTGGGCAAGCAGCACTTGCGCGTAGCTTTCGGCGCAGCTCGAATCGGGGTCGCGCTTAGAGAAGCTGTCCTGGACGCGGACGCGCGCGAAGCCGTGGTTTTCGCCAAACTCATAGAGTTCGTGCAGCGCGCGCCAGAGGGTCCCCGGCGGCTGCCGGTAGATGCAGTAGTAGTCGAGCATCATCGAGCCCAGCAGGCGCAGGCAGCGCATGGTGATAAGCGCGGCATGCGGCGCGATTGCAAGATCGCCCTCGCGATAGGTTTTGAGGCATAGCTGGTAGTTGTTGTTCAACTCCTGCCACAACGTAATGACGTTGTTCCACATCGCCGCTTCGTTGGGCTCGAGCGGCAGCGGCTTGCCGGCATAGCGCTTGGCCGATTCGCCCTGCACGAAGTGCACCGGCTCGCGCAGCGTCTCGAGGATTTTCAGGCGCTCGAGCGGCGGCAGTTGGGTAGCGCAGAGGCTGGCCAGCTGTCCGGTGAGGACTTGCTGGGTCAGCTGGACGTTGGTCAGCGTGAGCTGCTCGATCCAGCGCTGACAGCTGTTGCTGTCAGTGAATTGCAAAGGCATTGAAGAAGAGGCGAGCGGTTGGGCAATCATATCAATGAATCCATGGATGTTCGCGCGCCGGGCCTGCAGAATTATATTCCCCCGGAGACGATGGCCTGACCCAGCATGACCCTGTCGCTGCCAAGCCATCTTCTGTAATGGATGGTGACGGCTGGCGGCGAACAGCGCACCGCTCCAAAAGCAGGCTAGCCCAGCCGCGACAATAAGGCATGTGAACTAATGCACCTCAGTCTCAAAAAACGTCGCAAACCCCCGGAAATACATCACATTTTCACCATTCCAGCACCAGCTTAAAGTCTGGACAACTTTCCGGCAAGTGCTTTCGCAAAATCAGCACCCGCCCGCGCCGGTGCAAGCGGTTGCCGGATTCTCGCCCCCCAGATCGGGTTCGGAAAATGGGGATCGCCACGGAAGCGCGGGATCAGGTGCCAATGCAGGTGGGGGGTGACGTTACCGAAGCTTGCGAGATTGATCTTGTCCGGGCGCAGCAATTCCCGCAATGCTGATTCCAGCTCGAACACAACGCGCATGAAGCGGGTGCGCTCGGAATCGGTGAGATCGGTCATCTCGGCTATGTGAGCGTTCCAGATCACGCGGCAGAAACCCGGGTAGCCGGGTTCGTCCACCAGGACCGCACGGCAATCATCAAATCGCCGGATCAGCGCCCCGCCGTCGGTTTCGCACAATTCGCAGGCCATGTTTTTAATGATGAATGATGAATGATGAGTGCTGAGTGAGGAAGGGCAGTTGGCTTGTGCGAAAAAACCAGTTCTCCTTATGCAATGGCAACAATCACGACGTAGCGCGCGAACTTGCCAAGCGCAATGAAGAGCGTGGAGAGCCACGGATTGAGCCGCAACCAGCCCGCCGCCACGCAGAGGGGGTCGCCCAGTATCGGGACCCACGACAATAGCAGCGCCGGGGTGCCGTACTGACGCATGGCCTTCAAGCCGGGAAGGTCATTCTTTTGCGGGAGGAGGCGGCCGATCAGATATGAAGACATTCCGCCCAACGTGTTACCAAGGGTGGCGACGCCCAGGGCAGGCCAGACCTGCTCCGGATGGAGCTGCAGCACGCCGAACAGGACTGCCTCGGAGCCGCCCGGCAGTAGCGTCGCCGCGAGAAAGCTCGACGAGAACAGCAACCACAAGCTGGCTTCCTCGCTCACGGCTACTGGAGAGTGATGGGTGAAGGGCCGAGTCTCAGCGATCGCCGTACAGCAAAGTCTCAGCGATCGCCGAACACTTAAGGTAGGGTTTTGGCTTTTTTGAGGGTTTTGTCATGGCTAAAAACTCCGTATCGAACAAGTGCGCCGCGCGATGGTGCGTGCGGTCCACGCGGGCAGGAGCATGCACGCGGTAGCCGCACAGTTTAGGGTAGGTGTGAGCACGGTAGCGCTGTGGGTCGGGCGCGCCGCCGAGCATCGGTTGAATCGCGTCGATTTCTCGGATCGGGCCCCGGGTTGTCCACGAGGCTGGAACCGCACACCGGCTGCTGTTGAGCAGCGTATCGTCGCGCTTCGCAAGACTCTGCGCGAGGACAGTATCTTGGGCGAATACGGGGCGCGAGCAATTCAGGCAGCGCTCAAGACCGAGATAGCAACAGCCCCCTCGGTGGCGAGCATTAATCGTGTGCTTGCACACCACGGGCTGCAGGATGCCGCACGGCGGATTCGCCGGCCGGCTCCGCCCAAGGGCTGGTATTTGCCTGAGGTGGCGGCGGGTAGAGCGGAGGTGGATTGCTTTGACTTCATCGAGGACCTGAAGATCGCCGAGGGACCGCTGGTGAACGCGCTCACCGCCAAGAGCGTGCACGGGACGCTGACCGATGCCTGGATGCTCTCCCAGCTTAGCGCCAAGGGTGCCGTGTCCTGCCTGCAGGCGCGCTGGAGCCGCGACGGGCTGCCCGCCCATGCCCAGTTTGATAACGGCACCGTGTTCCAAGGTGCGCACCAGTTTGCCCACACCGTCGGGCGCGTAAGCCGCCTGTGTCTGGCGCTGGGGGTGGTTCCGGTGTTCGTGCCGCCCTTGGAGCATGGAATGCAAAACACCATTGAGGGTTTCAATGCACTGTGGCAAGCCAAGGTCTGGCAGCGCCACCGCGTGGGCAGTATCGCTGAGCTGCAGGCCTGCTCGGATCGCTACATCGCCGCGCACCGCGCACGCACGCAGACAGCTGCCGACGCGGCCCCGCCGCGCCACCCGATGCCCAAGCACTTCGAGCTTGACCTGCACGCACCCCTGTGCGGGCAGATGATCTTCATCCGCCGCACCGACGAGACGGGCCACGTGCACCTGCTCGGCCAACGCTTTAGCGTGAGCCCGGACTGGCTCCATCGCCTGGTGCGCTGCGAAGTCGACTTCGATCATCATTGCATCCGCTGCTTCGCCTTGAGGCGCCGTGCTCCTTCCGAACAGCCGCTGCTTGCTACCCTTGAGTATCACCGACCCAACAAACCCTTCAAAGGTGAACTATGAGTGTTCGGCGATCGCTGAGACTTCGCCACGTCAACGTCAAAAAAGTGTACGGCGATCGCTGAGACTCGCCC
>CAZFRR010000077.1:0-1566 GCA_964521405.1 uncultured Streptomycetaceae bacterium | reverse complement strand
GCTGGGCCTTGTTCTGCTCGATCAACTGCTGCACGCGGGCGATCGAGGCGAGCGACTGGTCCTTGTTGAAATTGAACGACGGCACGAGCTTAGAGGTGGGTCCTTTTCCCGAGACAGTATGGCGGCTTGGCTAAGGTGGATCGGGGTGGTGTTTACGCCGCCAGTTTCTCCGTCGTTGGTTGGATAGCATAGACCTCGTCGGGCGTCCTGCCGGCGAATGCGGAGTGTGGCCGGGCGGCATTGTAGTAGCCGATCCAGCGACCGATGCCGGCGAGCGCCTGGCTGCCCGTCTCGAAGGCGTTGAGGAACACGCACTCGTATTTCAGGCTTCGCCACAGCCGCTCGATGAAGACGTTGTCCATCCAGCGCCCGCGGCCGTCCATGGAGATGCGGATGCCAGCGTCGCTGAGCGTGGTGGTGAAGGCGAAGCTGGTGAACTGCGAACCCTGATCGGTGTTGAAGATGTCGGGTGACCCGTATCGGGCGATGGCGTCCTCCAGCGCCGCGACGCAGAAGTCCGCCTCCATGGTGTTCGACAGCCGCCAGGCGAGAACCTTCCGGCTCGCCCAGTCCATGATGGCCACGAGGTAGAGGAAGCCACGCCGCATCGGGATGTAGGTGATGTCGGCGCACCAGACCTGGTTCGGCCGCTCGATCGCCATGTGCCGCAGCAGGTACGGGTAGATCTGGTGCTGCGGGTGCGGCACGCTCGTCTTCGGAGCCTGATAGATCGGCGCCAGGCCAATCTTCCTCATCAGCCGCCGGACCCGCTTGCGGCCGATGCACCAGCCCAGCCGTCGCAGATGCCGCGCCATCTGGCGGGCGCCGTAGAATGGGCATTCCAGGAACACCTCGTCGATGAGTCGCATCAGGGCGAGGTTGTCTTCGCTCTCGCCCGCCGGCCGGCGGTAAAACGACGCCCGCGAGATCGCGGCGAGCTCGCACTGCCGGACAATGGAGAGCCGCGGGTGACCGGGATCGATCATTGTCTTCCTCCGATCCAGGCTCAGCGATCGAAGGCTTTGGCCAAAAAATCCCGCTCCACGACAAGCTGGCCGATCTTGGCATGGAGCTTCGTCACTTCGGCCTCGCGGTTCGCCTGAACCTCAAAGCCCTTGTCGTCGAAGACCGTCGCCAGCTTCTCGATCGCCTGTCGCTTCCACTGCGTGATCAGGTTCGGATGAAGCTCGTGCCTGGTCGCCAGCTCGGCGATCGTCCGATGCCCCTGGATCGCCTCAAGCGCGACCTTCGCCTTGAACTCAGCCGTGAACCGTCTGCGCGTCCTCATGGTGGATCATCCTGCTCGTCGTCGGATCCACCTTAGCTACCTGTCTCAGAAACCGGGACCACCTCTGACAGACGGCAGCGCCTCCTCTTTACGTCCTGCCAAGGCTAGCGCAATGGCCTGAAAGAAATACGCCGTGCTGAAGTTCGTGCTGGCTTGTGCGGCCCGCGCGAAGCACGCAGCCGATTCGTCGTAGTGCCCTTCTTGAAGCGCCGCTTCGCCAAGCGCCATGTGAGCTTCGAACGCTAGCGGATCGAATGAACTCAGCCGAAGTGCCCGGT
>CAZFRR010000076.1:0-29007 GCA_964521405.1 uncultured Streptomycetaceae bacterium | reverse complement strand
GCCGACGCAGTCGTCGCCCTCGCTTAACGTGCAGTCGATGAAGTGCACCCGTCGGGGCAAGCCGGTGCGCTGCGCTTTGGCTTCGGCATCCCAATAAGACGGGTTGACGAGCCAGCGGCCGGGCTGGTGCCAGGGTTTGCTACTGCTGGCGGCGGGGGCAGGTTTCTTGGCCATCTCAATTCTCCGTTTCACTGACTCTTGGCGACTCAAGCTGAACGACGAATGATGAATGATGAATGATGAATGATGACCCCCGCAGTGCGGGGAACCCTGTAATCGCGTGACGCCCGACTCCCACCACCCCGTCACTTCGTGACACCCCTCCTCCGGCAGGAGGGGAATTACTTAAACACTCCCCTCCTCTCACGAGGAGGGGTGCCTCTGGAAGAGGCGGGGTGGTGTGGTTGGGTGTCACGCTGATACGTAATGCTCATTAATTTGATCTTTCCTTTCTTGGCGACTTGGCGGCAGAAATAACAATGTTGAATGCTGAGTGTTGAATGTTGAGTTAACACCCAAGCCTGCGTTCCGCTCAAAATTCGACATTCAAATTTAACACTATAGTCTTGGCGGTCTTGGCGGTTAATAACTCAATCGGCGCGGATGCCCGCGCGGCTGATGACTTCCTTCCATTCCTTCAGCTCGTGCCGGATGTGCGCCGCGAATTCGGCAGGCGTGGAGCCGACCGGCTGGACGCCGCCCCGGTTGAGAAACTCGAGGATGGCGGGCTCCTTCAGCACCGCCGCGAACTCGCGGTAGAGACGGTCCACGATGGGCTTCGGCGTATGCGCCGGCGCCAGCGCGCCGTACCAGGGGCTCGCCTCGAAATTCTTCACGCCCGACTCGATGAACGTCGGCACGTCCGGCACCGACGCCAGGCGCTCCCTGCTGGTGACCGCGATGCCGCGGAGCTTCCCGGCCTGCAGCTGCGCCAGCACCGACGGCAAGCCGGTAAACATGAGCTGCACGTGCCCACCCAGCACGTCGTTGATCGCGGGCGAGCTGCCCTTGTAGGAGACGTGCTGGAGGTTCGTGCCGGTGCGGTACTTGAACAGCTCGGCCAGCATGTGCGGCGCGCTGCCCGTGCCGCCCGAGGCGTAGTTGAGCTGACCCGGTTTCGCTTTCGCCATCGCGATCAGCTCCTGCACTGTACGGAACGGCGCCGAGGGATGCGCGAACAGGATGTAATTGATGGAGGCCAGCTGCGTGATTGGGCTGAAATCCTTGAGCGGGTCGTAGGGCAGGTTCTTGCGCAGGATGGGGCTGACCACCAGCGTCCCCTCGCCGCCGGCCACGATGGTGTAGCCATCCGGCGGCGATTTCGCGCCGATTTCGGCGCCGACCGTGCCGCCGGCGCCGGTGCGGTTGTCCACCACCACCTGCTGCCCCAGGCGCTCGCCGAGCCGCTGCGCGAACGCGCGGCTCACGGTATCGAAGCTGCCGCCGGCGGGATACGGCATCACCCACCGGATCGGCCGCGCGGGATAGCCGTCCGCCGCCGCGGCGGACCGAATGATGAATGATGAATGATGAATGATGACCAGGAACACTCCCGCAAGGAACCGGCGGGGCTTTGTGGCGAAAAAAAATCTCATCACCTTTATCTCGTCACCCATATCTTGTCACCCAGCGGCCTCCGAAAGGCCTCAGAAATATTGTACTTGGCGGTGTCGGCCGCCTTGCGCGCCACCGGGGGTCGCATCCCGCAAGCGGGTCCCTGCTCCGCCCCTCGACGCGCTATCTCGTCACGGCTTTAATTGAACTTGGCGCCCGACTCCTTGATTACCTTCGCGGCGCGCGCCAGCTCCTTCTCGATGTACTTCGAAAATTCCTCGGGCGTGCTGCCGATCGGGATCACGGCTTCTTCTATCAGGCGGTCCTGCAGTTCCTTCGATTTCACCGTGGCGACGATCTCGCGGTTCAGCCGCTCCACGATCGGGCGCGGCGTCCCCGCCGGCGCCAGGATGCCGTACCACGACCCGACCTCGTAATCGGGCACGCCGCTCTCGGCCACGGTCGGGACGTCGGGTATCGCCTGCGAGCGCTTCGCCCCCGTCATGGCAATCGCGCGGAGTTTCCCCTCCTTCACGTTCGGCAGCATCGCCACCGAGCTAGAGAACATGAGGTCCACGCGCCCGCTGACGAGGTCCACCATCGCGAGCGAGAGGCCCTTGTACGGTATGTGCTCCATGCGCGTCTTCGTCATCATCTTGAAGAGCTCGGTCGCGTAGTGCGTGGTGCTGCCCACGCCGTTGGAGGCGTAATTGAGCTCGCCCGGCCGCGCCCGCGCCAGCGCGATGAACTGCTTCACGGTGCGCACCGGCATCGACGGGTGCACCACGACCAGCAGCGGCGCCGAGGCGATCAGGCTCACCGGCGCGAAATCCTTGGTCGGCGAGTACGGCATCTTCGGCTGCACGTTCGGGATGATCGAGAGCTGGGCCGCGTTGCCGAGCAGCAGCGTGTAGCCGTCCGGCGGCGCCTTGGAGGCGAGGTCCGCGCCGAGCAGGCCGCCCGCGCCGGGCCGGTTCTCGATGACTATCGACTGACCGAGCGGGCCCTGGATCTTCTGCCCGATCATGCGCGCGATGGTGTCGTTGCCGCCGCCGGGGGCAAGCGGGACGATCAGCCGGATGGGCTTAACGGGATAGCCTTGCGCATTCGCGCCGGCTATCCCAAGGCAGAAGGCAAAAGGCAGTAGGAAGAAGTAGCGAGACAAAAATCGTCTTACGATCGTTCCTTCATCCTTCCGTACCGCCCCGCTGCATCGGGCCGGCCGTTCGCCGGCTCGGACGTGCGCAGCGCCAATCGCGCCTTCCAGGCGCGGTATACCCACGTTCACTCCCACCACCCCGTCACTTCGTGACACCCCTCCTCGGGCAGGAGGGGAGTACCCCGGCACACTCCTTCTGCCTTCATCCTTAGCAGGATTCATCGTTTTCTCCTCGTCAGCTGGCGAATCTGGACATCAGTCGTGCTATTCGGGACACGTCGTTCTCGCGCTCGATCCCGAGCATCGCGTCGCGGATCTCCTCTACCCGCGCCTGGGGCAGGACGTGACCCGCGAGGTTCTCGAATTTCGCTACGATCTCAGTATCGCTCGCAATCTTCTTCTTGCGGCGGGCGATTTCGACGGTTCGCTCGAGCCGGGTGCCGTCCCTCAGATGCACCTCTACCCGCACCATCTGGCGGAACTTCGGCCCCTTCGCCGTGATATCCGGGTCGTGCCGCGCTTCAACCTTGTGCGCCAGCGCCATCCGCGCCGGGTCCGCGAGTTTTTTCTCCGTGAACTGGTCGACGAAGCACTCGCCCTCGGTAAGCAGCGTCGCGACGCAATAGCCGAGGTTCAACTGTGCCGCCGTCAGGCCCTGCGGCTCGTATTTCCATCCCACGTGCTCCACCGTGCTCCGGGAGCCGTGCACGATGATTTTCGCAATGTCATCCGCGCCGAACGGATGCTCAGCCTGCAGCTCACGGATCGCATCGAGCGTAGAGTGAGTGCTGCCGTTGCAGGCATAGAGCTTCAACCGCACGCCGAGAGTCTGCCACTCCGTGCCGAAGCCGGCGGTGAGCGCGTCGAGGTGGAAGCGGTCGGTCGAACGCGAGAACGTGGTGCAGAAGCCGCCATACTCGCTCTCGAACACGTTGACGATGCCGGTGAACCCGGCGTCGGCGAATTGCGCGCCGTAGAGTCCGCTCTGCGCCGCGCGCCCCGCATGCATGCGCTTCACCATGGAACCGAACTGCGCCGCCATCAGCCCCGAGGACTGGGTGCCCGCGATGCCCAGCGCGTGCACGGTCTTGCCGGCGTCGAGCTTGAGTCCGCGCGCGGCGCCGGCGGCTGCGGCGAACACGCCGACCGTCGCGCCCGAATGCCAACCCTGGGCGATGTGCTCGTTGCCCATGCAGATGCCCACCCGCGGCCCCACTTCGTAACCGGCGACGGCCGCCGCCAGGAATTCCTTCCCGTTGAGACCCGGGCGCGTTTCCGCAACCGTGACGAGCGCGGGCAGCACCACGGCGCCGGTATGCAATACGCCCAGAAGGTGTGTGTCGTCGAGCTCGAAGCCCTGCACCTGGGTGCCGTTCACGAGCGCAGCATGCGGCGCCGAGAGCTTCCGCCCCGCGCCCCACACCACGCAGGTGCGCGTCGCGTCCAGCTCGCCGAGCCGCTCTTGCAGAATGCGACTCCACTCCAGGTCCGCGCCGTAGATGCCGCAGCCGAGCGCATCGAGCATCAGCAGCTTGCTGCGGGCACGGACTTCCTGCGGAATGCGGTCGTACTGCAGGCCAGATACGAAATCAGCGATGCCTTGCGTATACCGGTTGTTGGCGGTTGGCTGCGACACGATGCTCTTACTGGGTTCGAACGAGGAGAAAACCGGAGCGCCACAGTGTGGCCTCAACGGCTGAAAGTTAGCGCTTGTGAAAGCATACCTCAACTGCGGCACGGCAAGCCGTAGGACTTTTCGCATTTCGACTTTCGACTTTCGACTTGCGTTAGACTAGCGCCTGGCCCGATAACTACGGCCCGCTCATGTTACGCATCACTGAAGTCAAGCTTCCGCTCGATCATCCCGAAGATGCTGTCCGTGCCGCCATTCTGAAGCGGCTGGGGATCGCAGCGGGCGAACTCGCCGCCTACACCCTCTTCCGCCGTGCCGTGGACGCCCGCAAGCCGGCCATCGTGTTCACTTACACGCTGGATGTCGAAGTCAGGAACGAGGCCGCGCTGCTCGCGCGCCTGAAAGACGACCGGCATGTCACCCGCGCGCCAGACACCAGCTACCGTTTCGTCGCGCAGGCGCCGGCCGGACTCCCATCGCGCCCGGTCGTAATCGGCACCGGGCCGTGCGGGCTGTTCGCCGGCCTGCTGCTCGCGCAGATGGGTTTTCGCCCCCTCATCCTGGAGCGCGGCAAGATCGTGCGCGAACGCACCCGCGACACGTGGGGCCTGTGGCGGAAATCCGTGCTCAACCCGGAATCCAACGTCCAGTTCGGCGAAGGCGGCGCCGGCACCTTCTCCGACGGCAAGCTCTACAGCCAGGTGAAGGACCCGCGCTACCTCGGACGCAAGGTGCTCGCGGAATTCGTCAAGGCCGGCGCGCCGGAGGAAATCCTGTACGTGGCCAAGCCGCACATCGGCACCTTCAGGCTGGTGTCGATCGTCGAGAGCCTGCGCGAAACCATCGAGGGGCTGGGCGGCGAGATCCGCTTTCACTCCAGGGTCGAAGACGTCGCGATCGAGAACGGCCGGGTTCGCGGCGTGGCACTCGCGGACGGCAGCCGCATCGCGGCCGATCATGTCGTGCTGGCGGTCGGCCACAGCGCGCGCGACACCTTCCAGATGCTCTACGACCGCGGCGTGCATATCGAAGCGAAGCCCTTCTCCGTCGGTTTTCGCATCGAGCATCCCCAGTCGCTCATCGACCGCGCGCGCCACGGCAGGCACGCCGGCCACCCGCTGCTCGGCGCCGCCGACTACAAGCTGGTGCACCACTGCGGCAACGGCCGCTCGGTCTACAGTTTCTGCATGTGCCCCGGCGGCACGGTGGTAGCCGCAACTTCGGAGTCAGGGTGTGTCGTCACCAACGGCATGAGCCAGTATTCCCGCAACGAGCGCAACGCCAACAGCGGCATCGTCGTCGGCATCACGCCGGCTGATTACCCCGGGCACCTGCTGGCGGGCATTGCTTTCCAGCGCCACTGGGAAGAACGCGCCTACGAGGCGGGAGGCAGCAATTACTGCGCGCCGGCTCAACTCGTCGGTGATTTCCTGGCAGGACGCCCCTCGACCGCGCTCGGCTCGGTCATTCCGTCCTACACGCCGGGCGTGCGCCTGACCGATATCAGCGCCTGCGTGCCCGATTACGCGGCTGCGGCGATACGCGAGGCCCTGCCCGCCTTCGGGAAGCAAATCCGCGGCTACGCGATGGACGATGCAGTGCTGACCGCCGTCGAGACGCGCACCTCCTCGCCCATCAGCATCCGGCGCGGTGAGGATTACCAGAGCGTGAACACCCACGGTCTCTACCCCGCCGGCGAAGGAGCGGGCTACGCGGGTGGCATTCTCTCTGCGGCGATCGATGGGATCGAAGTGGCCGAGGCGGTCGCTCTCGACATCGTAAAAAAGCAGAATTAACCGCCAAGACCGCCGAGAACGACAATCGAACCGCCATGACGCCAAGGCGCCAAGAAAACTGAATAATTACAGGTAGAAAATCGCTTCTTTATCAGAATTTCATGTTGTTTCTGATTCTTGTTTTATCTTCTTGTAATGCCTGGGGGATCGATTCGGTTTGATCTTCTTTATTGGTGTCTTGATCTTCTTGGCGTCATGGCGTCATGGCGGTTAAATTGCTTTGATTTTTATCCTGGCGGTTAATGCATTCTTGATCTTCCTGGCGTCCTGGCGTCTTGGCGGTTAAATTGATTCTTTGATTTTCTTCCTGGCGGTTGATGCATGCCTGAACAATCAGTAGCAATCATCGGCGGCGGGCCGGCCGGGCTGATGGCGGCTGAGGCGATCGTCAACAGCGCCGGGCCGGGGGCGGTCAAGGTCGACGTGTACGACGCGATGCCGTCGGTAGGACGCAAATTCCTGCTGGCCGGCAAAGGCGGCCTGAATCTCACGCATGCCGAGCCTCTCGATTCCTTCCTCTCGCACTACGGCGCGCGCCGCGAACGGATCGCCCCGCTACTGGAAGTTTTCGGCCCCGATGCGCTGCGCGCCTGGGCGCAGGCACTCGGTATCGAGACCCGGGTCGGCAGTTCCGGCCGCGTGTTCCCCACCGGCATGAAAGCGGCGCCGCTGCTGCGCGCCTGGCTGCACCGGTTGCGCGCCGCAGGCGTGCATTTCCACGTGCGGCACCGCTGGAACGGATGGGACGACACTGGCGCGCTGCGCTTCACCACGCCTCGCGGTGAGCGCACAGCGCGCGCGAACGCCGCCGTGCTCGCTCTCGGCGGCGGCAGCTGGCCCCAGCTCGGATCCGACGGCGCATGGACCAGCCTGCTCGAGCAAAGAGGCGCGGACGTCTCTCCGCTAAGGCCTTCGAACTGCGGCTTCGATATCGGCTGGAGCCCGTACTTTCGAGGCCGCTTTGCCGGCGAGCCGGTCAAGACCGTCGTCGCGTCGTTTGCCGACCGCGAAGGGCGCAAGTACCGCCAGTCCGGAGAATTCATTGTCACGGAAAATGGCATCGAAGGCGGACTGGTCTACGCGCTTTCCGCGCCGCTGCGCGACCACATCGCTGGCGCCGGCTCAGCAACGCTCCAGCTCGATCTCGTTCCAGACCGCAGCGCGGATCGGCTGGTCAAGGAGCTGGCGCACCCGCAAGGACGCCGCTCCATGGCGAGCCACATGCAGAGCCGCGCCGGGCTCAAGGGCGTCAAGGTCGGACTGTTGCGGGAAATCGTTCCGGCGCAGGACTTCGCCGACCCTGTCCGCCTGGTGTCGGCCATCAAGGCGCTGCCGCTGAAGCTCGTCGCAGCGCGCCCGCTCGCCGAGGCAATCAGCAGCGCGGGCGGCGTTTCGTTCGAGGCACTCGACCCGCACTTGATGATCCGCGCGCTTCCCGGCGTGTTCTGCGCGGGCGAGATGCTCGACTGGGAGGCGCCGACGGGCGGCTATCTCCTCACCGCCTGCTTCGCCAGCGGCCGCGCGGCGGGCGCGGGCGCTATCGCTTGGCTAAAAAACCAGAATTAACCGCCAAGACCGCCAAGAAATACAGTGTTAAATTTTGAATGTTGAATTTTGAGTGGAACGCAGAGTTGGGTGTTAACTCAACATTCAACACTCAGCATTCAAAATTGCTATTTCTGCCGCCAAGGCGCCAAGGCCGACAAGAGAATCAGGAAAGAAACCGCAGATACACGCGGATAACTAGGCAAACGGTGTGGAATGGGGACCGACCCGGCAAGACGGGTCCACGCGCTTGCGAGACACCCGGCAGGTTGATATCATATTGATATCTCGTATTTTCCGACAGGAAGACCCATGTCAGTCAGTCGCAGCGCGCCCAAACGGAAGAAAACGGCAGGCCCCGGTATCCTGCTGCGCTATCGGGACAAGGACTCCGCGTACGGTGTTTGCCGTGCAACGGCCGTCAAACTCGCCGACACCCTCGGCGTATCCGAGACGCAGGTCATACACGTCGCGCTGGCGCATCTCGCGAAAGAGGCTTTGCCGCGGTACGAGATGGACGACGGTCCTTTGACCGACCGGCAATACCGGGCCATCCGCAAGCTCGTGCCACAAGTAGGTTTCGTCAGCACCAAGAAACGACTGTTCTGAACGTGGCGCGGATCTTCCCGCTGCCGGAAGCAGGCGACATCGTCTGGTGTCGTTTCCCCCAAGAGGGGCTCGCTAAACCGGGTCCCAAGCCCCGCCCCGCGCTGGTGGTGGACATCGGAAGTTTGCGCGGCGAGCCCGCGGTCGAGGTGATCTACGGCACCAGCCAAAAGCTTGACCGTCTTTATCCCGGGGAGTTCGCCATCACGACTGAAGATCGTGATGCACTTGTCCTTTCAGGGTTGAGTTACCCGACCAAGTTCGATACCGGGCGCGCGCTGTATCTTCCCTATGACGACGCATGGTTTGCCGTTGCACCTGGCGCGCCCCATGGACAAACTCCCAAGCTCGGCGTGCTGCACCCGAGCCTGATGCGCCGGGTCGAAGCCGCCGTGCGTGCCACCCGGAAAAACAGACCACGAATTTGAACCGCCAAGGCCGCCAAGAAAAGCAGGATTTAATTGGCCGTGTAGAAGCCTAGAAACTCCATGCAACCATCGGAAGAACCGCAGAACTCACGTACTGCGCCGCACGCACACCTCGACGAAGCGGACGAACTCTTCGGCGCACTCGATATAGCCGTCGTTAATTGCCTTCATGGCGATCTGCTCCCAAGGCTCATGCTGGTCGATTGCCTGTGCCGTGGCCGTATCCGCTGGCAGCATATGACGAAGCAGGGCAATGACTTCTTCGAATTGCTGAGCCGTCTGCGTCATGATCTTCTCCGTTCCGAGAATTGCCGGTCGCGCTGACAGCACACGCATATACCGTGCCTGCGGAATCGCGATTTCGCACCGCAATACGGAACCCGGAAGAAAACGGCATCGTCGGCATGCCTCTGCGCCGGCAGCGAACGTCAGATACCGGAGTCAGTTCCGTGAATCAGCGCATGCCGGTATTGCAATCGGACCGGTTGCGGCGATGCGTCATGCAATGATCATTCGGGAAATGCGGGAAGCGATTGCCGGGCAAAACCACGCAAGCGGATGACGGCAATTCGACACAACGTTGATGCCTTGTCGGTAAGGGGTCAATACAAACCGAAGATGTCAGCCCTTCACCAGCTTGAAGCTGATTTGGAAGCTATAGAATGAAGGCGAGGGCACTCGAGTCAAGCGATCGTCGATGCAAGGTCAAGAACTGACCCTGGTCTTTTCGAGCGCGGTCAGCAGGCCCTTACCCTTGTACTTCCCCCGCAGGTTCTGGATGTACTCACGTCTTACGCGCGTTCTCGATCCGCCGGTTCGCGAAACCGGCCTGGCGGCTTCGAAAGCCGCACGCACCGCGGCGGGTTGCCTCGACGCGACCAGGAGCAGCGCGCGCGCGGGGCCGTGCGGCTCGCGCCGCGCCTGCTCCCAGTTTCTCAGCGTCCCGAGGCTGACGCCCATGAAGCCGGCAAACTCAGACTGGGACAGCCCGAGCTCCTTCCGGATCGCCGACACGTCCGCGGCCCTGGGCATCTCGACCACATGGGTCGTGAGCTTCAGTTCGCCGCGCTTCCACGCCTTGATCTCTTCCAGACCCTGGACGATTTCTTTGACAATGTTGCGCTTGTTCATTTCAACTCCTCAACCAGTCTTACTATCCGCTTGAACTCGGCCGCGCTCAGATCCTCTTGCTCCCCCTTGCCGTAGAGGGTGAGCAGGAAAATCTGCTCGTCGGACCGAACCCAGTAATAGATGACGCGCACGCCGCCCGATTTACCCTTCCCACGAGCCGCCCACCGAACCTTGCGGACCCCGCCTGATCGCTGAATGACGGCGCCCGCGTCCGGCCGCTCGATGAGATGGCATTGCAGGCCGCGGTACTCGTCATCGTCGAGGTAACCGGGCAGCAGCCTGCTGAACAGGGTCGTTTCAACGAAAACCGTGTTGAAGATACGCCAATGACTTACCTACGTCAATGGCTTATATCCCTCTCCAGTGAATACGCATGGCCAATACTGGCGGCCACCCCAGCCTGAGTTACCAGATTGGCACCTCAAAGGTATCAACGCGAATACCGGGCTTTGGGTTTACCGGGAAAGCTGCGCGATAGGGCTATCTGAGGGATGAAGGATGACCTCCACCGCGCGTTGAACGGCGGCACCTCGTCCGTTCGAACGCGCGGAGTTAAACCGGCGCGTAGCGTCCGGATTTAACGCGACTTGGCGGTCTTGGCACCCCCCCGGTTAGAATTGCCTTGCATGGAAAAAGTCCGCGTCTCCAAGCTCATGTCCGAGCAGGGCCTCTGCTCGCGCCGCGAGGCCGACAGCTACATCGAGCGCGGCTGGGTGCTGGTGGACGGCGTGCCGGTCACCGAGTTGGGCACTCGCGTCTTTCCCAACCAGAAGATCACGCTCGCGAAGCAAGCGCAGTCGCGCCAGGAAGCGAGCGTCACCATCCTCATCAACAAGCCGATGGGCTATGTCTCGGCCCAGCCCGAGAAGGGCTATCTCCCCGCCGTCACGCTGGTCACCGCCGAAACGCGCTTTGCCGGCGACCGCGCGCCCTTGCAGTTCAATCCCGCGCATCTGCGGGGACTCGCGCCGGCCGGGCGCCTTGACATCGATTCGACCGGGCTGCTGGTCCTCACGCAGGACGGTCGCATCGCCAAGCAACTGATCGGCGAGGACTCGGGGGTCGAGAAGGAATATTTGGTGCGCGTGGCGGGCAAGCTGGACGCGAAAGGACTGGCGCTGCTGAATTTCGGCCTGAGTCTCGATGGCCAGCCGTTGAAGCGCGCGCAAGTCGGCTGGCAGAACCAGGACCAGCTGCGCTTCGTGCTGCGCGAGGGCAAGAAGCGCCAGATCCGCCGCATGTGCGAGTTGGTCGGCCTCGCCATCACCGGCTTGAAGCGCGTGCGCATCGGCAACGTGTTGCTGGCCAACCTCACCGAAGGACAGTGGCGCTATCTTCGAAGCGACGAGCGCTTCTAAATACAAGGATGAAGGCGGAAGGATGAAGGATGACCAAGAAACGGTAATGCGTGATAAGTAACTTCCGGAAAACACCGGGGGTCATCCCTCATCCTTCATCCCTCATCCTTCGCAGTTTAGGTTCCGCTTCGTGGAATTCGCGTTGACCCGGTGTACCCCCTGCGTTAGGCTCGCCCCACCCCCCAGTACAGCATGCGCGGCCTGCATGACGCGCATGCCGCCAATCAGGAAAGAACGTATGTCCTGCCGTCGCCTTGCACGCGCTGCCTGCTGCCTTCTGGCCGCGCTCGCCTGCGGCGCCGTCGCGGCCGCGCAGCCCTACCCGTCGAAGCCGATTCGCCTGGTGCTGAACGTGGGCACCGGGGGAGTGGGCGACGTCACGAACCGGATCTTCGCCACCCATATGAGCCGCAGCCTGGGGCAGCAGATCGTGGTCGACAATCGCCCGAGCGCGGGCGGCGCGGCGGCGATGGCGGCGGTGGTCAATGCCAATCCGGACGGCTACACGCTCATCCAGGCCGGCAACGCTGCGGCCATCAGCGCGTCGCTGTTCAAGAAGCCGCCCTATGACGTGATGAAGGATTTCACGCAGATCTCCACCCTGGGCCTGTTCCAGATGGGCATCATCGTCACGCCGGAATCGGGCTTCAACTCGCTCGCGGACCTGCTCGCATTCGCGCGGAAGAACCCGGGCAAGCTGAACATCGGGACCATCAATGTCGGCAGCACCCAGTACCTGGCCTCCGAGCTGTTCAAGTTCACGGCGAAGATCGAGGCGCAGACGGTGCCCTTCAAGTCGAATACGCTGCTCCTCGCGTCCCTGCGCGGCAACGAACTGCGCGTGGCGTTCGAGTTGATCGGCCCCGTGCTGGGCCAGATTCGCGGCGGCACGATCAAGGCGCTGGCGGTCGGCTCGAACAAGCGCTTCTCCGGCCTGCCGGACGTGCCGACGTTCACCGAGGCCGGCCTTGCCGGGTTCGACGATGTTTATTCCTGGACCGGGATCAGCGCGCCGGCCCGGACGCCAGCCCCGATCCTCGACCTCCTGTCGAAGGAAGTCGCCAAGGCCGCGGCCCTGCCCGAAGTCCGGCAAACGCTCCAGGAATTGGGCATCGAAGCCCGCGCCAGCACCCCCGAGGAGACGCGCAAGCGGATGGCAGCCGATATCGCCCGGTGGGGGAAAGTCATCGAGCAGGCGAAGATCGAGCGCCAGTAAGCAATCCCGTTATCAACCCAACCGCCAAGCAAGGAAATCAGATGCCCAGCACGCCACTGCGATTGAAGATGGCCATTGCCACCTACAGCCACACCGCCGCGCTCAAGGATGGCAGCATCCCATTCGAGGGAATCACGCCCGAGTTCGTGAACGTCGAGCCCCAGATCGCCGCCTACCGCCGCATGGTGCGCAACGTCGAGTTCGACGTCTGCGAGCTCGCGCCCTCGACCTACATGATCGCCCGCGAGCACGGCTCGCCGTTCAAGGCCCTGCCGATCTTCGTCTCGCGCAACTTCCACCATTCCGGATTCGTCTACCGGCCGGACGCTGGCATCGGGAAGCCCAAGGACCTCGAGGGCAAGAACGCCGGCGTGCGCGCCTATTCGGTAACCACCGGCGTCTGGGGCCGCGGCATCCTGCAGAACGAGTACAACATCGACATTTCGAAGATCACCTGGTGGGTGGACGACGAGGAGCACGTGACGACGCTGAAATTGCCGTCGTTCGTCAAGCACGTCCCCGCAGGCAAGTCGCTCGTCAGCATGATGGCTGCGGGCGAGCTGCAGGCCGGTTTCACCGGCAACGCCGGCCTGGGTCGCACCGGCGCGCCCAAGGAAGGCTGGGCCGCCGGGGCAGTCAAGCCCGCGGAGACCAACTACACCGAGTTCTTCAAGGATTCGAGGAAGATCGAAGCCGAATGGTTCAAGCGGACCGGGATCTATCCCTTCCATGGAATCATCGTCGTCAAGGACTCGGTGTTGAAGGAGCACCCGTGGGTCGCCAAGTCGCTGTTCAAGGCGTTCACCGCGGCGAAGGAACGCTACGTCAAGCAGCTGCCACCCCCGGACAAGGTCTCGGGCAAGGACAAGCTGATGGCCGAGTTGGCAACGATCGTCGGCGATCCGCTCCCCTACGGCATCAAGGCCAACCTGCCCTCGATCGAGGCCCTGATCCGCTACGTCCACCAGCAAGGAATGATCCAGCGCAGCTATGCGGTGAACGAGCTGTTCGTGGACCCCGAGGCGGCCTGATCAGCTCCACCCCCCATTCACTCACTCAAACGGAAAATCACCATGGCTTCCAAAATCATCGACATCCATCCGCACATCATTTCGACGGACGAGAAGAAATATCCGATCACGCCGATCGGCGGCAAGCGATCGGTCTGGTCCAGCGAGCGCCCAATCACCTTCGAGCAGATGATTGCCGCCATGGACGCGGCGGGCGTGGACAAGGCGGCGATCGTCCACTCCTCCACCACCTACGGCTACGACAATTCGTACATGTGCGACTGCATCGCCACCCAGCCCAAGCGCTTCACCGGCGTCGGCGCCGTGGATTTTGCCGCGCCCGATGCGTCGGAAAAAATCCGCTACTGGCACGCCAAGCGGGTAACGGGGCTGCGCATTTTCAGCGCCGGCAGCACCATGGAGAAGCAGGCCGACACGCTCGACGATCCGAAGACCTTCAAGACGTGGGAAACCTGCGAAGCGCTCAAGATTCCCGTCGTCACCCAGCTGCGCCGCGAGGGGCTCCACATGCTCTACACGCTCATACGCCGGTTCCCCAACGTGAAGATCATCGTCGATCACCTGATGCATGCACCGCGGGGCGACCAGCCGCCTTACGATCGCTGCGCGTTCCTCTTCGCGCTCGCGAAATACCCGAACGTGTACTTCAAGCTCTCGACCAACAACGTGCGCTTCTCGAAGAATGACGGGGCCACACCCGAGACGTTCTTCCCGAAGCTGGTGCAGGAAATTCCCTCGAACCGCATCGCGTGGGGCTCGAACTGCCCCGCCTCGAAGGGCACGCTAAAGGAGATGGTGGACGAGGCCAAGGCGGCGCTCTCGTGCTTGAAGCAGCGCGACCAGGACTGGATCTTCGCGAAGACCGCCCAGTCGCTGTATCCGGCTCTCGCCGACAACTAAACCCAGAAACTGCAATTCAGCCACAGAGGTCACAGAGAACACAGAGGGCTACAAGGGGTAGAGTCAGAACGCCACACTTTCCAAGATGGTTGAGATTTGAAAATGTCATGCGTTCTTGATTTTCCTCTGCGAACTCTGTGTTCTCTGTGGCAAACGCTTTTTCCAGATTAAAGAGGAGACCGAAACCATGAGCACGACAAAGGAAGCGCTGAAACTCAACGTCATGCTCGGCGACTACCCGAACACGGTGGCGCTGACGCAAGGCAGAATCAAGAGCGACCGGCTGCAACTGAACTTCGCCGAGGCCAAGGTCCCCCACGACAATTTCAAGCGCGTAGTGAAAGGCGAATTCGACGTCGCCGAGCTGGCGATCATGACCTACCTCCAGGCCGTCGGCTACGGCCGGCCGCTCGTCGCCCTACCGGTAGTGCTGCACGGGCGGTTTCAGCACGCGCAAATCGCCTACAACGCCGACCGCGGCACGCTCACGCCGGCGGACCTTCACGGCAAGCGCGTGGGCGTGCGCACCTACCCGCAGACGACGCCCACCTGGGTGCGCGGCATCCTGCAGAACGATTACGACGTGGACCTCTCGAAAATCCATTTCATCACCTTCGACGACGGCCACGTGCCCGAGTACCGCGATCCCTCCAACTGCCAGCGCTCGACCTCGGGCAAGAAGCTGCTGCAGATGCTGCTCGACGGCGACGTCGATGCCGCGGTGCTTTCCGGTGACGACCTCAAGCACCCCAAGGTGAAAGGGCTCATTCCCGACCCGGCCGCCGCCGGGAAAGCCTGGCATGCCAAGTACGGCGCGCTGATGGTCAACCACATCATGGTCGTGAAGACCGAGCTGTCGAAGTCGAACCCGGACGTGGTGCGCGAGGTCTACCGCCTGGTGAAGGAGTCCCGCCAGGCCTCCACCGAGCAGGCGCCCAAGGACGGCATCGACAAGCGGCCGATCGGCTACTCGGCCAACCAGCGCAACTTCGAGGTCGCGGCGCAGTACGCCTGGCGGCAGCGCATCATTCCGCGGGCCTTCAAGGTGGACGAGTTGTTTGACGATGTGACGCGTGCTTTGAACTAGCCGGCGGGGTTGACTCGTGCGAGGGTTCAGGCTTTGAATTGACGTGCGCTAGCGTGAAACCTCGTCCCTGTTTGCCCTACTATTGCTCTACGTATCCGCGTGACGCTCAACCACACCACCCCGCCTCCTCCAGAGGCACCCCTCCTCGTGAGAGGAGGGGAGTGTTTAAGTAATTCCCCTCCTGCCGGAGGAGGGGTGTCACAAAGTGACGGGGTGGTGGGAGTCGGGTGTAACAAGGATACGTAATACTCAATAGCGCCGGCGTAAAAGTAACCATGAACCCAGCATTCAACCTCGGCACATCCGGATTAGCTGCCCTGCTACTGCTCCTGGCAACAGCGCTGGCCGGCGCCCAGGAATACCCGGTCAAGAACGTGCGCATCGTCGCGTCCGAAGCGGGAGGCGGCGGCGATTTCATCGCGCGGCTCGTCGCGCAGGGGCTTAGCGGCGCCTTTGGACACCAGGTCGTGGTGGAAAACCGCGGCGGCGGCGTAATCGCGGGAGATGTGGTCGCAAAGTCCGCGCCGGACGGCTACACGCTGCTCCTGTACGGCAACACGCTGTGGCTGCTGCCGCTGATGCGCAAGCAGGTGCCCTACGACCCGCACCGGGATTTCGTGCCCATCACGCTGGCGGGGCGCGCCGTGAACATCCTGGTGGTTCACCCGTCGCTGCCGGTCAAGTCGGTCAAGGACCTCATCGCGCTGGCGCGGGCGCGTCCGGGACAGCTCAACTTCAGCACGGCCGCTCCGGGCACGATCAACCATCTTGCCGGGGAGCTGTTCAACTCCATGGCGAAGGTGAACATCGTGCGCATTTCCTACCGGGGCAGCCCCTCCGCGGTCACCGCGGTCCTGAGCGGCGAGGTGCAGCTCATGTTCGCGACCGCCGCGCCGGCGAAGCCGCATATCCAGGCGGGCAGGATCAGGGCGCTGGCGGTCACCTCGGCCACGCGGTCGACGTCCTATCCGGAACTGCCCACCCTCTCGGAATCGGGGCTGCCGGGTTTCGAAGCCGTTTCGATGCACGGCATCTTCGCCCCGACGAAGACGCCCGATGCGGTCATCGCCCGCCTGAACCAGGAGATCCTCCGCGTGTTGCAGCGCCCCGATTCAAAGGAGCGCTTCGCGGGCATCGGCGCGGAACCCATCGGCAGCACGCCCGAGCAGTTGACGGCCGAGATCAAGGCCGAAATCGCCCGAATGGGCAAGGTCATCCGCGATGCGGGGATACAGGAAAAATAGGACGGAGACTCCATGTACTACCCCGGCAACTGGATCCACAGCTTTCCCGAGAATTTCCAATGGTCGAACGCAACGCTGATCTGCAAGGGCATGGCGCCTTACGGCGCGGTCGCGCTGGGCGAAATCGACTGGGTGGTGCAGGCGCTGCACCGCCGCGCAACAGAGCCGCAGGCGTGGCACGAGGAATGGTGCGCCGTCGCCGACAAGGTCGCGGCCGCAGGCGACGCGGCTGCGAAGGCCGGCAACGACGCGACGGCGGGCAATTATTACCTGCGCGCGGGCAACTACTATTACACCGGCGAGCGCATGGTGCCGCCCGGCGAATTGAAGACCGCCATCTACCGCAAGTCGCTGCGCTACTTCCAGGAAGGCTTGAAGCGCCGCTACCCGAACCTCGAGATCGCGGAGATACCTTACGAGAACTCCTCGCTCGCCGCCTACTTCCTCAAGTCGCCGGTCGCCAGGGGCCCCGCTCCCACCATCGTGCTGTTCAACGGTCTCGACAACTGCAAGGAAATGAACGTTCTCTTCGCCGGCGTAGAGCTGGCGTTTCGCGGCTTCCACACGCTGGCGATCGACGGCCCGGGCCAGGGCGAATCCCTGCGGCTGCGCGGCCACCACGCCCGCTACGACTACGAGGCAGCCGGCACGCCGGCCTACGAATTCGTCGCGAAGAGGAAGGACGTGGACCCGAAGCGCGTCGCCATCATGGCCTACAGCGCCGGCGGCTACTATGCGCCGCGCGCTTGCGCGTTCGATTCGCGCTACGCCGCCTGTGTCGCGTGGGGCCCGCATTACGATTACCACGCGGTATGGGAGAAGCGCTGGGCCGCGATGAAGGCGGACCACAACAGCGTCGCCACCTCTCACTTCCAGCTGCCGTGGGTGCTCGGCACCAAGGACATGGATTCCGCGATGGCGAAGGTGAAACAGTTCACGCTCGCCGGCGTGGCGGAGAAAATCACCTGCCCGTTCCTGATACTCTGGGGCACGCAGGACAAGCTGACGCCGCGCTCGGTCGCGGACCAGCTCTACAACGCGGTCGGCTCGAAGGACAAGACGCTCAAGATCTTCGACGAGGACGAAGGCGCCGCCGAGCACTGCCAGGTGGACAACCGGCAGATGGGGACGGATTACATCTGCGATTGGCTCGCCAGGCGGCTCTCGCCAATCGCGAAGGAAAAAGGCAAAAGGCAAAAGGCAAAAGGAAAAGCGAAGAAGCCGAAGACAAGAAACCGTAAGGGCAAGCGGTGAGAAGCGCGGGCATCCCATCAGCGGGATCTGGCAACGGCATGGCACATCGGGCAAGAATGCTGCGGCTTCTGTCTTTTTGCCTTTTGCCTTTTGCCTTTTGCCTTAGTCTGGCCGCGGTCCCCGCCGCCGGCCAGACGTTCCCGACGCGGCCGATCCGCATGGTGATCCCTTTCCCGGCGGGCGGCTCGATCGACATCGTCGCGCGCTCGATCACGCAGCGCTGGAGCCCGCTGCTGGGCCAGCCGATCGTCATCGACAACCGCGGCGGCGCGGGCGGGGCGCTCGGCGCGAAGCTGGTCGCGGCGGCGAGCGCCGACGGCTACAGCCTGCTCTACGGCAACGCCGGCCCGCTCGCGATCGGGCCGCACCTGACCCCCAACATCGGCTACGACATCTTCAAGGACTTCGCGCCGGTGTCGCAGACCACCAGCGCGCCGTTCATGATCTTCGCGTCGGCCACGCTGCCGGTCGCCAACGCGCAGGAACTGATCACCTACGCGAAAGAGCGCCCGGGCCAGCTGAACTACGCCTCGAGCGGGATCGGCAGCGGGCTCCACCTCATGGGCGAGCTGTTCAAGAGCGTCACCGGCGTGAACCTGGTCCACGTGCCGTTCAAGGGCATGGGACAGGCCGCGCCCGAGATCGCCACCGGGCGCGTGCAACTCGCGGTCAGCACCGTGCCGGGCGTGCTGCCGCACGTCAGGGCCGGCCGCATGAAGGGCATCGTCAGCAGCGGCTCCCGCCGCTCGCCCCAGTTACCCGCTGTTCAGACCTGCACCGAGGCGGGCTTGCCCGGCTTCTGCAGCATGTCCTTCCACGCGCTGGTTGCCCCGGCGAACACCCCGAAACCGGTCATCGCCCGGCTGTACCAGACGCTGGCAAAATCGCTGTCCGACCCGGAGTTGCGCGACCAGTTGATGAAGAGCGAGGACTCGGAAGCCGTAGGCGGCACGCCCGCGGAACTCGAGAAGCTGCTGCGCTCCGAATCCGCCAAGTGGTCGAGACTCATCAAGGCGATCGGCGTCAAAGGCGAATGAAGATCAAGGCAAAAGGCAAAAGGAAAAAGGCAAAAGGCAAAAGGCAATAAAACCTTTTGTTGGCGTTTCCTTCAACTTCCGCCTTGCTCGCATCAACGCTGGTATCCTTCTGCCTTCTGCCTTCTGCCTTCTGCCTTCTGCCTTCTACCTTCTACCTTCTACCTTTTGCCTTTTGCCTTATGCTTCGTCGTGAAGACGCCCGTCTCGTCTCCGGCCAGGGCCGCTATACGTCCGACTGGAACCTGTCGGGCCAGCTGCACGCCGCTTGTCTGCGCGCCGACCGCGCGCACGCCGATATCGTCCGCATCGACACGACGCGGGCGCTGGCTTACCCCGGCGTGAAGGCGGTGCTGACCGGCGAGGACGCGCGCGCGGCCGGATTCAAGTCGCTGCCGAACATCGTGGGCTACCCCGGCAAGGACGGCCAGCAGATCCGCAAGCCGCACCACCCCGTGCTCGCGCTGGGCCGCGTGCGCTTCGTCGGCGAGGCGGTGGCGATGGTGGTCGCGGACACCGCGGCGATCGCGGAAGACGCGCGGGAGTTGATCGAGGTCGAGTACCGCGACCTGCCCGCCGTCGCGAGTTTCGACGCGGCGGTGGCGCCGGGCGCGCCGCAGTTGCACGCCGACGTTCCCGGCAACCTCGCGTTCGAATACGAGTCGGGCGACGCGCAGGCGGTGGCGGCGGCGTTCGCGCGCGCGAAATATTCAAGCCGGCTCACCATCGAGAGCCAGCGCCTGGTCGGCAACATGCTGGAGCCGCGCGCCTGCCTGGTCGCGCACGAGCCGGAGAGCGGACGCTACACTTTCTACCTGCCGCTGCAGGGGCTCGGCGGCATGCGCGGCCAGCTCGCGCTCGTCAGCGGCGTCGGCGCGGACAAAATCATGATCGGCACCCAGGACGTCGGCGGCAGCTTCGGCGTGCGCGGCCCGGCCTACCCGGAGTACTTCGCGGCGATGCTCGCGGCGAAGCAACTGGGACGCCCCGTGAAATGGGTCGGCACGCGCGGCGAGTCCTTCATGAGCGATTTCCAGGGGCGCGCGCTGTCGCTGACCGGCGAGATCGCGCTCGACGCGGACGGCAGGTTCCTCGCCATTCGCTTCGACGACCGCGCCGACCTCGGCGCCTACGGCGGGGCATTCGGCGCCTTCATCGCCACGCGCAATCTCACGCTCACGATGGGCGGCGTCTACCGCGTGGCGGCCCTCTATGGCCGCACGCGGCTTGCCCACACCAACACGGCGCCGGTGTCGGCGTACCGCGGCGCCGGCCGCCCCGACATCGCCTACGCCATCGAGCGGCTGGTCGATTATTGCGCGCGCGAGCACGGTTTCGACCCGATCGAGCTGCGGCGCCGGAATTTCATCCCGCGCAGCGCCATGCCCTACAAGACTCCCAATGCGGGCACCTACGATTCCGGGGATTTCGAGGCGGTGATGGACGACGCGCTCGCGCGCGCCGATTGGTCCGGCTTCCCGCGGCGGCGCGCGCAGGCGAAGCGCTCCGGCAAGTTGCGTGGCATCGGCATCGCGACCTATCTCGAAGCCGGCGGCGGCGGCGGGTCAAAGGACCAGGTCGCGGTGACGTTCGATCGCCATGGCGGCATGACGCTCTACGCCGTCACGCAGTCCTCCGGCCAGGGGCATGAAACCACTTTCCCGCAGATCGTGGCGGGCGTGCTCGGCCTCTCAACCGAGCACATCCGTTTTCATCCCCGGCCGCCAGTTGCCGACCTGGTCGGCAACGGCACCGGCGGCTCGCGCGGCGTGCTCGGCACCGGCAGTGCGTTCCACGTCCTCGGCGCAAAGCTGATCGAGCTGGCGCGTCCGCACGCGGCCACCGCGCTCAAGGCGCCCGCGAGCGAGTTGCGCTTTGCCAAGGGAAAGTTTCACGCCGGCCGCCGCGCCATCGGCTTCATCGAACTCGCGCGCGGCCTCGCCGGCGCGGGGCCGCACCCCTTCGACACCACGGCGGAAGGCACTTACGGCACGAGCTACCCCAACGGCTGCCACATCGCCGAAGTCGAGATCGATCCCGCTACCGGCGCGGCAATCATCGAGCGCTACACCGCCGTGGACGACCTCGGCCACGTCGTCAACCCGGCGCTGGTCGAAGGCCAGGTGCACGGCGGCGTGGTGCAGGGCGCGGGACAAGTCTTCGGCGAGCACGCGGTATACGACCCGGACTCGGCGCAGCTCCTCACCGGCAGCTTCATGGACTACGTCATGCCGCGCGCAGACTGGCTGCGCGGGATCGATGTTCACGACCACCCGGTGCCGACGCCGACCAACGCGCTCGGCGCGAAGGGCGTGGGCGAATCCGGCTGCAGCGGCTCCCTGCCCGCCCTCGTCAACGCCACCCTCGACGCGCTGCGGCCGCTCGGTATCAAGCATCTCGATATGCCCTTTACGCCGGCCCGGCTGTGGCACGCCATCCGCCAGGCGCGGTCGAGGGATGAGGGATGAGGGATGAGGGATGAGGGATGAGGGATGAGGGATGAGGGATGAGGGATGAGGGATGAGGGATGAGCCAGGTTAGAGTCATCACCCGATATCTGTCATTCATCATTCCTCATTCATCATTCATCATTGTTTTCACATGGAACTGGGCCTGAAGAACCGCAAGGCATTCATCACCGGCACGAGCCGCGGCATCGGGCTCGTCATCGCAAAGGCTTTCGCCGCCGAGGGCGTGCACCTCGCGCTGTTCGGGCGTGACCGGGAACGCTGCGAAGCGCTTGCCGCGGAGTTGCGCGCGCAGTACCCGGGGCAGAAATCGTTTGCCGTATGGCACGACTTCCACCAGCCCGAATCGCTCAAGCCCGCCGTGGACGAGGCGGCGGCCAGGCTCGGTGGCGTGGACATCCTGGTGAATGTCGCCGGCGGCGCTTACCGCGGGCGGTTGAACGAGATCCCCGACGACGAGTGGGAGCGCTACTTCCGTGTGAAGCCGCTAGGTCTGATCCGGATGACGCGCGAGACGCTGCCCTACCTCAGGAAATCGGAGCAGGGACGGGTCATCAACCTCTCCGGCACGCGGGGGCGCGAGCCCGAAGCGCATTCGATGATGTCCGGCCCGATCAATCTCGGCACGCTGAGCCTGACCAAGGCAATGGCGAACGAATTCGGGCCCTACGGCATTACCGTCAATGCCATCGCGCCGGGCTCAACGGCTACCCGGCGCTGGACCGAGCTCGTCGGCATCACCGCGCGCGAGCGCGGTGAGTCGGCGGAGCAAGCGGAGAAATACCTGCTTCGTGAAGTACCGCTCGGCAAAGTGATCACCCCCGAGGCGATCGCGGACCTCGCCGTGTTCCTCGCATCGGCGCGCGCTTCGCTCATCAGCGGCACCGCGATCAACGTGGATGGCGGGCGGACGCGGGGCATCTGATCCAATATCAAGGATGAAGGCAGAAGGATGAAGGATGAAGTGAAAGGCAAGAGCAGATTCGCGCTCGAGCGATTTTTCTACTTCTGCCTTCTGACTTCTTCCTTCTGCCTCGGGGTAGGCGGAGTGCACGCGCAGGCCTATCCCTCGAAGCCAATCCGGCTGCTGGTGCCCTTGGCGCCGGGCGGAGGCAACGACACGACCGCCCGCCTGGTCGGCGCGAAGCTTGCGGAGAGCCTGGGCCAGCCGGTGATCGTCGAAAACCGCCCGGGGGCGGCCGGCGTGATCGCCTCGGAGATCGTCGCCAAGGCGCCGGCGGACGGCTACACGCTGTATCTCGTGAGCACCTCCTTCACCTCGGCGCCCGCGCTGGTGCGCAAGCTGCCGTTCGATCCGGTGAACGATTTCGCGCCGGTGACGCGGCTTGCCGTCGTGCCGGGCGCGTTGATCGTTCATGCGTCGCTCCCGGTGCGGTCGGTGAAGGAGTTCATTGCGCTGGCGAAAGCGCGGCCGAAGCAAATCACGTTCGGTTCCGCCGGCATCGGCAGCGGTTCGCACCTGGGCGGCGAGCTCTTCAGGATCCATGCCGGCGTCGAGCTCGTGCACGTCCCGTACAAGGGCAGCTCCCTCGTCACGACGGCGCTGTTGTCCGGCGAGGTGACCTCCGCTTTCACCAACCCGATCTCGTCGGCGCCGCACGTGAAAGCCGGCCGCATCCGCAACCTCGGGGTGACGAGCGCCCGGCGCTGGCCCCTGCTGCCCGACTATCCGACGCTCGCCGAGTCCGGCGCGCCGGGCTACGAGCTCCTCATCTGGAACGGCATTTCGGTGAGGTCGGGCACGCTGCCCGCGATCGTGGAGCGCCTGCACGGCGAGCTGTTGAAGGCAGTCAACGTTCCCGACGTCGTCAACCACCTCGCGGCCGACGGCTCCCGCCCGATGACGCAAAGCCCGGCCGAATTCGGCGCCTTCATCCGCAACGAGATTGCGAAGTGGGTCAAGGTGGCGGAGACTGCGGGTTCGCGCTCCAACTGATCTCAAGAATGGCGGTTGCTAACCGCAGAGGCGCGGAGACGCAGAGGTAACGCAAGGAAAATTGACGAAACGACGGTTCACCCGATTGGAGAATGGTAGAAACTTTGTAATTGGTTGAATTGTTTGTTCTCCGCGTCTCCGCGCCTCCGCGGTTCACTTTTTTTGGGTTACACATACAAGGGATGAACATGGCTCTGGGAAAACACCGCATCGAGTACGAAGTCCTCGAGGGCTGGGACCGGCTGCCCGAAGGCTGGAGCTACATCGAAGTCGCCGGGGTCGCGTGCGATTCGCAGGACCGGGTCTACGTGTTCAACCGCGGCGCCCATCCCATGATCGTGTTCGACAAGGAGGGGAAATTCCTCAACGCGTGGGGCGAGGGCCTGTTCAAGGGACCGCACGGCATCTTCATCGACCGCGAGGACAACCTCTGGCTCGCCGACGACAAGGCCCACACCGTCCATAAATTCACCCCCGAGGGCAAGCAGCTGATGATGCTGGGCGAGCCCGGCAAGGCAGCCGACACCGGCTACAAGATCGGCGTGAGCCCGGTGCTGCGCGCCGCGGGGCCGTTCCATCGCGTCACCAACGTCGCCGTGCTGCCGAGCGGCGACATGTACATCGCCGACGGCTACGGCAACGCCCGTGTCCACAAATTTTCCAAAGAGGGCAAGCTGCTGTTCTCCTGGGGCGAGCCGGGTCGCGGGCCGGGCCAGTTCATCCTGCCCCACGCCATCGCGCTGGACAGCGCCGGCCTCGTCTACGTCGCCGACCGAGAGAATTCGCGCGTGCAGATCTTCACCCCCCAGGGCGAGTACCTGCGCGAATGGACCTTCCTCAACCGCCCCTACGACATCTTCATCGACGACCAGGACATGCTGCACATCGCCGAGGGCGGCTTTCTCAACTACATGCACAAGCGGGCGGAGGGCCCCCTGCCCGCCCACGACCAGTCCATGATCTGCCCGCCCGAGGGCCACTCACCCATTGCGCGGGTGACGGTGTGCGACCCCGACGGCAAGATCGCTTCCCAGGTCGGCGGGGAAAACCCGATACTGCCGGGCAATTTCATCGCGCCGCACGGCATCTGGGCGGACAGCCGGGGCGATATGTACGTCGGCGAAGTCGTGGTCAACGCCGGCGCGGTGAAGCGCATGGCGCCGCTGACGCCGCATGCCTTCCAGAAGTTCAGGCGCCGCTCAGGCTAGGCGCCTGGAAAACCGTGACAAGTGATAGGGGATAGGGGATAGGGGATAGGGGATAGGGGATAGGTGTATTGTTGGGCCGGCGGCGCCGGCCGTATCCGTATCCCGTATCCCGTATCCCGTATCCCGTATCCCGAATTGAAGCTTGTGGCCAAAATCCAACTCTTCGTCTCCAACAGCCTACGCGGCGTGCTGGGCGAGCTGATCCCACTGTTCGAGCGCTCGAGCGGCCACTCGGTCGCCATCAGTTACGACCCGGCGAAGGTGATGATGGAGCGCATCGCGCGCGGCGAGACGGCGGACCTCGTGATACTCGGGGGCTCGGCGATCGACGACCTCGTCAAGGCGGGAAAAATCGACAGCGCCAGCAAGCGCCCCGTCGCCAGTTGCGGCGTCGGCATCGCCGTGCTGGCGGGCGCGCCGAAACCGGATATCGGTTCGGTCGAGGCTTTCAAGAAAGCGCTGCTCGCGGCAAAATCCGTCGCCTGGACCCAGGAAGGCGCGAGCGGCATGTACTTCACGAAGCTGATCGAACGCCTGGGCATCGCCGAAGCAGTGAAGGCCAAGGCCGTGCGGCTTCCGGGCGGGCTGATCGGGGAACTCGTCGCCGCGCGCAAGGCCGAGCTCGCCGTGCAGCAGATTCCCGAGCTGATGGCCGTGCCCGGCATCGAGCTGGTGGGTCCGCTGCCGCGGGAGATACAGATGACCACCGCGTCTGCGGCGGGAGTTTTCGCCGGCGCCCGGGAACCGGCCGCGGCGCAGGCATTGCTGGATTTTCTGACGACGCCGGCCTCAGCCAGGGTATTCAAGGCTCGGGGCCACGAACCCGCCGCAATGGCGTGACAGGTGATAAGTGATAAGTGATATTTCCAAGCCACTTCAAACAATCGGCCGGCTACGCCGGCCGCGAACCCCTATCACCCATCACCTGTCACTTATCACCTGCGCAGCGCTATTGGCCTGCGCGGGCTGCGGAACGATTTACCCCGTCACCGACGAGAGCAACTACCTGACCTACGACCACCCGTTCACGGATGCCGCCGCCCAGATGGTGCTGCAGAGCGCCGAAAAAATCTGCGCGCAGAGAAAGCAGGGTGCCGTCAAGACGAGCAGCGCGTGCTCGCTCACGCGATGCACCACGCACTACCAGTGCGTGCCCAAGGATGGCAGCACCGGGTATTAGAGCGCCTAACAAAATGACCGGCCCCACTTCTCTCCCCTCCTTTTCAAGGAGGGGTGGATGCGAAGCAGACGGGGTGGTTACGTAGGCACTACTTGCTCCCACCACCCCGCCCGCTGGCGCGGGCACCCCCCCGTCCCGCCGCGCTGCATCGCGTCGGGCGTTCGCCGGCTCAAACATGCGCAGGCACGTTTTTCGAAACCCCGGCTCACCCTCGGGCAGGAGGGGAATTCATTTTGTTAGGCGCTCTTAGTATTGACGAGGGCTCAGGAACGCTGCCCTGATCACGAATTTCAGACGCTTGCGGGACCGTCCTTCTGCGGCTCGGGCGCTACAGCGGAAGCGCCCTCCGGTTCACCGTCTTCCGGCAGGGACTTTCCGGCAAGCTTGCGCAGCCGTTTTTCTTCCTGCTTCTTCTTCTTGGCCAGATCCCTCTGGCGCTTCTCGAACTGATAGTTTGGCTTTGCCAATGCGTGGCTCCTGATCGCGGCGGGCGCCGGCTGGCGGCGACTCCGGCGCGACGGACGCTACGGGTTTGGGATCGTCAGGCCGGCTTCAGGTTGTCAGCCGAAACCTTGCCGTCCTTGCCCGTGGCGAGTTCGAACTGGACCTTCTGCCCTTCTTTCAGCGAGCCCATGCCGGAACGCTCCACGGCCGAGATGTGCACGAATACGTCCTTGGAACCATCCTCCGGCTGAATGAAACCGAAGCCCTTTGTCGGGTTGAACCACTTCACTGTTCCGACTGTCACTGTGAACCTCCTGTAGTAGAACGAACGGGTTGCAGGCCGGCAGGCCGGCCCTCACCGGGCACGGCCTCGACTTTGGTGACGCGGTAATTGATCGCGCCCGAGCCGTGATGCCCTGCCATGGTGAACTTGTGGTAACCGCTGCAATGCGGGCAGCGATGCGTGAACTCATTGCCCTTGCCTGCGGTGCGCACGACCGTTAGCTTACCGCAGTGCTGGCATCTCATGGGGTTGGTTTGGAGAAGTTTCCCGCAGCGATCGCGGATGGCAGAGGTGCGGGAAAATCAGGCATTTAGGATTATGAATCATACAGGCACCGGCCATTAGGCACAAGTTCGGGGCTTCCAGGTTCAACTTGCCAGTCAAACCTTGTACCTTGTAAGTGACAGATCACGAGAAAAAGGGGCTTTCAAATGGCTGCTTCGCATGACGCGCCGCCGCGCGAGCTGGACCGACCGCTGGAGGTGGCGCCGTCCGACTGGGGACAGCGCGAGTTCTACCTGCTGATGACCGCGCTCGTCATACCCCGGCCGATCGGCTGGATGTCCACGGTCTCCGCGAGCGGGGTGCGCAACCTTGCGCCCTATTCCTACTTCAACCTGATGGGCAGCGACCCGTTCTACGTCGCTTTCGGCTCCACCGGCGTCAAGGACACACTGTCGAACGTGCGGGAGACGAAACAGTTCGTCGCCAACATCGCCACCATGCACCTGCTGGAAAAGATGAACTTCACCTCGGGCGATTTTCCGCGCGATGAGGACGAGTTCGGCTGGGCGGGCCTGACTCCCGTGCCTTCGGCGAAAGTGGTTCCGCCACGGGTGGGCGAGGCGAAAGCCCACCTCGAGTGCGAGCTGGTGCAGGTGGTGAGCGACCGCAATACCCACATCGTGCTCGGCCGCATCGTGCATGCTCACGTGGACCCGTCGGTATGGAAAGACGGCCGTGTGGACGCGAAGCTGCTCGACCCGATCTGCCGGCTCTCCGGCACGGCCTACGGGCGGCTGGGCGAGCTCTACAAGGTCGAGCGGCCGAAATGGAATGAAGTCGCCGCTACCGCCGGGCAGGATGGCATGCCGCGCGCCGTTAAACGCTAGAGACCCGCTAAAGCTTCACCGCCAAGACCGCTAAGGATACGAAGGAACAAGAAAAGCTTTACCGCCAAGGACGCCAAGGACGCGGAGGAAAATAACAGCCTCAACGCGAAGGCCGCCAAGGACGCAAAGAAAAATTATCGAGAACCAACCCAAGGACGCGAAGACAGCGCCAAGTGGGAAATGGGAGACGCTCGCGGCATACCAACCTCTCACAGCGAGCGAACCACAATTTCGCTGCTGATCTGTGGAAGTTAAGGCTTGATTTGACAGACAGTGTCCGACAACAGCAAAAAGCAGTCGTTCGTCCGGGGCAAGTCACTTCTTGGAAATGACTCGCCGGTCTGCCGCCCTTGGCGTAAGCGAGCATAATGGGCGACTACCAAGGAGGAGTAATGAACAATCGCCGCAAACTGTTCATGGCGCTCGGCGCGGGTGCTTTCACAGCACCGCTCACCGCACTCGCGCAGCAGGAGCGCCGCATGCGGCGGATCGGTTATTTCGCTCCGTCCAACCTCGAGACCAACGCAGCCTTGCTCGCCGCGTTTCGCGCAGGCATGTTGGAGCTGGGCTGGGTCGAGAAGCGCGACTACGTGATCGATGCCCGCTACGCCAACGGCGTCGCGCAGGTCATGCCCGGCTTGGCCACCGAGATGGTTGCAAGCCAGCCGGATCTGCTGCTGGCGAACGCGGATGAGGGCCTGCGCCTGCTCGCTCAAAGGACCAAGACCATACCGATCGTGTTCGCCACGATTAACGATCCTTTGGGTAACAGGGTCGTGGCGAGCCTGCAACGTCCCGGCGGCAATGCGACGGGTTTAACCAGCCTGTCGCGCGATCTCGGGGCCAAGCGACTGCAACTGCTCAAAGAGGCGTTCCCGCAGGTTACGCATGTTGTTGTGTTGTTTCATGCGGTCCTTCTCAGCGGCGTTTCCCAAGTGAACGAAATTGTGGACGCAGCCGAGCGCCTGAAAATCCGCGTCACCCCGATCGAGTTGCAGCAGGCCGCGGATATCGAGCCGGCCTTCAAACGGGGCGCTGCACTCGGTGCCCATGCTTATTTGGTGGCCAGGGGCCCACTGCTCAGCACCCATCGTCCGGCCATTGTCGATCGCATATTGCGCTCCAAGGTCCCGGCTATGTTCGCGGGCAGCGAGTTCGTAGAAGCGGGCGGATTGATGTCGTATGGGCCCTCCTTAACAGACAATTTCCGCCGCGCGGCTGCCTACGTGGATAAGATCTTGAAGGGCGCGAAACCGGGCGATCTGCCGATCGAGCAGCCGACCAAATTCGAGTTGGTCATCAACATGAAGACCGCCAAGGCGCTGGGCATCACAATTCCGCAATCGGTACTGCTGCAGGCCACGAGGGTGATCGAGTAA
>CAZFRR010000075.1:0-11494 GCA_964521405.1 uncultured Streptomycetaceae bacterium | reverse complement strand
TCCATCGAGGCCTTCATCTCTTCGCGCGTGGGCGGCGCCACCTTGTGGTTGCTGGTGATCACGGGGCCGGGATGCTCGCGCAGCCACGCGATGCACTGCTGGATGATGCGGTTGGACTCGCGCATCTCCTGGATGCGGACCAGGTAGCGGTCGTAGCAGTCGCCCTCGGTGCCCACCGGGATGTCGAAGTCCATCCGCTCGTACACCTCGTAGGGCTGTTTCTTGCGCAGGTCCCATTCAACCCCGGAGCCGCGCAACATGGGGCCGGTAAAGCCGAGCGCCAGCGCGCGCTCCGGCGAGACCACGCCGATGCCGACGGTGCGTTGCTTCCAGATGCGGTTATCGGTGAGGAGCGTCTCATACTCATCGACGCATTTCGGAAATCGCTCGGTGAAATCCTCGATGAAATCAAGGACCGAGCCCTGCCGGTTGCGGTTGAGCCCGCTCGTCGCCGCCTGGTTCTTGAACCGCGAAGCGGTGTAGCGCGGCATGCTCTGCGGAAGATCGCGGTAGACGCCACCCGGCCGGTAATAGGCGGCGTGCATGCGCGCTCCGCTAACCGCCTCGTAAACGTCGACCAAATCCTCGCGTTCCCGAAAGCAGTAAAGGAATACCGTCATCGCCCCGAGGTCCAGGCCATGGGCGGCAAGCGCGAAGAGGTGCGACAGTACCCGCGTAATCTCGTCGAACATCACCCGGATGTACTGGGCGCGAAGCGGTACCTCGATGCCAAGCAGCTTTTCGATAGCCAGAACGTAGGCGTGCTCGTTGCAGATCATGGTGGTGTAGTCGAGCCGGTCCATGTACGGCACCGTCTGGAGGTAGGTCCGGTGCTCGGCGAGTTTCTCGGTGGCGCGATGCAGCAACCCGATATGCGGATCGGCACGCTGAATCACCTCGCCGTCGAGCTCGAGCACGAGCCGCAGCACCCCGTGCGCCGCGGGATGCTGAGGCCCGAAGTTCATCGTGTAGTTACGTATTTCCGCCATATAAAACCAGATCTGCCACAGAGAGCACAGAGGTCACAGAGAAAAGCACCGGAACGTGCGGGCGCATTGTGTCTGATCGGCTCTCTCTATGTTCTCTGTGTCCTCTGTGTCCTCTGTGTCCTCTGTGTCTATTGCTTTTTTTCCACGTCGGCGTAGTTCTCCACGCGCACGATGCGCGGCACGATCTCGCGCGGCTCGATCGTGACCGGCTGGTAGATCACGCGTTGCTGGTCGGGGTCGTAGCGCATTTCCACGTTGCCCGAAATCGGGAAATCCTTGCGGAACGGGTGGCCGACGAATCCATAGTCAGTCAGAATGCGGCGCAGATCCGGGTGCCCCGTGAAGACGATGCCAAAGAGATCGAAGGCCTCGCGTTCGAACCAGTTGGCGGCCGGCCAGACATCGATCACCGAATCCACGACCGGAAAATCGTCGTCCGCGCAAAACACGCGCATCCGGACGCGCTGGTTATTGGCGACGCTGAGCAGGTGATAGACCACGGCAAAACGCCTGCCCTGCCAGGCGCCGTCACCGTAATCCCGGTAGTCCACGCCGCAAAGATCTATCAGCTGCTCGAATCGCAGCCCGGGCGCGTCGCGCAACGCCAGCGCCGCGGCCCGCAGATCCCCGCCGCCGACCTCGACGGTAACCTCGCCCAGCGCAGCCGTGACGCCGGCCAACCGGTCGCCAAGCGCGGATTGCAGCGCGGCGGTCAGGGTTTCTGCTCGGGAAGTCATCTCAGTCTAGTGTTGAGTGTTGAGTGTTGAGTGCTGAGTTGAAACCCCGCGGGCCATGAACTCAAAACTCAACACTAAAAACTCAAAACTCCATGCGGCGTCAGCGGGCAATGGTCTGAGCGAGATTTCTATCGGGCGATCGTATTGGTGCGCCTGATCTTGTTCTGCAGCTGGATGATGCCGTAGAGCAGCGCTTCCGCGGTCGGCGGGCAGCCCGGCACGTAGATGTCCACCGGCACGATGCGATCGCAGCCGCGCACCACCGAGTACGAGTAATGGTAATAGCCGCCGCCGTTGGCGCAGGACCCCATCGAGATCACCCAGCGTGGCTCGGCCATCTGGTCGTAGACCTTGCGCAGCGCCGGCGCCATCTTGTTGCACAGCGTGCCGGCAATGATCATTACATCGGACTGGCGCGGACTGGGCCGGAAGACAATGCCAAAGCGGTCGAGGTCGTAGCGCGACGCACCCGTGTGCATCATCTCGATCGCGCAGCATGCAAGGCCGAAGGTCATCGGCCACAGCGAGCCGGTGCGCGTCCAGTTGATGAGCGCGTCAGCCGTGGTGGTGACGAAGCCTCTTTCAGTGATGGTTTCGATGGCGCCCATGCATCACCTCCCAGTCATCGGATGATTATTCCCACTCCAACGCGCCCTTCTTCCATTCGTAGATGAAGCCGACGACGAGTATGCCCAGAAATACCATCATGGCCATGAAGCCGAAGAAGCCGATCTCCTGCAGCACCACCGCCCACGGAAACAGAAACGCAATCTCGAGGTCGAACAGGATGAACAGGATCGCCACCAGGTAGTAGCGCACGTCAAATTTCATGCGCGCGTCCTCGAAGGCCTCGAAGCCGCATTCGTAGGGCGAGAGCTTCTCGGAATCGGGGCGGTGAACACCGACCAGCCGGCTGAGGATGCCGCCCGCCAGAACCGGCCCGACGCCGACCGCGATGCCGACAAAAATGAACATCAGGATGGGAAAGTAGTTCTCGAGCATGGCTCGCCTAGGATCGGGAATGGAGAATGGGGGATTGCATAAACATCATCGTCATCGCTTACCGTCCCGCCCGCTCTCTCCTCAATCCTGATCGCTCAATCCTCAATCCTGCATCCTGCATCTGGTGCCGACGGTGAGATTCGAACTCACACGGCTTACGCCGCCACCCCCTCAAGATGGTGTGTCTACCAATTCCACCACGTCGGCGTTTCAATTTCAGTGTTGAGTTTTGAGTTTTGACCGTCCAGTCAAAGCTGGACAACTCAACACTAAGCACTCAAAACTAAACACTCCCTCACTTCGGGACTTCCTGCGCCTTCGAGCCCGGGTCCGCGGCGGGCGCGGCCGGTCCTGACGGCGCTCCCTGTCCCGCGGGAGCAGTGGACGGTATCTGCGCCGGCAGGGATTTCTCCTGGGTCGGCGGCGGGCTCGCCATCACGCCCTTGTGTTCGGTCTTGTGCCCCGAGATATAGGTCAGCCCGAGGCTCGTCAGGAAAAAAACCAGCGCGGTGATCGCCGTGGCGCGGCTGAGAAAGTTGGCCGACCCCGAGGATCCGAACACGCTGCCGGCGGAGCCGCTGCCGAAAGCAGCGCCGACGTCGGCGCCCTTGCCGTGCTGCAACAGCACCAGGCCGACGATGGAGAGGCCCGCGATCACATGTAGCACCAGAACCAGATTTTCCATTAGATCTTCACCGTTTCTTCGGCGCTCTGCGCGGCACGGCAGATCGCCATAAATTCATTGGACAACAAGGACGCGCCCCCAATCAGCCCGCCATCCACATCCGGCATGGCGAACAGTTGTGCCGCATTGTTCGCCTTGACGCTGCCCCCGTAGAGAATCAGGAGGAGATCCGCCAGCCGGCGATCGGCAGCTGCAATGCGGCCGCGGATAAAGGCATGCACCGCCTGGGCCTGCTCAGGAGTCGCCGTCTTACCGGTGCCGATCGCCCAGACCGGCTCGTAAGCGATGACCCCCTGCCCGAGCGCCTGCAGGCCGCAGTGCTGAATCACGGCATCGAGCTGGCGCGCTACCACCGCCTCGGTCACACCCGCCTCGCGTTCCGCCAGGGTCTCGCCCACGCATAAAATCGGGATGAGCCCGTGTTTCGCCGCCTGCGCGTATTTGAGCGCGACGACGTCATCGGTCTCACCGAACACTCCGCGGCGCTCCGAGTGGCCGACGATGGCGTAACGACAGCCGCAATCCGCCAGCATCGCGCCCGAGACCCCGCCGGTATAGGCGCCGTCATCGAACTGACACAGATCCTGCGCCCCGAGCGCCACGCTCGAACCACGCAAGGCCTGCCCGATCGCAACGAGGTACGGGAAAGGCGCACACACCGCGTAACGCGCCCGGTTGAGGGTGGCCAGCGGCGGCAGGATAGCCTTAAGCAACGCTTGGCTGGAGGCCAGGTTGCCGTTCATCTTCCAGTTACCCGCTACCAGCTTGACGCGCATTTCCTGCGAGGCCTACGTAAACCATTGAATTTTACAGGTGATTGGGCATAAGGGTCAACGAAGGGGGCAACGAAACTGAGGATTGCTGCGACGCCGCAGCCGGGCTGGGCGGTGACAGGGAATTATTTCGAATTCATCCAGCCGCGCCTGCCCCGCCACCAGCGCCAATTCCCGGCATCAACACGGGTCGCGCTACGACGCCTTGGCCGCGCGGTGAAAGCCGATCATGCCGGCGAGTAGGGTCTTGGCGCGAACGTCCTGATAGCCGATGTCCTGCAACATGCCGGAGAGTTCATCGGCAGAGTAGAACATCTGGAGCGCATTGATGAAGTATTCCTTGCAATTCAATGCCGCCGGGCCGCTCCGGAACAGGAATCCGGTAAACCACAGGCAAAAGCGCAGGTAAGCATAGTAGAGCTTCTCAACCACCGGATTAGCCGGCCGCAGCATGTCGCAGTGATAGATACGGCCGCCCGGCCTGAGCACCCGGTGTATCTCCTGGAAGACGCGCTTGATGCGCAGGTGCCGCGACGCATATTGCAGCGTCACGGCATCGAAATGGTTTTCCGGGAATGGAAGTTCATGCACGTCGCCAATGATGCTCTCGATATGCAAGCCCCTGTCTCGCGCGCGCTGCTGGCCAACCTCCTGCATCGCCACGCTGCGGTCGATCGCATGCACTTCCAGGCTGGGCTCACGCTGGAGAAGCGCGATTCCAATCGCGTTCGTTCCGGCACAGACGTCGAGCACCCGTTCGCCGGCCCGCACGTCGACCGTGGACATGAAACTCATCAGGAACCAGTTCCAAAGCCCGAAACTGGCGATGGTGTTCGCGCGATCGTAGTAGGGGGCGACATCGGCAAACACGTCATTCAGGTCCCGCCTCCAGATCGAGCCGAACTGTTGCTCCCGGAGGCTTTCACGCAAGGCAAGAATGGGAGGGGGCACTGGGGACTCTCCTTTAGGGGTGCTCCAGCGGGGGCATTGGGATGACTCTTGTCGCCGAATAAGTTAACTGGCCGCCCTGGCGGCGTCAAATTTCCCACTCATAGGGGGAACAAGAAAACGGCCGCTGCCAGGCTGGCCAGCCCGGCGGCCGAATAGACGGTGGTGGCTACCGCGGTGTCGGCCCGCACCCCGAGGTCATAGAGGGTGATCCGCAGGCGGTGCGCGGCGCTCCACAGGGAAAGGAACACGACGACGATGAGGGCGAGCTTGCCGAGCCAGTGGCCTGCGAATGCGTGCAGCCGGTCGTAAGCCAGCAGTTCGGGCGCGTGGCCGAGCGCAGCCAGGAGCGTCAGCAAAATCAGCACCGGCGTGAGGAACGCGGTGAGCGTGCCGCCCGCTGCGAACGGGGCCCAGACGATCGGCTTGTTGGATATCGCCATGGTCAAAACGCTCCCGCGTAATAAAGGATCGCAAACGACAGCGCCGCCCAGGCGGCGAAATGCGCGCCGGCGATGACGGCATCCGGAACGAAATCCTCGCCGAACTGGAGCGGCAGCGCCTTGGGCGTCAGGTTGAACCAGGTATAGCTGTGGTACGCGGCGAAACCGAGTGCAACCATGTGAAACACGATGGAGGCCGGGCTCTTGAGGCAATCGAGGAACGCAGCCCAGGCGGCCGGCCCCTCCCCGAGCTCTTTCAGCCCCCACACCAACATCAGCGTCCAGGCGCCGATGAACAGGCACGAGAACTCGCGCGCCATGTAGCGCAGATAGCGCGGGTGCCGGAATATCCAGCGAACCGTCACCTCGCGAACGTACGGCTTTCGGCTCACTTCTTCAGCCATGGCATCAGGTGCTCCGTGTACCAGTCCACCGTGCTCTTGATCTTGACCTGCTGCAGCGCGCCCGCCGGATCGACATGCTCCGGACAGACCTCGGAGCAGGCGCCCGTGAACGAGCATTCCCAGACCCCTTCGGTGGTCGCGATCTCCTCCTGCCGCTCTGCGCGCCCGCCGTCGCGCGAATCCTGGTTGTAGCGGTGCGCCATCGAGATCGCCGCGGGACCGATGAACTTCGGTATCAATCCGTATTCCGGGCAGGCCGCATAGCACAACATGCAGTTGATGCACAGGGTGTACTGTTTGTAGCGCTTGAGTTCCTCGGGCGTCTGGCGATACTCCCCTTGTTCCACTGTCCTGGCTTCCTTCGGAATCAGATAGGGTTTCACGCGCGAGAGCTTGGCCATGAAATCGTCGATCACCGTCACCAGATCGCGCTCGATCGGGAAATGCGCCAGCGGCTCGACACGAATGATCCCTTCGTAGTCACGCACAAACGACTTGCAGGCGAGTTTCGGCTCCCCGTTGACCATCATCCCGCAACTGCCGCACACCGCCATGTGGCATGACCAGCGATAGCTCAGCGTTGCGTCGATGGTCTCCTTGATCTGGTTCAGCGCATCGAGAACGACCCACTCCTCCCGGCAGGGAACCGAATAGCGCTGAAAATGCGGCTCGCTATCCGTCTCGGGGTTGTAGCGCAGCACCTCCAGCTCGACCAGCCGCTCGCTCATTGGTGGCCTCCCGAGTAATCACGAACGCCGGGTTGAGAAGTGGTAATGACTACGTCGCGGAAATCCACCCGGGGCGGCTCTATCGGGTGATAGATTGCGAGTGAATGGCGCAGAAAGTTGGCATCGTCCCGTTCCGGATAGTCCTGGCGCTGGTGGGCACCCCGCGACTCCTTGCGCGCGGCCGCGCAGGCCACGACCGCCTCGGCGCAATCGAGCATCGATCCGAGTTCGAACGCCTGCAAGAGATCGGTATTGTAAACATTGGATTTGTCCTGCAGCTCGATCCCCGCGTAACGACGGCGCAATTGCGCAAGCCGGCCGCACGCCTCGGCAAGGCCCGCTCCTGAGCGGTAGATGCCCGCATGCTGCTCCAGCGTATGCATCATCTCCTTGCGCAATCCGGCTATGGATTCCGTGCCGCCGCTGCGCTGGATGAGCGAGCGCAGACGCGCCTGCGCCGAAGCGGCGCTCGCCGTGAGCGCCGCTTCGCTGCCCGAACGCGCTCCCGACTGGAGGAAATCCATCGCGCTTAACGCGGCGCGGCGCCCGAACACGAGCAACTCCGTGAGCGAATTCGAGCCCAGCCGGTTGGCGCCGTTAATGCTCACGCAGGCGCACTCGCCCGCGGCGTAAAGTCCCGGCAGCAGCGTCGCCGCCTTGATGTCGGTATCGATGCCGCCCATCATGTAATGCACCACCGGGCGCACCGGCACCGGTTCCGACACCGGGTCGACACCCATGTAGCTGATGGACAGGTCGCGCACCAGCGGCAGCCGCTCGTTGATCGTCTTCTCCCCCAGGTGGCGGAGATCGAGCAGCATGGCGTCGCCCCACTGCGTGGATATCGCGTTACCCTTTCTCTGCTCGTGCCAGAATGCCTGGCTGATCCGGTCGCGCGGGCCGAGCTCCATCGTCTTCAACTCCGGCTTGCCCAGCGGAGTTTCCGGTCCCATGCCGTAGTCCTGGAGAAAGCGGCGCCCATGCTTGTTCAGCAGCACGCCGCCTTCGCCGCGGCAGGCCTCGGTCAGCAGCGTGCCGGTGCTGGGCAAACCGGTCGGGTGGTATTGCACGAATTCCATGTCCTTCAGCGGCACCCCCGCCCGGTAGGCGAGCGCCATGCCGTCGCCGGTCTTGATCGCGCCGTTGGTGGTGAAGGAAAACATGCGGCCGGCTCCGCCACCCGCAATGATCACCGCGCCGGCCTGGAACAGCCTCATCTGGCCGCTGCGCATCTCGATCGCCGTAAACCCCCGGCAACGCCCGTCATCAACGATCAGGTCCGTTACGTAGTACTCGTCGAACCGGCGGATCGAGGGAAAGCGCAGCGAAGTCTGGAACAGGGTGTGAAGGATATGAAAACCGGACCTGTCAGCAGCAAACCAGGTGCGCTGATTCTTCATGCCGCCGAACGGGCGCACCGCCACCGAGCCGTCCGGCTCGCGGCTCCAGGGACAGCCCCAGTGCTCGAGCTGGATCAGTTCGCGGGGCGCCTCGCGAATGAAATAATCGACCGCATCCTGGTCGCAGAGCCAGTCACCGCCGCCCACGGTGTCGTGAAAATGCTGCTCGAGACTGTCGCCGGGTTTGATGACTCCCGCGGCCCCCCCTTCCGCCGCGCAGGTGTGACTGCGCATCGGGTAGACCTTGGAGATGAGCGCGATACTCAGTGCCGGATCGGTTTCTGCCAGCGCGATCGCGGCGCGCAACCCCGCCCCGCCCGCGCCCACAATCGCCACATTCACCCGGATGGTCTCCATGGGTAAAAGATTCTCCGGTCACGGCAATACGTGCGGTTGATCTATATCAACCCATTACGCGGTCAAGCGCGCCGGACGGCCTCAGCGATGATATTGGCCCAGCGTTGCACTTGCGGCCGGCGCTTGCCTTCCACCATCACGCGGATCACCGGCTCCGTGCCCGATGGTCGCAACAGCACGCGCCCGCCACCGCCGAGATCGCCCTCAGCCTGCTGCACCGCCCGCTTGACCCCGGGGCTGGCCATGGGGTTGCCTTGCTGCTTGAGCGAGACGTTCACCAGCACCTGCGGGTACAGCCTCAGCGAACCGGCGGTTTTCTGGAGCGTCGTCCCTTGCTCGACCAGCGCGCGCAGCACCTGCAGCGCGGAAACGATGCCGTCACCGGTGGTGTGCTTGTCCAGGCACACGATGTGGCCGGAGTTCTCACCACCCAGCTGCCAATGGCGTTTCATCAGCATTTCCAGCACGTAGCGATCACCGACCTGGGAGCGCGCGAACGGGATCTTCAACCGGGCAAGCGCATGCTCCAGTGCGAGATTGGTCATCTGGGTGCCGGCGATGCCGCCGGCGAGCTCGCCCTTCTGCTTGCGGTGGCGCGCGATGACGTAGAGCAGCTGGTCGCCATCGTAGAGCGCTCCCGCGCCGTCCACCATCACCAGCCGGTCGCCATCGCCATCGAGCGCGATGCCGAGATCGGCCTTGTGCCGCTTCACCGCCGCCTGCAGGGCCTGGGGAGAAGTGGCACCGACCCGATCGTTGATGTTGAAACCATCCGGGTTGACGCCCACCGATTCGACGTCTGCACCGAGCTCGTGAAACACATGGGGCGCGACGTGATACGCGGCGCCATGCGCGCAGTCCACGACGATCCTCATGCCACGAAGGTGCAGGCTCGTCGGGAACGTGGTCTTGCAGAACTCGATGTAGCGGCCCGCCGCGTCATCGATCCGCCGCGCCTTGCCGAGCCGGCTCGAAGTCATGCATTTCAGTGGCCGCGCGAGCTCGCGCTCGATCGCCATCTCGGTCGCGTCGGGCAGCTTCGCGCCATTACCCGAGAAGAACTTGATGCCGTTGTCGTCATACGGGTTGTGCGAGGCGCTGATCACGATGCCGGCCGACAACCGCAACGCCCTCGTGAGATAGGCGACCGCGGGCGTGGGCATCGGCCCCACCAGCAGCACGTCCACGCCGGCCGCCGACAGCCCCGCTTCTAGCGCCGACTCCAGCATGTAGCCGGAAACCCGGGTGTCCTTGCCGATCAGGACCGCGGGCCGCTCGAGGCCCTCGCGCCGGATGCCCGCGAGCACCTTGCCGGCGGCGTAGCCCAGCCGCATCACGAAGTCGGGCGTGATCGGCTCGGTTCCGACCTTGCCCCTGACTCCGTCCGTACCAAAGTATTTCCTGCTCATAAAGCCTTATTGAACCGCCGAGGCGCAGAGAACGCCAAGAAAAATAAAAGAATAACAATATATCGGAAACAAACCCAAACCCGTATCTATTTTGATTCTCTCGGCGTCTCGGCGGTTAATTTTGCTGTTTAACCGCGTTCCAGACGGCAAGGGCGTCGCGAGTGGCCGCGACGTCGTGCACCCGCACGATCTGCGCGCCGTTCTGCACGGCAATCAGCGCCGCCGCGACACTCGCATGGACCCGCTCCCGCGGTTCCCGCCCGGTCAACTTGCCCAGCATGGCCTTGCGTGACAGTCCCGCCAATAGGGCAACGCCCAGCGACCGGAACTCGCGCAGCGAGGTGAGCAGCGAGAGATTGTGCTCGAGCGTCTTGCCGAAGCCGAAACCGGGATCCACGACGATGCGCTCGCGGGTGATGCCGGCTTGCTCGGCCGCAAGGATGCGCCCGGACAGGTAATCTCGCACTTCGCGCACCACGTTTTGATAATCAGGATTGGCCTGCATGGTGCCGGGCTCGCCCTGCATGTGCATGAGGCACACGGCAACCGGCGCTTTTGCCACTGCCTCCAGCGCTCCAGGGGCGGACAGTGCCGTGACGTCGTTGACCATCGCTGCCCCGGCCGCGACCGCCTCGAGCATCAACTCGGGCTTGCGGGTGTCCACCGAAACCGGCACGCCGCTGGCTGCCAACGCCTCCAGCACCGGCAGAACGCGCCGGCGCTCCTCATCGAGAGTGACCGGCGCTGCGTCGGGACGCGTGGACTCGCCTCCAAGGTCGAGGATATCGGCGCCCTCCTCGACCAGCCTGCGCGCGTGCGCGACCGCCCGCGCGGTATCGGCGAATTGCCCGCCGTCGGAAAAAGAATCGGGCGTGACATTGACCACCCCCATGACCAGGGGGCGCGACAACTCAAGGGTGAACTTACCGCAGCGGAGAACCTGGCGCATAACATAAGGATGAAGGATGAACGTGGAAGGATGACCGTCGCGCGGCGCGCGACAACTTCAGGTCCTTCTCTTTCGCTATCGCCCGGTCAGATCACCGGCGCATGCAACGAAAACGGCGGCCGCCTGGCCACCGTTGCCGCTCTATTGACGTTCCGAACGGACGAAGTGAAAGGGAGAGACGGGATTGATCATGCAAAGCATGAAGGTCATCCTTCCACGTTCATCCTTCATCCTTCGCAATGCGCCGTCAGGCGCCCTGCTGGGGCGCTGCGGTCGCAGTGGCCGCCGGCTGTGCGCCGGGATCCTTGGGGGGAGTCGACGACTGCGCCGGCTTGGGCGGGCGCGGCGGGCGCCCTTCCATGATGTCGCCGATTTGATCGGCGTCGAGCGTCTCCCACTCGAGCAGCGCCTTCGCCATCATCTCGACCTTGTCGCGGTTGTCCTCGATGATTTTCCGCGCCAGCGCGTACTGCTGGTCGACGATGCGGCGGATCTCGGCGTCCACCTTCTGCATGGTGGTTTCCGACACGTTCTTGTGCACCGTCACCGAGCGGCCGAGGAACACCTCGCCCTCGTTCTCGCCGTAGACCATGGGCCCGAGCGCGTCGCTCATGCCCCAACGCGTCACCATGCTGCGCGCGAGGTCGGTGGCGCGCTCGAAATCGTTGGA
>CAZFRR010000074.1:0-2396 GCA_964521405.1 uncultured Streptomycetaceae bacterium | reverse complement strand
CACACGGCGAGGGGGTTCACGCCGTCGCCGTGCACACCGGCGTCCGCGAGGCACTCGACGTTATCGGCCCTATTGCCGATGATGGCGCGCCAGCGCAAGGTGCCGGGGGGAGGGGTGGGGGGGGGGATAGGGCGGCGCCATTGCCCCGCGCGATCCTGGAAGTAGCCAACCGTCGCCATCGCCTGGGTCGCTGCGGCGCATTTGAACGGGACGGCAGGGATGAAGTTGCTGTCCGTGCAGTCTATTGAGTAGCTGATATTCCTGCTCTGCTCGAAATAGATCCTGTTCGCGATGCAGGAGCCCGTGTATAGGGTCGCCGGGTCGTACACTCCCTGGGTCACGAGTTCCGTGTCCATGCTGCCCGAAGTGTCGATGATAAACAGGATGTTCGGGCGCTGGGATGACACCGTGTTGCCGGTGCCCGTGAAGATCTCGATCTCGTCGGCCCAGCAAGCGCCCGCGAGCGCCAGCATTGAAGCGGTGGCGGCGAGTCGGAACGAAATGCGGGTGGTTTGGTTCATGGCGAGTCACTCACTGTTTGTTGCCGTCGGCGCCCGCATCCAGGCGGAGGCGGGACAGGGCCCGGGTATTGGGCCGGTAGAACACGTAAACCGTCTTCGGGCCCTTGTTGGCGGCGGCCAGCAGTCGGCTGTAAGACACGGCTTCCATGCCGATGAAGTAACGCGTTTTCGCGTCGAATTTCAGCTGCAGCGTTTCGCAGGTCGCGCATCCCTTCGCCGCCAGCGTGCCGCGGGGCGCGCCCGGCAGGGAAACGAGGTTGGTACCGGTCTCGAGGCATTCCTCGATGGTCCCGAGTGGCGGGGCTGCAAAGGCCGCTGTTGCGACCAGCGCGCCGATCGCGGCGGCAAGCCAGTGGGCGCGACGCCGGCGGACCGGAGCCGCGAGTGCATTGATGGTGATGCTGTCGAAATGGTTCATGTGATTCTCTTCGGACTTCAGGAGCCGGGGCCGACGACGTAGAAACTCTGGGTGTGGGCGGCGGTGGCGTTGTCCGGACCAACGCCTGCTGCGTCCACCTGGAAATGATAAGACTGGAATGCACTGCCGATGCTGTAGCCCGTCACGCCGGCGAGGGGCGTCTGGCCGACGAACTGCATTCCGTAGGAATACCTGTCGCCCGGCGAGTTCGGCACGTCGATCTCTGCCTGGTTGAAGGGGGCGCTCGTGCTCAGGACCGGATTCGCGAGTGCATCCTCGATGGCAACTTCCGCGGCCTGAAAGGCATGCTCCTGGTTCTGGTTGTTGCGGACCATGCGCAATTCCATGGTCGACGTGAAGACGCCCGAGACCGCGAGGATCGTCAGCACCAGCAGCAGGATGAGCCCGATGACGAGCGCCGCGCCCTGCTGCCGGCCGGGGTTGAAAGTCATTCCGTTCATCGCCGTGTATTCCTGAGTGCAATCGTCTTGCTGACCAGGACCCGCCGGAAAGAATCTGCGGGTGCGTAGGCCGCGCGGCTCGCATAGGTGTAGGTGCGACCGTCGATGAAACCGGTTTCCTGCTGTTCCGCGCGCACCAGCAGCCACACGCGAACCGCGACGATCTGGTCGCCGGCGGGGATCACGGTGTTCGGCTGGACAAAATAATCGGCGTTCTGGTCCGCGTTGAAGTCCGCGCCGAGCTCTACCTGGAGGTCCTCGACACCCGGCACGATCTGCAAGTCGCCGATCACTGTTGCGCCACCCACAACGTCGAGCTGCTTGCGGCGCAGCGACGGCGTGCCGTCGCGCTCGTCGGAGTCCTGATCCACGTAATAGCCATTCGCAATCAGCGCCCGCGACTCCGAAAGGGGAGGCAAATAGCCCGCCGGAACGGTGCCGCTCTCAAACAGCGAGCCCTGCACACGGCTGGTCTGAAGCTTGATCTGCCCTGCGGACGCAGCGAGCGCTCCCGGCGCGATGACCTGCGTGGAGACGCGACGGATGGTCAACTGGTCGGAGCCGGGAACGGCCGTCCCGAATTCGGCACAGGCATAGCCGTAGGCGTCGTTGTTCACTTCGATGTAGGCGGGAAGCTTGATCGCCCACATGTCGCCGCATTCATTGATGGCGCCCACATGGGGCGCGAGCGCGGCGGGCAACAAATAGAGGGGATCGACATCCGGGGGGTTCGCGAGATCGAGCGCCGGACCGTTTTCGATCATGTCGGCGCGACTCATCAGGCCCCAGTAATTCGCCATGCGCAGATCCGCCTCGATCGTGCCCATCGCGTAGCGCGCCGTTTCCTGGAGGCGCGCGGCCGCGTCATTGGTCCGGTACAGGTCGCGGGTCTTGCCGAACACCGTGATGGCGCCGGCGAGCAGGAAGGTGCCGATGGCCATCGCGACCATCAACTCGACCAGGCTGAGTCCTCGTTGTGTCTTCATGTCGCAAACC
>CAZFRR010000073.1:0-4593 GCA_964521405.1 uncultured Streptomycetaceae bacterium | reverse complement strand
GCCTGAAACCCAGTGACGAGTGACGCGGTGACGGATGACGTCCTCCAGCCCGCCGTTAGAGTGTCCGTGCCGTTACCTGGAGCCTTACCCGAGTCTTTTTCTGCAAGGTGCTGATGATGCCGAAGAAATTCTCGGTATTCGGGTTGCCGTGCGGCGCGAGCATCCGGTGCAGGCTTTTGCTAGGCTTCTTGATTTCCGCCGCAAGGGCCTCGAAGCCGATCGTCGCATTCACCAGGTCGCGGAGGATCGCTTTCCCGGTCGCGGTATCGCCCGCAAGATAGGCGTTGATCGCCTCGGTGAACAGTGCCTCGCGGTATTTCCCGTCGCGTTGGGCACGCGCCAGGACCGTTTCCTTGAAGTCTCGAGTCAGTGCCATTTGCTCTCCTGGTTGCTAATCCTGCGCCCTCCTGTGCTTGTATTCCTTCCAGGACTGCCGCGCCTTCTCGGTCGCATCCCCATAAACATCATGGGGCCCCTGCTCAACGCTCCGGCGCGCTACTTATTCCGGCGTGAAGCGTCCGGAATAAGGGGTGGTAGGCGGTGGGGGATTTGAACCCCCGACCAACGGATTAAAAGTCCGCTGCTCTACCAGCTGAGCTAACCGCCCAAAAAGCCGCGCATTCTAACCGGTGCCGTACGGTGGGGTCAATGAAGATCGCTACTGCAACGCACTGTGCAACAGTCAATCACGCGCGGCTTTTTGAATATGAATTTCCATTCAGGATTTCGCGAGATCACGCTTCTCGCGTAATCCTCCAGTATTGATACTTCATCGTCCCCGCCGCGCCGATCACGATGGCGAGGAAGGTGAGGAGGGAGCCGACCGCCAGGGTGGAGATGCCGGTGATCGCCTGTCCCACCGTGCAGCCCATGGAGAGCACGCCGCCGGTGCCCATCAGCGCGCCGCCGACGGCGTGGTTGGCGAAGTCGCGCCAGGAAGCGAACCACTCGATGCGGAACTGGCGGGCAAGGACCGCCCACAGCGCGGAGCCCAGGATCACGCCGGCGAGCGCCACGACGCCGAAATTGACGAGCGAGAAGTTCGAGGGGTCGAGCAGGTAGCGCAGCGTGTCGCCCATCGGGCTGACGAAGGTGAACGACTGCACCTGCACGCGGCTCGGCACGATCGTCGCCATGTCGGCGTAGTCCTTCCATTCGCGCCCGATGGAGCCGCCGGTGAGCCACCAGCCGGCCACGACGGCGAGCCCGATGACCGCGCCGCCGAGCTGGTGATCCCACTCGTGGCGGAAGTCCGCCGACTTGAAGCAGAAAAACAGCATCCCCGCCACGACTGCTGCCGCCACCGCGAGGTTCAAGGGCTTCGACAGGCCCATGCCGAACATGCCGGCAAGGATGGTGCCCAGCTCCTGGTTCGCCACGCCGTAGCTCTGCAGGTTGATCGTGGTCGCCGCGACCCACGGCAGGAACGCCTTCTCGTAGAGCGGCGTCCACAGCATGAGGTAGGCGAAGACCGCGCCGATCGCCAGCACGGCGAGCGACTTCAGGTTGCCGCTGCCGATCCTCACCAGCGTCTTGTTGCCGCAACCGCTCGCGAGCGTCATGCCGATGCCGAACATCAGCCCGCCGAGGAGGTAGCGGATCCAGGCGAAATTCGCGGTGCGATAAGGCGGGAAGGTCTCGCCCGAGAGGTTGACGACGCTCGCCGCCTCGAGCGCGATCACGCCCGCCGCCGCCACCGCCATCGCGAACACCCACGCCCGCATGCGGCCGGTGTCGCCGATGTTTACCCAATCGGAGATCGCGCCCATAGTGCAGAAGTTGGTCTTGGCGGTGACCGCGCCCATGATGACGGCGATCGCGAACACGGCGCCCAGCACTTCGGTGTGTATTGTCAACGGCATGACGCTAGTTTAAATCCGTCAACGACTAATAGACAGGATTAACAGGATTTCACAAGATTAACAGGATTCAATCCCGGCCAAGAACCCCGTAAAGCCTGTACTAATCTTGTTAATCCTGTAAATCTTGTTAATCCTGTCTATTTCTTTGCGCTTTACGAACGGTAGCGCGTCGGGTCGGCGATGCCCGCCGCTTCGAAACCGCCGCGGCGGATCCGGCAAGCATCGCAGCGCCCGCAAGCAAGCCCCTCCTCCGTCGCCTGGTAGCACGACACCGTCGCGGCGTAGTCGACGCCCAGCGCGGCGCCGCGGCGGATGATGTCGGCCTTGGTGAGGCTGATGATCGGCGTGTGGAGCGCGAGCGGCCTGCCTTCCACCGCGGCCCGGGTCGCGAGATTGGCAAGCGCTTCAAAGGCGCGCATGTACTCCGGCCGGCAGTCGGGATAGCCGGAGTAGTCCACCGCGTTGGCGCCGAACCAGATGTCCTGCGCGCCCAGCACTTCGGCCCAGGCCAGCGCCAGCGAGAGGAATATCGTGTTGCGGGCCGGCACGTAGGTGATGGGGATGCCCTGCGTCGGCGCTTCCGGCACGGCCAGGCTGTTGTCCGTCAGCGCCGAGCCGCCGAAGGCCGTGAGGTCGAGCCTGATAACGCGGTGGCCGGCGGCGCCGAGGGCGCGCGCCACCCGCGCGGCGGCGGCCAGCTCGGCCCGGTGGCGCTGCCCGTAGTCCACCGTGAGGCAGTGGCATTCGCAGCCCTCCCCGCGCGCAATCGCCAGCACGGTGGCGGAATCCATGCCGCCGGACAGCAGCACCACGACTATTTTCGCCACTCGTTACTCGTTACTGGTCGCGGGTTACTAACAACAAAAAACGAGAAACGAGCAACGAGTCACAGGTCATTTGAGCGTAGCGAGCCTGCGCCGCGCCTTCTCCGCCGCGTCGCTCGCGGGGTAACGCGTGACCAGCCCCTCCAGCGTCTTGCGCGCGGCCGCGGCCTCGCCCAGCTCGGATTGCGAGCTCGCGATGTTGAGCAGCGCGTCCGGCACCGATGCGCTGTCGGAATAATTCGCGATCAGCCGCTGCTGGCTGACGATGGCGTTCTTGAAGTCGCGCAGGTTGTACTGCGAGTCGCCGATCCAGTACTGCGCCCGGTGCGCGAGCGGGCTCTTCGGATACTGGGCGAGGAAGGCCTGGAAGCCGGCGATCGCCGCCGGGTAGTTGCCGATCTTGCGCTGGCTCTGCGCCGCCTCATAGGCGCGAGTTTCCGCATCCGTGGCTTGCGCGGCCGGCGCGGATTTCGAGTCACCGCCGGCTGGCGCCGCTGCGGGCGCGGCGGCAGGGGCCGCTGCCGTTGGCTGCTCCAGGCGCTTCATGCGCGTGTCGAGATCCAGGTACATGTCCCGCTGGCGCTTCGCCGCCATCTGCGTCTCGTTACTCAAGACCTCGATCTGGCCGCGCAGCTGCATCACTTCCTGGCGCATGCGCTCGAGCTGCTGGGAGAGCTCCAGCGCGGGATTCGAGGTGGAAAGGCTCTTGAGGGAGTCCTCGATACGCGCGAGTTGCTGCGAGAGCGCATCAATGCGCTTCGCTTGCTCCGCGATCTGCTTGCGCGCGACGTCGTCGCCGCCGAACAACTGCGCCGAAACCGGAAGGGAAAACGAGAGTATTACCGCCGCGCAAACGAAGGCTGCGGCGCAGCGCTGCCGCCTCCCGTCACTCATCACTCATCACTCATCACTGCGCGAAGCGCGTTACTCGCCCTGGTAGACAATATCGCCGCGTCGGTTCTGCGACCAGCAGGATTCCGCCGCCTCGGCGCAGCGCAGCTTCTCTTCCCCGAAGCTGACGGACTCGACCTGGGCCGCCTGGGCGCCCAGCAGTTGCAGCATCTGCTTCACCGCGTCGGCGCGGCGCTGCCCGAGCGCAAGGTTGTACTCGCGGCTGCCGCGGTCGTCGGCATTACCCTCGACGCGCATCTTCGCGGCCGGGTTCTGCTGCAGGTAGCGCGCGTGGGCCGTCACGATCGGCTTGAACTCGTCCTTGACGAGATTCGAGTCGTAATCGAAGAAGATGCTGCGCTTGGACAGGATGTTGTTCGGGTCCCTCAGGGCACTCGCCGAAACCGGCTTGTCCACGAGCGGCTTGGTGGTGACGCCGGTTCCGGGCTTGGGCTTGCCCGCGCCGGGATCGCCGGGCACCGGCTGGCTGCGATCCTCGACCGCCGCGCCTTCCTGTTCCTTGGTGGGAGAGCTGCTGCAGGCCGCCAGCATCCCGAGCATCAATACACTGGCCAAAATTTTGATCATTGCCTGGCTCCTCCTATCGATAATTGCGGAATGGTTTGATGAGCCCATTCCGCACTGTAATTTTCCCCTCTCCCCCCGGGAGAGGGGGAAGGGGTGAGGGTCGATTGGCGCGCCAATTCTGAAAAATTGCGCCGTCATTTCGGTAAGGGACCCCATGCCGGCTCGCGTACATCGCCGGCATCCGCGGTGAGCCGCTGCTTCACCCTGCCATCGCTCGAGACCGCGGACAATATACCACGGCCCTTTACCTCGGTTGCGTAGAGAATCATCCGGCCGTTCGGCGCGAAGCTCGGCGACTCGTCCATCGCGCCGTCGGTCAGCACCTGCACCTGACGCGTCGCCATGTCCTGCACCGCGACGTTGAAGCGGCTGCCGTTCCTCTGTATGAACGTGAAGCTCTTGCCGTCGGGGTTGAAGCGCGGAGACAC
>CAZFRR010000072.1:0-23825 GCA_964521405.1 uncultured Streptomycetaceae bacterium | reverse complement strand
TTTTCCGGTTGCGGCCTGGACGGCGCGTTTCGCCATCACGACCGCGCAGTGCGCCCGGTACTCCGCGCTGCCGTGTATGTCGGAGTTGAGGCCGCCGGCCGCGAGCGCCACCCGGTCGAGCGAGGCGGGAACGAAGCGCCGTTCGAGCGCGGCTTCCGCCTGCTTCCAGCGGAACACCGAGGGGCCCGCGCCGGTTACTGCGACGCGCACGCCGCTGGCCGTCCGCGCCACGAACACGCCGACCAGCGCGAAGCGTGACGCCTGCTGCGGCAGCTTGGCATAGGCGGCGGCGCGCGGCACGGGGAAGCTCACCGCGGTGATGATTTCATCGCGCTGCAGCGCGGTTTCGAACAGGCCGGTAAAAAATTCGTCGGCTGCAATCCGGCGCCGGCTGGTCACTACCGTCGCTCCCAGGCCGACCACGCCGGCGGGGTAGTCGGCCGCCGGGTCCGCATAGGCGATCGAGCCGCCGATGGTGCCGCGGTTGCGCACCAGGGGATCACCGATGCCGCCGGCAAGCGACGCCAGGGCGGGGAGGGTGCTCAAGACTTCGGCCGAGGCTGCGACCACTGCATGGGGTGTCATGGCTCCGATCACCAGGGCGTCACCGTCACGCTTGATGCCGTTCAGCGCTGCGATGCCGCCGAGGTCCACCAGGCCGGCGTAGCGGGCGAGGCGCAATTTCAACGTCGGGATGAGGCTCATGCCGCCGGCGAGCAGTTTGAACTCCCCGTGCGTCGACAGTGCAGACGCGGCATCGGCGACACTGGCCGGCTTGTGATAGGCAAAATCGTACATCGCTACCTGCCCTTCATGGCGCTGGCACCGGCCTGTATCGCCTTGACGATGTTGTGATAGCCGGTGCAGCGGCAGAGGTTGCCCTCGAGTTGCTCGCGCACCGTGCGGGCGTCCAGGTCGTTGCCCAGGCGGTTCACCATGTCCAGGGCCGACATGATCATGCCCGGGGTGCAGAATCCGCACTGCAGGCCATGGTGCTCGCGAAAGGCTTCCTCATCGGATGCAGCTTGTCGCCTTGCGCCAGCCCCTCGATCGTCGTGACGGTCGCGCCGGAGCAGGCCGCGGCGAGCACGGTGCACGACTTCACGCCCTTGCCGTTCACGTGCACGGTGCAGCAACCGCACTGGCTCGTGTCGCAGCCTTCGTGCGTTCCGGTCAGCTTCAGGTGCTCGCGCAGGAACTGCACCAGCAGCGTCCTGCCCTCGACCTCGGCGGCAGCCCGCTGGCCGTTGACTGTCATGGAAACAATCGGCATCGCTGGCCCTTTTCAGATACCGAACAGCCGCGCCGCGGTGCCGCCAAGCATCGCGGATTGGTGCTTTGATTCAACCCCGCAGCATTGAATCAGTTCCTGCGGTTTCGCTTCGGCGTTGGGGAACGGCTGGTCGGTGCCCATCATGACTTTCGAGGGACCGGCGACTTCGCACAGGAAGCGCAATGCCCGCGGGTCGTATACGACGCTGTCGAAATAGAGCCGGCTGAAACTTTCACCGGGATCGGAATTCTTTCCGGGATTGTTGGCGTAACTGTTCTTCAATCGCCCCAGCACCGTCGGCAGCGCGCCCCCGCCGTGCGCGATGACGAGGTTGACGCCGGGATATCGCAGCAGGTGGCCGGACAGCAGGAGCCGCGAGACCGCGATCGTGCTGTCGGTAATGCGCCCGACGGTATTGACGAGTCCGTAGGCCTTCAGGCGGCTGTCGTGGGCGCCGAACGTCGGATGGACGATGACCGTTGCCTTGAGGGAGGAGGCGGCTTCCCAGAAGGGGTCGAGGTCGGGGTCATCGAGCACGCCGCCGATGCCCTTGGGCTGGGTCCCGATCATCGCGCCGTGAAATCCCGCTTTCATGGCTTCCGTGAGCACCTGCGCGGCAAGCTTTCCGGACTGCATCGGCACGGTGGCAAGCGGCACGAACGCGTCGAGCTGCGCGACGCCCTTCAGCATGTGCTGGTTGACGAACCGGCTCCAGTCGGCGCCTTCATCAGCCGGAAGTTCGTAGCCGAAAATGTCGAGCCAGCCGGCGACGAGCTGTTTTTCGATTTTCTGTTCCGAAAGACGGCGGCGGCGCCAGCCGACATCGCTCATGGTGGCGGGCATTTCGCGCTTGGGCTCGCCATTGGCGAAGGTGATGCTCAACGATTGCGTGGCGCCAGCGGCAGAGACAGATGGAAACGAGTGCCGGCGCGAGGCAAGATCCTCGAGCAAGGCCTCCGGGACGAAGTGTGCGTGCATGTCGATGTTCACTCTGGCTCCTCGATATTCAGGCGTTGATTGTCGTGGCGCGGCCGGGGTTTTGATTATAGACCGCGGCATGCCTCCGGCAGGCACGACTAATCCGAAGTCCCGGCCGCCGCGCGCGGCGCGCTGGAATTTGCTATCGTCCGCTTTCGACCAAACGACACGATGCCCCTCCCGGTGCCCTCAGTCTTCAGCCGGGAACGGACCAAACCGTGGACTATTTGAGGAGTGATCGCTACCGTGCCCGCAGAACCCCATGCCTACGACTACCTGACGCAGCCCGAGATCCGGTTCCTGGACGCGGCGGTGGCGCGCCTCATACCCGCGGATGACCTCGGACCGGGCGCGAAGGAAGCGGACGTTACTTATTTCATCGACCAGCAGCTCACGAGCGCCTGGGGGACCCACGGCCGCAATTACCGTTCGGGGCCGTGGCCGGAAGGCACGCCGGAGCAAGGCTTCCAGTCGCGGCTGACGCCTCAGGAAATTTACCGTGCCGCGATCCGCGAGACCGATATTCATTGCGGGAAGCGCTACGGCAAAACCCTCGCTTTTCTGGCCCCGGGCGAGCAGGATGAAGTGCTGCACGGCCTCGAGGATGGAAAAATCGAACTCGAGTCGCTGCCGGCCAGGCTCTTTTTCAGCTTGCTACTGAGAAACACGCTGGAAGGCTTCTTCGCCGATCCCCTGTACGGCGGCAATCGCGACAAGATCGGCTGGAAACTGATCGGCTTCCCCGGCGTGGCAGCATCCACCTACAACGACCACCTGGAACAGCACGACGTGCGCTACCGCGTCGAGCCCGTGAGCATCCTCGACGTGCTGGAGGGGCGGGCGAAGGTCGATGCCCAGGGCTATCCGAAGCACGTCGTGCTGGACGGGAAAAATAAGGCGGGCAGCCATGACAGCCACTAAGCTCAAGCCGGTCGACGTCGTGGTTGTGGGCACCGGGGTGGTCGGCTCCATCCTGTGCAAGGAGCTTGCCGATGCCGGGCTCAAAGTCGTCGGGCTTGAGCGCGGGCGCATGATCGATCCCCAGCACGATTTTGCGATGCCATACGCGCACGACGAGCTGAAATTCGACCGTCATAGCGACATCTTCCAGAATCTCTCGCGCGAGACCATCACCTTCCGCAACCACATGAGCCAGACCGCGCTGCCGATGCGCGAGATGGGGTCGTTCAAGCCCGGCGAATGCGTCGGCGGAACAGCCACGCACTGGGGCACGCATACCCGGCGCTTCCTGCCGTGGGACTTCGAGACCCGCAGCCGCACCGTCGAGCGCTACGGCAAGGGCCAGATTCCGGAGAACTGCACCAGTCAGGACTGGGGCATCACCTACGAGGAGCTGGAGCCGTACTACGACCAGTTCGAGCATCTCTACGGCGTCGGCGGGAAAGCGGGCAATCTCAACGGCGAGATTCAGCCCGGCGGCAACCCGTTCGAAGGCCCGCGCTCGCGCGAGTACCCGAACCCGCCGGCCCCGATGACTTACGCGGGCACTTTGTTCGCGAAGGCCGCCGAGTCGCTCGGCTATAAGACGCATGTGAATCCCACGGCGGCCATGACGCAGGCCTACCTGAACCCTTACAAGCTCATGCTCGGCCAATGCGTGCGCGGCGGCTTCTGCAGCAGCCATGGCTGCGCCAACGGCGCGAAAGCCAACCCGTTGACCACCGTCATTCCCGCGCTCCTCAAGCACAAGGACTTCGAGTTGCGGCCGCTCTCGAACGTCATCAAGGTAAACCTCGACTCCGATGGCAAGCGCGCGGTGGGCGTGACCTACCTGGACGCGCGCGGACGCGAAATGGAGCAGCCCGCCGAGCTGGTGATACTGGCTTCATACACGTTCAACAACACGCGCCTCATGCTGCTATCAGGCATCGGCAAGCCTTATGACCCGGTCTCGGGCGAGGGCGTCGTGGGCAGAAACTATTCCTACCAGTCGGCGGGCAAGGTGGCGCTGTTCTTCGAGGACAAGTCGTTCAACCCGTTCATGGGCGGCGGCGCGCGCGGGACTTCCATCGACGAATTCAACGGTGACAATTTCGATCACTCCGGACTGGGCTTCATGGGCGGCGCCTACGTGGCGGTGTCCAGCAGCGGCGCCATGCCGATCCGCTCGACGCCGGTGCCGCCCGGCACGCCGCGCTGGGGCTCGGCCTGGAAGAAGGCCGCGGCGCAGTACTACCACGGCAACTTCACCATCGCTCTCCACGGCGGCTCCCAGAGCTTTCGCAGCCACTATCTCGACCTCGACCCGACTTACCGCGACGCCAACGGCCTGCCGCTCCTGCGCATGACGTTCGACTGGTCCGAGAACGAGAAGAAAATGTCGGCTTGGATCACGGGGAAGGCGGCTGAGATCGCAAGAGCGGCCGGTCCGTCAAAGATGAGCGTGAATCCCACCGCCGGCCACTACAGCATCGTGCCCTACCAGAGCACGCACAATGTCGGCGGCGCGGTCATGGGCGCGGACCCGGCGTCGAGCGTCGTCAACAAGTACCTGCAAGCGTGGGACGTCTCCAACGTGTTCGTGATTGGCGGCAGCGCGTTTCCGCAGAACGGCGGCAATCCCCCCACCGGCACGATCGGGGCGCTCGCGTGCTGGGCGGCCGACTCGATCCGGGAGCTGTACCTGAAGCGGCCGCAGCCGCTGGTGTGAGAAAACCTGGCGTTTTGCAGGATTTGGCACGATACTGGAGTGAAAAGAGGCTTCGATTTGGAACCCACCCCGGCTTTCAGCCAGTCGCTCGTCGCGGAGATCCCGTACACGGTGGATACGGGTGATCCGCTGGTGAACGAGACCTTCGGTCCGGACGACATCAGCCGCCGCCGGACCGGGACCCAGGTCCCGCGGCCCATGACGATCCACAACGGCCGCTCGCGCGCCGGCGAGTTTTCACTGGACGTCCACGGTTTCGCGTTCGTGGAGCACCGCACCCAGGTCACCGAATTCTTCGACGCCGCGCAGCTGGAGTCGGTTTACTACCCGGAAGTTCAGAACCTGATTCGTGAAGTGTCGGGCGCCTCGCGGGTGGTGCTGTTCGATCACACGCTGCGCTCGGGAGACGGCGCGGAGCGGGAGACGAGGCGGATCCGCGAGCCGGTGCTGTCGGCGCACAATGACTACACCGAGTGGTCCGGGCCGCAGCGCGTGCGCGACCTGATGGCCGATGAAGCGGATGCGCTGCTCAAAGGCCGCTTCGCGATCATCCAGGTGTGGCGGGCGATCAACCAGCCGATACAGTCCAATCCCCTGGCCATTGCCGACGCGAGCAGCGTCGCGTTCGAGGATCTCCTGATTGCCGAGCGCCGCTATCCCGGCCGGGTGGGGCAGACCTACCGGTTGCGCCACAATCCGGAACACCGTTGGTACTATTTCCCGCAGATGCGGCGGGACGAGGCGCTGGTATTCAAGGTCTACGACTCCGAGAAAGACGGCCGGGCGCGATTCACGGCGCATACGTCATTCGAGGATCCGACCACCCTCCCGGGCGCACCGCCGCGCCAGAGCATCGAGGCACGAGCCCTGGCATTCTTCACGGACTGATGAAGTCTAAGTTGTATCTCGACGGTCCGGTTCCGCCGTTTTCCTGCAGGTAATGTTGCATAAGGATTTTGCCGGATCCGGTTCCGGCAAAATCCTAGACCTTCTCGAACTTCAGCCGCTTCACCTTATCCATGTTGACGCCCTCGATGCGGATCAGCTTGGTCGAGTCCACCCGCTTCGGGGAATGCAGGTCGCCCTCGTTGTAGACGTGCGCCACGCCCGGCGTCAGCTTATAAGTTCTGACCTCGCGCACCTTGCCCGGTTTTTCCGGGCTGGCGGGCTCCAGCAGCTCATAATCCTGCATTTCGGTCTCGCCGGTCGCCTGGCCGTAGATCGCCCAGTACGGGCCGTGATCGTGCGGCGAGCTGGTCTTGGCGCCGCGATAGTGGTGCGCGAGTATGCAAAAGCCGAGCTCGGAATCTTCGTACAGGATCTTGCGCTCCGGCGTCTCGTCCTTGAGGTAGGTCGAAACGAAATTCTGGTCTTTCAGGATATTTTGCAGCAGTGCGCAGACCTTGCTGCGCCCAGCCGGATTGGGCTCGGCCTTGAGGATCTTGTGGCAGTCAGCGGCAAATTGCTCGATCGTGTGGGACATGGAATTCCTCCTGAAAGGGTAGCTCCTGCAATGCGTATTCTTGCTCAATAATCGTTCGGGTGCAAAGTTCCTCGCTGCGGCCCGGCACGGCATCCACGGCGCAGGGGGATAAACCGCTATTCCGGCTGGATATCTGCAATCTTCGCAAGCTTGGCGATCATGGCCAGGTCCTGGACCACGAACCGGTCGAGTTCCGCCGGCGTGGTGGGCGCCGGATCCACGCCGAGGTTGCGCATGGTTTTCTGGACCTCGGGATGGCGCAGCGCGCCCGTCATCTCGCGGTTCAGCTTGTCGATGATCGCGCGCGGCGTCTTCGCCGGCGCGAAAAACGCGCCCCACGAATTCCAGCGGAAATCCTTCAGACCCGCCTCCGCAATGGTCGGGATATCGGGAAGAACGCTGGAACGCTTGGGCGAAGTAACGCCGAGCGCGCGCATCCGGCCGTCCCGGATCAGCGACACCGAACTGGCGAGCGGCGCCATGAAGAGCTGCACGCGGCCGGCGATGAGATCGTTGGTCGCCTCGGGAATGCCCTTGTAGGGCACGTGCACGACTTCGATGGCAGCGGCGTGCTTGAACATTTCCCCGGCGAAATGCGTGCCGCTGCCCTGGCCGGCGGATGCCAGGTTGAGCTGCCCCGGCCTGGACTTGGCCAGCGCGATGAGATCCTGCGTGGTCTTCGCACTGAGCGATGTTGGCACCACCAGCATGTAAGCGGTGTTGTAGGTCATCGAAATCCCGGAAAAATCCCGGCGCGTGTCGAACGGGAGCTTGCGTACGGCAGGGAGGATGGTATGCGAGGCGGATATCGAGAGCAGAGTATAACCATCGGGGCTGGCCTCGGCGACGATCCTGGAGCCGACCATGCCGCCGGCGCCGGCGCGGTTATCGACGACGATCTGTTGCCCCAGGGACTCCCCCATTTTCTGCCCGACCAGGCGGGCGAACACGTCGGGCTGCCCGCCCGGCGCGAATGGAACGATGACGCGAACCGGCCGGTTCGGAAAACCTGCCGCCGGGTCGGCTTTCTGGGCGGGCGCGGTCGGGGCAAACAAGACCAGGAAGCCTGCCGCCGAGACCATAGCGTGCATTGGCAAGCGCTTGAGCATGAGTATCTCCTCATATCCTTGACGGCATGCTGCGTGTCGCGTTGCTTGCGCAACGGCCCTGAGAATTGCGTCTGAAGGTCGAGCAGGAAGTATAACGGGGGATGTGTTCTTATTGCAGGATTCTCCCATCGCAGACGCGCACCTGGGGGCGACTTTTATCCGCCGTCCATCGTGCGGAATATCACACACGCCGCCGACCATGGGCGGTAGAGTAGCGGTGGCGACGGCGATAAAAAACAGCCGCGCTCGTATCCAGCAGGGGATCGCTCACTAATACCGGGAAGGGGGGAACACTCTATGCAATTCCTGATGGTCTTGTTGGTCATGATCGGAGTCATCGTGCTGATGCTCGCAGCCCTCGCTGGCATTTCCTACGGCATAGGCGCGTACATGAATTCGCACGACGGCGCCGGCGCGGACCCCTCAGACACGGATCCTTGCGCGCAATGCCGGGCCGATCGCTACTGGTACGAGGATTTGCCGATCTGGAAGCAGAACCTGGTCACCGTCTGGTGGCTGGCGAACCGTTACCGCTGTTCGGCAAAGGGTTGCGATTAGGCGCCCTCAGCGATAGCGAATCTTCACAGTGACGGTTTACTGGGACGACAGCCGCATGCAGCAGGACTACCGCAGCCCGGACGTGCTGGCGGAGGGGGATTCGTGGTTTTCGTACTGGATCCCGGGCAACGGCAATCTCATAGACCGGATCAACCACGATATCTGGCAAGACCGTTACACCATTCTCTGCCTTGCCACCCCGGGTGACGAGGCCACCCGGATGGTGGATGGCAACAGCCGGTGGATACTCGAGGAAACGCTCAAGGCTTATGCGACCATCAAGGTGTTGCTGTTCAGCGGCGGGGGCAACGACATCGCCGCACAGAACCTGCTGAAACTGCTGCAGCCCGATTGCAGCGGGGCGAAGAGCCGGCCGGCGTGTTTCCGGGATGGCCAGCCGGGGAACCGCCTGGCTGAAATCAGGCGCGCCTACCAGGAACTCGTCAAGATCCGGGACGCCTGCCGTCCCGAAGCGGTGATTGTGACGCATAACTACGACTACGCCAGGCTGGGCAAGAAGCTCCTGTGGATGGCCTGGCTTGATCCCTACCTCGAGCTCGCCAGGGTGCCGGGGAAATTCCGCGCGGGCATCGTTGCCGAATTCATCGACGGCTTCGCCGACATGCTCGCCGGCCTCCAGGGGCCCGGGTTCGAATTCGTCAGGACTTCGGGTGCGCTGAAAAAGTCCGACTGGGCGGACGAGCTGCACCCGAACCGGAACGGCTTCCGGAAAATCGCCCGGCGGTTCCGGAAAACGCTGCTCGAGCATCTGGCTTAGCGATGCTGGTTCAGCGCATTCAGGTCGCGCCTTCCGTGTTGATCGCCATTTCAGTCACCACCGTGCATCTCGCGGCGGCCGGTTTGCTGTGGCTGGTGCCAATCCCGGTTTTCAGCCAGGCGGTGCTGACATTTGCGATCGCCATCAGCCTGATCTACTACCTGGCGCGGGACGCCACGTTGCATGCCGCGCATGCGATCGTGGCACTGGAGCTCCGGGCCGGAGGCGAAATCGCGTGCCAGACCAGGCGCGGCGCCTGGCTCGATTGCGAGCTGCTGGGCTCGACCTTTGTCTCCCCCCACCTGACGGTCGTCAATCTCCGACCGCGGGGAGTGTGGCTGGCAAGGAGAGTGATACTGGTGCCTGACAATGTCGACGCGCAGGATTTCCGGCAGTTGCGCATGTGGCTGCGCTGGAAAAGAGGTGAAAGTGTCGAGCCGCTCCGGCCGCTGGACCCGTAAGCGGTGGTCGTCAGGACCTTTCAAGGCGCAACCTGGCGCGACGCACTGTTTTTGAAAGGGTTTCAGCTGAGTATCCGGGTGATCCTCGCTGACTACCTGGTATATCCCGGGGGGGAACAAAAAAACCTTGCAAAATGATAGACTTGGCAAAACCTCCCAGTCGAGCTAGGCTACGCGCACCCAAAAAAAGAACGATTCACGCATGGCGTCACGGCAAGAAGAAATCAAGGCCTTACGGGCGGGGGAGTCCATCCCGTCCCATCGCATCGTTCAGTTGCGCTCCATGGGGATGCACGCGATCCGCTTCGAGTTCGTGGTGCGCCTGCTGCGCTCCGGGCTGAAAGTGGACACGCTCTCGATCTACTGGGAGCGCGGCACGGAATTTATGCTGAAGCGGGAAGTCGAGGACGTGCGCCGCCGCCTGGTGCTGGGACGCCGCAAGCGCGTGTACGGCGAATTCCCCGATCTGGCACTGGTGTGTTATCCCGACGACGAGGAAATCAGGCAATCCATAGAGCAGGAACTCGACCGCATGGTCGAGAAGCTGCGCGGACAGGATCCGCAGGATTAGGGACTAGCCTCTGGTCACTGCGCCTTGATATTCGCGGCGCGCGCGACCTTCGTCAGGGTCGCAATATCTTCGGCGATGAACTGGTCGAATGCCCGGGAAGTAGTGGGCACGGGGTCCGCGCCGAGCGCGATCCAGCGGGCGCGCAGGTCCGGTTGATTCAGGATATCAGTGATTTCCTGATTGAGTTGGGCGAGCAGCGGCCGCGGGATCTTCGCGGGGGCGAGCACGCCGTACCAATACTCCCAGCGAAATCCGGGCAGCCCCGATTCCGCGACGGTCGGAATGTCCGGCAGCTGGGGAATGCGCTGCAGGCTGGTCACCCCGACCGCGGGAACCTTGCCCTCTTTCACCAGGCCGATCGCGCTGGCAAGCGGGGACAGGAAGAATTGCACGCGTCCCGCCAGGGTCTCGGTAATCGCTTCGGGAATACCTTTGAAGGGAATGTGCACGACCTCGATCCCGGCGCGGTACTTGAATAACTCGCCGCCGAAATGCGAGCCGCTGCCGACACCGGCAGAGGAGAAATTGAATTGCCCGGGCTTTGACCTGGCGAGCGCAATCAGATCCTTCGCCGATTTGACCCCGATCGAGGGCGAAACCAGCAAGAGAGCCGGGCCGCTGGCGGTCATGGTGATGCCGGCAAAATCCCTCGACGTGTCGTAGGGCAGTTTCGCGTAAATGGCGGGCGCAACCGAATGCGCGTTGGACACCGAGAGCAGGGTATGGCCATCCGGATTGGCGGCTGCCACGATCTGCGCGGCGATGGTGCCGCCCGCGCCCGGACGGTTGTCGACGATGACCTGCTGCTTCCAGTGCTCGGCCAGCTTCGCGGCGATGCCGCGCGCGGTGATGTCCGGCACACCGCCGGGCGTGAAGCCGATGACGATCCGCACCGGCCGCACCGGGTACTTGCCGGAGTCCGTCGATGCCGCGAAAGCAGCGGATCCTGCACAGCAAGCGGCAACGGCCAGTAATATTGCGCGACTGTTGACCCGAGCGAAATGAATATTGCGGCCTGGCATGGTTTCTTCCTCCATGCGGGGGAGTGTGAATGAGCCGGCCGCCCAGTGCAAGAATGAGCCTGATGGCGTTGCGCTAAGATACCGACAACCCGCAGCCTGACGCGGCGGGTGGCGTCCTATGAAAGTCCACGACAGGCTCTACCTCAACGGCGCATGGACACCGTTATCATCCGCTGCGTCACTCGAAGTCCGTAACGCGGCCACGGAGGAAGTAATCGCGAGGGTGCCCGCGGGAACCTCCGACGATGTGGAATTGGCGGCGCGGGCGGCGCGGGCGGCGCGGGCAGCGTTCGAGTCCTGGGCCGCGACGCCGGTGGAACGGCGCTCAGCCTTGCTTCAAGCCATTGCCGAAACTGAAGTCGCTTCAGCTCACTGAAAAGGCGTGATGCGTGACGGGTATGCGCCTGATCCTGAGTTTGCTTCTTCTTAAGGCCGCGGCTGCGCTCGTTGCAGGCGCGGCCTGGGCGGAGCCGTATCCTGCCAAGCCGGTCAAGATCGTCATTCCGTATCCGATCAGCGGGCCGACCGACATCCGGGGGACCTCCCGCATGTCCCGCAGCTACCGGTTGATGGCGCCCAACGCGCCGCCCGCGGTCACCGACACGCTCGCGCGCATTGTCGAGCAGGCGATCCGGCCGGATACGCCATACCCGGTCGTGCTCGAGCGCCAGCCGGGCGGAGCGACGACGAGAGGTGCGATGTCCGTCGCGCGCGCAGCGGCGGACGGGCACACGCTGCTCCTGGCGAGCAACGCCACGATGGTCATCAATCCCCACTATTTTCAAGGCGTGGAATACCATCCAGTGCGTGATTTCGTGCTGGTCGCGCCGCTGGCGACGATGCCATTTGTATTGATGGTGAATGCCGGGCTGCCGGTGGACGACGTGCGCGGGCTCGCCGCCTGGCTCAAGGTGCGACCGGGGGAGATCAATTTCGGTTCCTCCGGTGATGGCAGCACCGGTCACTTGGCGGGCAAGCTGTTCCGCCGCATGGCGCGGACCAACATCGTGCACGTTTCCTATAACAGCGGGGTGAACGCGCTGAACGGCCTGGCGACGCGCCAGGTCTCGCTCGTGTTTGCCGCGCTGCCGTTGACGCTCATCTACTACCCGAGCGAGCATTTCAGGCCGCTCGCGATCGCGAGCCGCAATCGCTCCGAGCGGCTGCCTGATGTGCCGACCATCGCCGAATCGGGCCTGCCGGGTTACGAGATCGAGGGCTGGTACGGATTGTTCGCGCCGGCGGGCAGCCCGCCGGTAGCCACCGCCTGGTTGAGGACACAAATCTCCAGCCTGTGCGCGAGCACCGCAATCAAGTCGTACCTGCAGGGTCTCGGGCTCGAGCCCGCTACGATGACGCTCGAGCAGTTCGCCACCCGCATTAACAGCGAGATCGACCAATGGGCGCCGCTGCTAAGAGCGAGCCGCCTGCCGATCGGTCGCCCGAGGGATGAGGGATGAGGGCAGGACCTGTTCCAGGTTCAAGGTTCAAGGTTCAAGGTTCAAGGTTCAAGGTTCAAGGTTCAAGGTTCAAGGTTGGAGTGGGCTCCAATTCGAGGGTTCCCACTTTGAACTCGGAACTTGGAACCCGGAACTTGGAACGAGACTTTCGTCACCGCTCTTCCGGCGGCTTCACTTTCCTGAACATCCCGAGCAGTGTGAGGTCGTAGACGATCTTCAGCGCCCCGCAAATGACCAGCGGCCAGCCGAACGTCGAGACGGTCAGCAGGTAGCCAGCCATCATCGGGCTCACCGCCGAAGCGAGGCTGCGCGGGACGGCGGTCACGCTGGCTGCCGCGGGGCGCTCCCCGGGGGAGACGACCGCCATGACGTAGGAGCTGCGCGCCGGCACGTCCATTGACGACAGGAGCGCTCGCAGCGAGAGCAGCAGCAGAGCGAGCGGCAGCGTGGGCATGAAGGGAACCAGCACGCAGAAAATATTGGCAGGCAGGTGCGTGAAAACCATGGTGTTGATGAGCCCGATGCGCCGGGCGATGGCTGGCGCGGCCAGAAATGAAGCCGCGGCAAGCAGCCCCATCCAGAAAAATATGCTGCCCGCCGCCTCCACTGACAAATCGAAGCGTTGGTAGAGCCACAGGGCGAGCAGGGACTGCACGGCGAAGCCGCCTGCAAACGCATCCAGGCTGAACAGCGCCGCCAGCCGGTAGACGATGCCCCGGGAGGCTCCCAGTGGCGCGGCGCGGGTTTCGTCCCCGCGCACGGCGGCCGAGGCGAGCCGCCGGTAGAGTGCCAGGGCGACGAGGGCCGAGAGGCCGTAGACCACGAACATCCCTTGCACGGCTGTTTTGATCTCGAGCACACCGGCTTGCGCCAGCACGCCGGGGATGGCAGCGGCCAGCGCGCCCAATGCGCCAACCAGGTGCCCTACCAGGCTATAGCGCGAAAACAGGGCGGTGCGCTGCTCGCTCGCCGCCGCATGCGACAGCAGCGTCTGCTCGAGCGGGGAGAACACGCTGACATCGCCGCTCGACGGATTGAGGGTGCCGATCACCGCGATCAGCAGCAAGGGCAGAAAATCCGTCGCGATGGCGAAGCCCAGCCCGGTGGCGAGCATCAGCAGGCACGCGGTGGTGAGCAGGACGTGCAGCCGGAAACGATAAGCGAACATGCCGGCCAGTAGCGTCAGCAGCCCCGACCCGAGCAGTGTAGCGGTGGCAATCGCCCCGACCTGGAACGCGCTGTATCCGAGCAGCGTGAGGTAGTAGGGCAGGAGCAGCGCGACGTAACCGTCAGTGAAGGCGCGGATGCCGCGCGCAGCGAGTATCAATGCCGCGTCGGGATGCGTGCCGGGCGGCAGCCACCAGGATGTGGGTCGGGACATGGTGTTAGGATGCGCCCCTTTTAATGATGAATGCGGAATGATGAATGACGAGCGCAGTTGCTGGATGACCCATTCATCATTCATCATTCATAATTCATCATTATCACTGACGGAGGCTGCATGATAGACGTCTACACCTGGCCCACGCCAAACGGCCATAAGGTTCACATCATGCTGGAGGAGACCGGCCTCCAGTACCGCATCCACGGCGTCAATATTCGCGAAGGCGAGCAGTTCAAGCCCGGGTTCCTGAAATTGAGCCCCAACAACCGCATCCCGGCGATCGTGGACCCGGACGGGCCCAACGGCAAGCCGATCTCGATATTCGAAACCGGCGCGATCCTGCTCTACCTCGCCTCCAAGACCGGCCAGCTGTTGCCGGCGGACCTGCATGCGCGCTGGAGCTGCGTGCAATGGCTGATGTGGCAGATGGGCGGGCTCGGACCGATGATGGGGCAGGCCAACCATTTCCGCCGTTACTCGAAGGAGAAGATCCAGTACGCGATCGACCGCTATACCAACGAGGCGAAACGGCTGACTGGCGTGCTCGACAAGCGCCTGGGGGAAGCCCGCTATACGGCCGGAGCCGAATACTCGATCTCGGACATCGCGAGCTTTCCCTGGATGCGAGGCGCGGAGCAGCGCGGCGTGGACATCGGGGAATATCCCAACGTCAAGCGCTGGTTCGACGAGATCAACGCGCGGCCACCCGTGCAGCGCGCACTCAAAGTGCTCGCGGAGGCGCAGGCCGCCAACGCCGCGCCGCACAGCGACAAGTCTTGGGAAATCATGTTCGGAAGCGTGCAATTCCAGAAACGCTGAAATCGCAGCCATTCGTGGCGGATACCGGGTAAAGGCCCCGCTGCCCGCGTAACTGTGTTCGTAACTGAGACCCTGCAGACAGGGGCTTGGCAGCGCCGCACGGCCGTGCGGCCCCCCGGCGTTTTCGTGTAGAATTAAAAGTTAATGGCAAGGCGACCCGGCGCGGTTACTTTGCCTTTGTTTTTAAAAGAGAAACTACCGCGTCCCGGAGAGTAGCGCATGAACCAACCTGCCCCCGCGGCCTCCCTCGCCAAAGCCCTCGATACGCCTGCCTACGTCAAGCACGCCAAGTTGAAGGCGTGGGTGGCGGAGATCGCCGCCCTCACCCGGCCCGACCGGATCTACTGGTGCGATGGTTCGCAGGAAGAATACGACAGGCTGTGCCGCGAGATGGTCGGCACCGGCATGCTGATCAAGCTGAACGAGCAGAAGCGCCCCGGCTGCTTTCTCGCACGTTCCGACCCCGATGACGTCGCGCGCATGGAAGAGCGCACCTTCGTGTGCAGCCGCAACCAGGATGACGCGGGCCCCAACAACAACTGGGTGGCGCCGGATGAAATGCGGGCGACTCTCGGAAAACTGTTCGCCGGCTGCATGCGCGGGCGCACGATGTACGTGATCCCCTACAGCATGGGCCCGCTCGGCTCGCATATCGCCCATATCGGCGTCGAGCTGACCGATTCGCCCTACGTCGTCGTCAACATGAAGCTGATGACGCGCATCGGCCGCAAGGTGCTCGACGTGATGGGCGCGAACGGCCATTTCGTGCCGTGCGTGCACACCGTGGGCGCGCCGCTCGCGCCGGGGCAGAAGGACGTGGTCTGGCCGAGCAACAAGGAGTACAAGTACATCGTGCATTACCCGGAGACCAAGGAGATCTGGTCGTTCGGCAGCGGCTACGGCGGCAACGCGCTCCTGGGCAAGAAGTGCCTGGCGCTGCGCATCGCCTCGATCATGGCGAAGGAACAAGGCTGGCTCGCCGAGCACATGCTGATCCTCGGCATCGAGACCCCGGAGAAGAAGAAGCATTACATCGCGGCAGCGTTTCCGAGCGCCTGCGGCAAGACCAATCTCGCGATGCTGGTGCCGCCGAAGGTGTTCAAGGACCAGGGCTGGAAGATCACGACCATCGGCGAGGACATCGCCTGGATCAAGCCCGGGGCCGACGGTCGACTCTATGCGATCAACCCCGAGGCCGGCGCGTTCGGCGTCGCCCCCGGCACCTCGGAATTCACCAACCCCAACTGCCTCGAGGCGGTCACGCACGACACGATTTTCACCAACGTGGCGCTCATGCCGGATGGCGACGTGTGGTGGGAAGGACTGACCGAGACGCCGCCGCAAGCGCTTACGGACTGGCAGGGCAAGGCCTGGACCCCCGGCAGCAGGCGCAAGGCGGCTCACCCCAATGCGCGCTTCACCATGAGCTGCAGCCAGATTCCGTGCGTGGATCCCGATTGGGAGAACCCAGCCGGCGTGCCGATCAGCGTGTTCCTGTTTGGCGGGCGGCGCGCCACCGCCGTACCGCTGGTGACGGAATCGTTCGACTGGACGCACGGGGTGTACATGGCCTCGACCATGGCCTCGGAGACGACCGCCGCGATCGTGGGCGAGGTGGGCGTGGTGCGGCGCGACCCGTTCGCGATGCTGCCGTTCTGCGGCTATCACTACGGCGACTACTTCAAGCACTGGCTGTCGATCGGCAAGAGCCTCAAGCACCCGCCGCGGATCTTCAGCGTCAACTGGTTCCGGCAGGACGCGAAAGGCGAATTCATCTGGCCCGGCTTCTGCGACAACATGCGCGTGCTGAAGTGGGTCATCGATCGCGTCGAGGGCAGGGTGGACGCCGTCAAAACGCCGCTGGGCCTGCAACCGCGCTATGAAGACCTCGAATGGAGCGGGCTCGAGGGCTTCACGCGCGCGCGCTTCGAGGAACTGACGAAGGTGGATCCCGTGGTCTGGCGCAAGGAAGTGAAGGACCACGCCGAGCTCTATGAGACGCTCAAGGCGCGCATGCCGAAGGAGCTGTACGAGCAGCGCGACCAGCTGGAGAAAGCGTTGTAAAGCAGCGACCCGGGACTCGTCCACGGGAACAGGAACGGCGAGCCAGGCGGCTCGCCGTTTTACTTTTCCCTTGTGTCCTTCGTGTCCTTTGCGTCCCCGCTGTTACAGGGTCACCGGCTTGCCGGTGTCCATCGAGGTGATGATCGCCTCGAACGCGGCGATGGTGTTGACCATTTCCGACGGCGTGATCGGGTAGGGCTTGCGGCCGGCCACGGCATCGGCGAAAGCATCGAACTCGGCCAGTATCGAGTCCACCTTGGGAAATTCACGGCGTTCCACCTTGCCCCCGCGCGTGCGCACGATGACCTCGGTCTCCCCGAGGGCCTCGACCGAGCCTTCGTCGCCGAACACCTGCACCCGCCAATAGAAGGGGGAGGCGCGCACCAGGCCGAAATAGCCGGAGAGGCCGCTGGCAAAGCGGAACATCACCGAGGCAGCGTCGCGCGGGTCCTGCCCCGCCCGGAAGGAGACGACCTGCGCCTTCACCTCGGACACAGCGCCGCCCAGACCGACGAAAGCGTCGAGCAGATGAATGCCGGTGCCGGTCATGCCGCCGCCGGGCGACTCGCTCGGTGAATCGCGCCAGGCGGAGAAGTGCAGGCCTGAATTCTCGTTGCTGTAATGCCCCTCGATGTGCATGACGCGCCCCAGCACGCCGGTCGCGACGACGCGGCGCAGTTCGACCATCGAGGGCCAGAAACGCTTGTTCTGTCCGACGCCGATGGGGACGCCCGCTTGGGTGATGGCGGCAATCGCTCGCTCGGCGTCCGCGCGCTTCAATGACAGCGGCTTCTCGCAGAACACCGGCTTGCCGGCTGCCGCCACGCGCACAATCTGGTCGGCATGGAGCGAGTGGGGGGTCGCCAGCACGACGGCCTCGACCCGCTTGTCGGCGAGCGCCTGTTCCAGGTCATCGCTCAGCGTGAAGCCATGGGCTTCGGCGAGCGGCAGCGCGGCATCGATTTCCTTGCTAACGCCGTGGACGAAGCGGAGCTTCCCGCTCTTGCCCTGCACGCACTCAACGATGTTCTTGCCCCACCAGCCCAGCCCGATGATCGCGGCATTAATCATTCAACCCCCGCTAACAATCCAAGACAGGATTCTCAAGCTCGAAAGCAAGATTAAAAACAATGGACAGGATTTACAGGATTAACAAGATTAGATCCCACACCCTGATGAAAACAGGGTTTGTTCTTGTTTCCCGGTTGAATCCTGTAAATCCTGTAAATCCTGTCTATTTGTTTTTCTACAGCCCGGCGCGGTTCTTGCCCTTTACCGCCTTGTTCACCACGTTCACCGGCCACTCGCCGGACAGCACGCGGCGGACCTCGTTCGGCGCGCCGGCCTGCAGACCGACCATCGCCGTCTCGCTGTACCACGCGACGTGCGGGTTGATGATGACGTTGTCCCGCCCGCGCAGCGGGTGCGGATCGGGCAGCGGCTCGGGATCAGTGGTGTCGAGCGCACAGCCGGCGATTTTCTTCCCGTCGAGCGCCCGCACCAGCGCATCGGTGTCCACCACCGGGCCGCGCGAGCAATTGATCAGGATCGCGCCGGGCTTCATGCGGGAGAACGCGTCGTCGTTGATCATCTTGCGCGTCTGGGGCATCAGGGGAGGGTGCAGAGAGATGAAGTCCGACCCCTTGAAAAGGTCGTTCAATTCCACTTTGCTTCCAGGCTCGCTGAATTGCCCGTCCTTGACGTAGGGGTCCGCGTAAATGACCTTCATGCCGAAGGCGGCCGCTCGCACCGCCACCTGCCTGGCGATGTTGCCGAATCCGATCAGCCCGAGCGTGCGGCCGACCAGCCGGTAGAGCGGCTTGCCGGGAGGCACTGCCCAGGTGCCTGCGCGCACCTGGCGGTCGTAGAACGCCACCTTGCGGGCGCTATCGAGCAGCAGGGCGAGAGTGTGCTCGGCGACTTCCTCGATGCAATAGGTGGGGTTGTTGGTGACGATGATGCCGGCCTGCGTCGCCGCATCGAGGTCGATCGTGTCGACACCGATGCCGTAACGGGCGATGATCCTACACTTCGGCATCTTCGCCATCGCCTCAGCCGTGATCGGACCGGCATAGGTGTTGAGGAGGGCGTCGCAGTCCGCCGCCTGGGCGAGGAAATCCTCGGGCTTCTTGGTCTGCAGCGGCACGAGCTCAGCGAGCCCCGCCAGGATCTTCTTCTCCACGTCGAGCGACTCCCAGACGTAGTCGGTGAGCACTACTTTTGCTTTAGCTGCCATATCAGAACCTTTTTAAGGAGTGACTCGTTGCTCGTTTCTCGTTCCCGGAAACCGCTACTTCTTCACCTCACCCGTGCCAGAGACGAGCAACGAGTAACGAGTAACGAGAAACGAGTCACTTGTAGATCTCGGGGTTGAAGCAATTCGGCGGCCGCCGGCCTTCCAGCACCGCCAGGATGTTGTCCACCACCACATTCGCCATGGATTCCCGCAACTCGGTGACGGCGCTGCCGAGGTGGGGTGTGAGCACGACGTTCTGCATGGCGAGCAGTTCCGGTTCGACCTGGGGCTCGTTCTCGTAGACGTCGAGCCCAGCGCCGGCGATGCGGTGCTCGGCCAGCGCCCGGACCAGGGCCTTTTCGTCCACGACTGGGCCGCGCGAGCTGTTGACGAGGAATGCCGTCGGCTTCATGAGGCGCAGCTCGCGCTCGCCGACCAGGTGGCGCGTCTCGGCGTTGAGCGGCGCATGGACCGAGACAAAATCGGATTCCGCCAGCAGCTGGTCGTAAGGCACGTACTCGAGACCGGCTGCCCGCTCCTCGTTCTCCGGCTTGCGGCGGGGCGTCCAGTACAGCGTTTTCATCGAAAAACCCTGGGCCCGCTTGGCAACCGCGCGGCCGATGCGGCCGCCGCCGCCGATGAGACCGATGGTCTTGCCATGCACCCAGGCGCCCAGCAGGTGCGCCGATTGAGCGCCCGGGAAGATGCCCGAGCGCAGCAGCTGGTCGCCTTCGACCACGCGTCGCGCGACGGCAAGCAGGAGGGCGAAATGGATATCGGCGGTCGCCTCGGTCACGATCGGCGCGATGACGGTAACCGGGATGCGCCGGGCGGTAGCCGCCGCGACGTCAATGTCGGACGGGGTTATCTTCATTGAGGCGATCGCCCGCAAGCGCTTGCCGGCGGTGATGATGTCACTATCCACCTTGTCGTGGAGCAGGCAGTAAAGTATGTCGAGTTCCGGAACCTTCGCGAGCAGCTCGTCCTTGGTGACTTTGTGGAGCGTGTCGGGATTCACTTCGACATTAGCGACCGCGCGCAACCGCTCGATCGCGCTGGCTGCCACGGGCTGGGTGATGAATATCCGGGGCCGCATGACTCAATGAGTGACTCGTTGCTCGTTCATCGTTCCTCGACTTTCCTAGTCAACGAGTAACGAGAAACGAGTCACGAGTCACCCCGTTGTGAGCAGATACGGCAGGCGTAGTCATCCAGCGCGGCGGCGGTAACGCCGACCGCGCCGTGCTGCCTGCGGTTGTATTCCTCCGGCTCGAGCTCGGTGCGGAATGAATCATTCAGCCGGTTGATCATGTTGAACATGGCGCACGCCAGGGAGATTTCCACGATCTCGGCGTCATTGAAGAGCCGGCGCAGGTTGTCCCAGGCCGGGCTGCTCGACTTGGCGGTATTCAACGTCATCGCCTCCGACCATGCCAGGGTCGCCTTCTCGCGCTCGTTGAAGAGCGGGCTCGCGTGATAGTCGCCTTGCAGCGCGTCGAACTCCTCGTCCTTCAGTCCCAGTGCTTGACCAAGCACCCGATTGTGCTCCGTTCAGTACTTGCAGCCGTTGATGGTTGAAGTTTTCAGCACGGCGAGATTGCGCAGCCTGACGTCGGATACCGCGCCGGCGTTCGGCTGGCGCACGGCAGCGATGAACGGCAGTAGCCACCGCGCCACGTTGGGGCTGTGCGCGAGGATGCGCTGCAGGTTCGCGGTGCGGCCCAGCATGCGGTTCGACGCCTCGAAGAGATCCTTGGCCGCCCCCACTGCCTCCTGGTCCGTGATGCCTCTGATCCTCTGACTCATTCTCTTCTCCGAGAGTGCGAATCGTGATTCGTGATTCGACTGATGAAACCCGGCCAGCTAGTGGCCGGGTTTCATCCAGCGCACGATCCCCGCGACCCCGTCCACGGCGACCTGCACGCCATCGGGTATCTGCAGGGTTGCGCCCGGCACGCCCAGCACCGTGGGCACGCAGCGCTCCCGGGCGAGCGAGGCGAGGTGAGAAGTGCTCCCGCCCAGCTCGGACACCACGCCCGCGACGGTCGACAGCACACGGCCCAGCGCCGGCCCGGCCATCCTCGTCACCAGCACGTCGCCCGGGGCGAGTCGCGATATCTCGCACTCGCAGTTGACCACGCAGGCGCGGCCCGTGCCCCAGCCCACCCCCGCCGGCTGGCCGCGCAGGCGCGGCTGGCGCAGCCAGATCTGGTCGGGAACCATCGCGGGTTGATCTTCCACGTGCAGCGGGCGCGACTGCAGGAGCTTGATGCCCGCGCCGTCGAGCGCCCATTCGATCTCGACCGGCATGCCCATGACCGATTCGGCCGCGAGGAGCAGTCGTCCCAGCTCCTCCACCTCGGATGGCGCCAGGCACAGTGTTTTCTTCGCGGGTCGCCTCGACACTCGCTGCAGGTGGGTGCATCCGGTCTGGTGGTACTCGAGGGCGAAATGGCTTTCACGAAGCCTGCCGTCGCGGGTGAGCTCGTAGCGGTCGGGGGCGACCTCGCCTTGCGCAATGGCGGCTCCCAGCCCGGGCGTCGCGTTGATCAGCATCCCGCCTTCGGCTGACTGGCTCAATCCGCCGCCGGCCGTGCGCGCGGCGACCAGGGGCTGCATCAGGAGCGCCATCGCCGTGGTTGACGGATCGAGGTCGTGCGTCGCCATGTAGCGCAGCGCGCGCGGCGCCCACAATGCCGCCCAGCAGGCGCGCACCGCGGTGAGAAAATCGACTTCGTTGTCGATCCCGATAAAGCTTTCGAATTGTCCCGCGAAGCTGGAGCCGTTGCGGTCCTCCACCAGGGCGCTCGAGCGCACGACGCCCGGAATTGCCGCATCACGCGTCATCGCCCGCCACGCCGCCAGCAGGGGCTCCCGTATTTCCGGCGCGACCGGCTGCTCCATCAGCTGCATTCTCATCTGCAGCGCGGCCCGCCGCGCCTGCATGTCCTCGGCAGAGAATACTTCGCGCGCGGTCGCCTCCAGCCCCAGTGCGGCAATCTGCAGGCGATAGGCATCGGCCTGCAGGCAGAATCCTTCAGGTATGGGCAATCCGGCACGACCCAGAGCCGCGAGGTTGGCGGCCTTGGGACCGACGCGGGCCGGGTCAGTCGCCTCGACTGAAGCTAAGTCGATGATCCTCAACGGGGCAGGGCCGGCAGGTCGGAGAAGTACTCCGGATGCGCCTTCTGAGCAGCTTCGGTATAGGACGTGAGCACGATATCGGGAATCCGGATCGGCTTCGCGCCCTTGATGGTCAGTTTGAGCAGATCGTTCTGCGCGTTCTCGAAGGCACGCAGGCTCTCGCGCGATATGCGGGGATCAAAGTGGATGTGCTGGACCGCCTTGCGGGCGACATCCAGGTTCACGTTCGGCACCCATTTGGCGAAGATCTGGACCGCCTCGCTACGGTTCTGCCGAGTGTAGTGGGAGGCGGCCGCCAGGCCATTGACGAAAGCCTGGATCAGCTTCGGGTTCTGCTGCACCAGCGGATCGTGGACGGTGGCGATCATCATGTAGGAAAGGTGGCCGCCGCCTCGTAGCACCTCGTAGGACTCCGGCGTCTGCGACATCGCCATCATGTTGAACGGTTCCCACGACACCATCGCGTCCACCTTGCCCGCCGCGAAGGCGCCAACCAGCGCCGGCGGCGCCATGATGCTCTGGATGTTCATCTCGCCGTAGTTCATGCCGCGTCGGGCGAGCACCATCTTCAAGTACTCGTCGGAGGTCTGCTCCTTCGCCAGGCCGATGCGCTTGCCCTTGAGGTCCTCGACCCGCGTAATGCCCGACCCTTTCCTGGCGAGGATGGCGAGAGGGGTGTCGGCGAAGGTGTTGGTGGCATCATTCATGACCATGCCGATCACCAGGAACGGCGAGCCCGCATGCCGCGCCTTGAGGAAGGTGGTCACACTCATGTCGCCGATCTGAACCTCACGCTTCTCCATCGCGTTCACCATGTCGGTGCCGGTGTTGACGACCTTGAGCTTCAAATCGATGCCGTGCTTCTTGAACAGGCCCTTCTCGACGCCGACGAACATCGGCAGGTGACCGAAGTTGTTGCCGATCACCGCCTCCAGCGCCACCGGCGGCTCCGGCGTCGTCGCGCATCCCCCTGAAACAATCGCTACAAGCGTTGCGGCTGCCGCCGCGAGCCATTTGCGCACAATCATGGTCACCTCCATCACAGAATGGGTTATGGGACTCTACCGCCCGGCGAGGGTCGAGTAACCGGGCATCGGGTCAACGACGGTGATCTGCTCGACCGGGAAGTTGGAGATGATCTCCACCTTGTCCTTGTGCACGATCAGCATTTCCTCGATGCGCACTCCCCACTCGAATTTCCTGCCGTGCTGGGTCTCGAGCGCGAACACCATGCCTTCCTTGATCTCGATCGGATGATCGAGCGACCAGATGCGCGAAATGACGGGCTGGTCGTACTGCGCGAGCCCGAGCCCGTGGCCCCACAGGTTGGCCGCCGCCTGGTCTTCCTCTTCGTAGCCCCAGGCTTCCTTGGCTGAGGGCCATTTCGAGGCGATCTCGCGGGTGGTGGTGCCGACTTTCACCGCCTTGATCGAATCGTAGAGCCATTTCAGCGCCGTCGCGTAGACCTCTTTTTGATCCTTGGTCGGCTCCTTGCCCGCGCAGTAGGTGCGGTAATAGCACGACTTGTAGCCGTTCCAGGTGAGCGCGGCGAGGTCCATGAACACGATATCGCCCGGCTTGATGATGCGGTCCGAGAAATTGCGCCAGTTGGGCCAGGTGTTGGGCCCGGAGGAGACGATCACGTCTTCCACGTCCTCCATGCCCGGGACCGCGTACAGATACTCCATGATGTGAGCGGTCAGCTTGTTCTCGGTAATGCCGGGTTTCAAGGCCTTCATGAACTCCCAGTGCGCGCCGTCGCCGATCGCGCCGACGATGCGCAGGCACTCCTGCTCGTCCACGTTCTTGACGGC
>CAZFRR010000071.1:0-3171 GCA_964521405.1 uncultured Streptomycetaceae bacterium | reverse complement strand
CCCGGCCGATCCGCTTCATGATTCCGCTGGCGCCCGGCGGCGGAGCGGACATCACGGTGCGCGCGGTCGCGCAGAAGCTGGGCGCCCTCTGGGGGCAGACCGTCGTTGTCGACAATCGTCCGGGCGGCACCGGGGCCATTGCCCTGGAGACGGCGGCACGGGCGCAACCGGACGGTTACACGATCATCATGATTAGCGGCACCCACACGGCGCGGCGGGCGACGCACCCGAAATTGCCGTACGATCTCGTCAAGGATTTCGCGCCGGTGACGCAGATGACGCTGCAGTCGTACGTGCTGGTGCTGCATCCTGCCGTGCCGGCGAAATCGGTGCCGGAACTGATCGCGCTGGCGAAGGCGAAACCCGGCAGCTTGAGTTACGGCTCGGCCGGGCAGGGCAGCCTGCAGCATCTCTCCGGCGCGCTGCTCGCGACATCGACCCAGTCCAATCTGCTCCATGTCGCCTACAAGGGCGGCGGCCCGGCACTGGCCGACGTGCTGGCCGGCCACATCAGCATGGTGTTCGCGACGCCATTGGAGTCGGTGCCGCATATCAAGGCGCAACGCCTGCGGCCGCTGGCGGTGACCAGCGTGAAACGTTCGCCGGCGATGCCCGACCTGCCGTCGGTGGCGGAGGCCGGCGTGCCGGGCTACGAGGTGACCAACTGGTATGGCGTGCTGGCCCAGGCGGCGCTGCCGCGGCCCATCCTCGACAAGCTCTACCGCGGCATCGTCGAGGCGCTGCGCGCCCCCGACCTTGCGGAACGGTTCCAGAAGGACGCCGTCGAGCTGATCGGCTCGACGCCGGCGCAATTCCAGAAGCATATCCACGCCGAGATCCGAAAATGGGAACGCGTGGTGGCTGCGGCGGGGATCAAACCGGAATAACCGAGGCTTCCAAAGCGGAGACGCTACGATGAATGCACACACTAGTACCAGGGCGCTGGCGCTGCTGCTCGTGCTGCTGGCGCTCTCTTCCCACGCCCAGACTTTCCCGAGCCGGCCGCTGCGGGTGCTCGTGCCGCTGGCGGCGGGGGGCGGCATGGATGCCGTCACGCGCGGGCTCGCGATGATCCTGACCGATACCTTCGGGCAGACCGTCGTCGTCGACAACCGGCCGGGGGCGGGCAGCCAGCTTGCCCTTCAGATACTGGCCAGCGCGGCGCCGGACGGTCATACGCTCATGATGTTGAGCGCCACCACCGTGATCCATCCGTTGCTCTACCCATCCCAGTCGCGCTTCGACATCGTGCGTGACTTCGCGCCGGTGTCGCAGTTCACTGCGCAGGGCTACGCGCTGGTCGTGCATCCGTCGCTGCCCGCGAAAACCGCGCTCGAGCTGGTGAAGTACGCGAAAGCGAACCCGGGCAAGCTGAATTACAGTTCTTCCGGCATCGGCAGCCCGATACACATGACTACTGAGCTGTTCCAGGTCGCCACCGGCACGCAGATGACCCACATCCCGTACACGGGCATGGGCGCCGCCTACACGGATCTCATCGGCGGGCGCATCAACCTGTCGTTCGCCACCATCATTTCCGCCCAGCCCCACGTGAACAGCGGACGCCTGCGCGCGCTGGCGGTATCGCCGGGGAAGCGGGCGCCCGCAATGCCCGACACGCCGACGCTGACCGAGGCGGGCGTGCCGGTCGTCGTGGTCAACTGGTACGGCCTCATCGCGCCGAAAGGCACGCCGAAGGCGGTCACGGAGCGCATTGCGGCCGATACGATCAAGGCCGTGCGCTCGCCCGAGATGTCGAAGCGCCTCATTGCCGACGGCTCGGAGGGTGTGGGCACCAACCCCGAGGAGTTCGCCAAGCACATCCGCGCCGAGCACGCCCAGTGGAGCCGCGTGATCAAGCAGGCCGGTATCCGCGGCGAGTAAGGAATAGTTGATGGGAGCGGACCCCATTGAAATTCCTGCGCTGCCAGGTCATCCTTCATCCCTCATCCTTCATCCTTACTAGAGGAGACTTTCATGCTCTGGGCCATCTCGCGAGTCGCCGCCCCCAACTTTGCCACCCTGCGTGAAAAGGGCCTGCAGGCCCATATCGACTATCTTCACAGCCAGAAGAACATACTGGTCGTCTCCGGCGCGACGGTGAGCGACGACGGCAAGGACTTCACCGGCAGCCTGTTGCTGGTCAACGTGGGGAGCCGCGCCGAAGCCCAGGCCTTCGTGGATGCCGACCCGTTTACGAAGGACGGCCTGTTCACGAAAGTCACGATCACACGCATGCGCAAGGGGCAGTGGAATCCCCAGGCGGGGGAGGGGGCCTAATTCAAGGCAAAAGGCAAAAGGCAAAAGGCAAAAGGCGAGTAACGAGAAACGAGTAACGAGAAACGAGGGAAATCCAGTCGCGCTTCATTGGCATGAATAACATGGATTGGACACGGTTCTGGTTCGGTGCAGGCGTGCTGGCGGCGGGCATCACGCTGGCGGGCGCGCAGGGCTACCCGAGCAAACCCATACGCTTTATCGCGCCGTTTCCCCCGGCCGGCTCGTCCGATCTCATCGCGCGCATCTTGTCGCAGCGGATGACCGAGGAGCTCGGCCAGCCGGTCATAGTGGACAACCGCCCGGGCGCGAGTGGCAGCCTCGGCACCGAGTTGTGCGCCAAAGCGCCGGCTGATGGCTACACCCTGGTCCTCGGCAGCATTGCCGGTTTCGCGATCAACCCCCATCTCCTCAAGCATGTCGGTTATCACCCGGTGAAGGACTTCATCGCCGCCGCCGCCCTGGGACAGGCGCCGCAGATGCTGGTCGTCAATCCCAGCCTGCCCGCGAAGTCGGTGCAGGAATTCCTCGCCCTGGCCCGCAAGAAGCCGGACTCGCTGACCTGCGGTTCGGGCGGCGTCGGCACCCCGGCGCATTTCGGATGCGAGCTCCTGCGCCTGCGCGGCAACGCGCAACTGCTGCACGTCCCGTACAAGGGCACCGGGCTCTCGGTCACCGATCTCCTGGGCGGCCAGATCCACTCGGTATTCGCCAGCATGCCGGTCGCCTATCCGCACGTGCGCTCCGGCAAGCTGCGCGCCCTGGCGAGCACCAGCCCCGAGCGCTCCTCGCTCGCGCCGGAGTTGCCGACCATGATCGAGGCCGGCGTTCCGGATTTCGTGTCCCAGAGCTGGTGGGGCGCATTCGTCCCGGCGGGCACGCCCGCGCCCATCG
>CAZFRR010000070.1:0-15233 GCA_964521405.1 uncultured Streptomycetaceae bacterium | reverse complement strand
GTTATTCGGCTTTGCGATTTGATTGTCCTTCCTCCGCGTCCTCTGCGTCCTCCGCGGTGAGAGGTTCGCCATGACAAAAAAAGTCCGTATCGAACGCGACACGATGGGGCCGATCGCGGTGCCCGCCGACCGCCTGTGGGGCGCGCAGACGCAGAGGAGCCTCCATCATTTCCACTTTCCCGGCGAAACGATGCCGCTGGAGGTGGTGCGCGCACAGGTGCTCGTCAAGAAAGCCGCCGCGGCTGTCAACATGGCGCTGGGCATCCTCGACGAAAGAAAAGGCAGGGCGATAGTCAAAGCAGCAGATGAGGCGCTGCGCGGCCGCCACGACGAGGAGTTTCCGCTGGTGGTCTGGCAGACCGGGTCCGGCACCCAGACCAACATGAACGTCAACGAGGTGCTGGCGAACCGTGCTTCCGAGATCCTGGGGGGTGAGCGCGGCGAGAAACGGCTGGTGCATCCCAACGACGACGTCAACAAGGGCCAGTCCTCCAACGATACTTTTCCCACCGCGATGCATGTCGCCGCGGTGGTCGCGCTCGAGCGCGACCTCAAGCCCGCGGTGATGAAGCTGCGCAACACGCTCGAGCGCAAGGCGCGGGCGTTCGCGAGGATAGTGAAAATCGGCCGCACCCACCTGCAGGACGCGACCCCGCTCACGCTCGGGCAGGAGTTTTCCGGCTACGTCTCGCAGCTCGATCACGGGCTCGCCCACCTCGAAGCGGCCCTGCCGCACTTGAGCGAGCTCGCGCTGGGCGGTACCGCGGTCGGGACCGGGCTGAATGCCCACCCGGAGTTCGCGGAAAAGGTGGCGGCGGAGATCGCGCGGCTGACGAAGCTGCCGTTCGTCACCGCGCCCAACAAGTTCGAGGCGCTGGCGTCCTGCGACGGGGTGGTGCACGCGCACGGCGCGCTGAAGACCCTCGCGGCAAGCCTCATGAAGATCGCCAATGACGTGCGCTGGCTCGCCTCCGGCCCGAGGAGCGGCATCGGCGAGCTCGTCATTCCCGAGAACGAGCCGGGCAGCTCGATCATGCCGGGCAAGGTCAATCCCACGCAGTCGGAGTCCATGACCATGGTGTGCTGCCAGGTGTTCGGCAACGACGTCGCGGTCAACCTGGGCGGGGCGTCGGGCAACTTCGAGCTGAACGTCTTTCGCCCGCTCGTCATCCGCAATTTCCTGCACAGCGCGAAACTGCTCGCGCGCGCCGGTGATAATTTCAACGAGCATTGCGCCGTCGGCATCCAGCCCAACCGCGCGCGCATCGAGCAGCTGATGCGGGATTCGCTGATGCTGGTGACGGCGCTGAACCCCCACATCGGCTACGAAAAAGCGGCGGCGATCGCCAAGAAGGCGCACAAGGAGGGCACGACCCTCAGGCAGGCGGCGGTGAAGTCGGGCTACCTCACCGGGAAGCAGTTCGACGAGTGGGTGCGGCCGGAGAAGATGGTCGGGAAGATGTAGAAACTCTCACCGCCGAGGACGCAGAGGAAAGCAAGAACGGGAATTAACCGCCAAGGCGCCAGGAAAGACAAGACAGTAATCGAACCGCCAAGACGCCAAGACGCCAGGAAATAAGAAATGGTAATGCTTTATTTTCCTGGAGGTCCTGGCGGTTCAATGATTGTTCTTGATTCTCTCCGCGCCGCAGCGGTTAATTGTGAGGAGCGGACAGGGCAAAAAAATCCCCGCCACGCGGGCGGGGATTCGCGGTGATGTAACCGCTGGTTACATCTTGATGCCGAGGATTTTCTCCGCCTTGCCCAGGGCTTCCATCGATTCAGCGTGTTTGCCCTCCTTGTGCAGGGTTTCTCCGTCGGCGCGCAGTTTTTTCACTTCCGACATCTGCGCCGCGGAGATCTTGGCAGTCGGCAGGGCCGCGTCAATCGCCTTCATATGCTTCGGGCAACTGCCGGCGATGGCGACGCCACTGGTCAGGGCAAACAGGATTGCGATCAGTATGCTGCGGTATTTCATGTGTAACTCCTTCTCCGGTTGAAATAGGTTGTAAGCTCAAGGCCGTGCCATTCTACGCGGGCGGGGCTCCTGTGGGTGCATGGGCGGCTCGCCGCAGGTAAAATTCCCAGCTACTACAGGACGTTGGCGATTACGGCATGGCTTCCCAGAGGTTAACACAGGCACCGGACCGGTTATTCCCGCTGACGCAGGAGAGAATCGCCGGCGCGCTCGCCCGGCCGGCGCCGCTGCCTGACCAGAATGACCTGCACGTCATCGCACTGCAGGAGGGCATCCGGGTGACCGAGGCCGCGGTGCTGGTGCCTCTCGTCAACCGCGCCGGCCGCGTGCAGGTGCTGTTCACGCAGCGCACGCAGCATCTCGATGACCACGCCAGCCAGATCAGTTTCCCGGGCGGGCGCGTGGAGGCAGCCGACGCGAATCGCGAAGACACGGCGTTGCGCGAGACCGAGGAAGAGATCGGCCTGGCGCGAGCAAGGGTGGCGCTCCTGGGGAAGCTGCCGGATTACGAGATCCCGTCCGGTTTCCGCATCACCCCGGTGGTGGGCTGGGTCGAGCCGCCGTTCACGCTGAAGCCGGACCCGTTCGAGGTGGCGGAGGTGTTCGAGGCGCCGCTCGAGCATTTTCTCGACGCCGCCAACTACCAGCGCCGCGAGTTCCACTTTCGCGGCCGGCATCGCCATTACATGGCGGTGCCGTTCGAGGGGCGCTACATCTGGGGGGCGACCGCGGCCATGCTCTACTGCCTGTGCCGGATGCTCGGCCGTTGAGGATGAACGAGAATCGGCACAAAATCGGACTGGTGCTGACCGGTGGCGGCGCGCGCGCGGCTTACCAGGTCGGCGTGCTGCGCGCCATTTCGGAACTGGTGCCGGAAACCGTGCGCAACCCGTTCCCGATCATCTGCGGCACTTCAGCCGGAGCCGTCAATGCCGCGGTGCTCGCCGCCAACGGCAGTAATTTCAGGCGCGGCGTGCGCATGCTGATGTCGGTGTGGAAGAATTTCCGCGCCTACCACGTCTACCGCGCCGACCCGGTCGGGGTGTTTCGCAACACCCTGCACTGGCTCACGGCCGTCGTCGCCGGCGGGGGGCTCGGTCGGCAGACCGCGGTATCGCTGCTCGACAACTCGCCGCTGGCCGAGTTGCTGCGCAACCGGCTCGACTTTTCCACGATCCAGACCGCGATTGACGCGGGGGACCTGATTGCGGTGAGCATAACCTGTTCCGGCTACAGCTCAGGACAATCGGTCACGTTCTACCAGGGCGCGCCGGGGCTGCAGCCGTGGGATCGCGCCCGCCGCATCGGCATTCCGATGCCGATCACTCCCGACCACCTGCTGGCGTCATCGGCGCTGCCGTTCATTTTTCCGGCGATCCATATCAACCGCGAGTATTTTGGCGACGGCTCGATGCGTCAGATCGCGCCGGTGAGCCCCGCCTTGCACCTCGGCGCGGACCGGCTGCTGATCGTCGGCGCGGGGCGTCATCACGACGACCTGCCCGAGCGGACCAAGACCGAGGGCTATCCCTCGCTCGCGCAGATCGCCGGCCATTGCCTGAACTCGATTTTCCTCGACAGTCTCGAAGTCGACCTCGAGCGGCTGCAACGCATCAACCGCACCCTCGCCATGATGCCGCCGGAAGTCCTCGCCAGGAACGCGGTGTCGATGCACCAGGTGGATTTCCGCCTGATCTCCCCCAGCGAAGAGTTCGAGCGCATCGCCATGACCTTCAGGCATGAATTGCCGCGAGCGATCCGCTTCCTGCTCTACGGCGCGCTGCGGCGTAAAGGTTCCAACCTGTTGAGCTACCTGCTATTCGAGAAATCCTATTGCCGGGCCCTGATCCAGTTGGGCTACCAGGACACCATGGACCGCAAGGACGAACTCCAAGCGTTTCTCGGCTATTGACGCCTCCAAACGCAGGGAGAAGGCAAAAGGCAAAAGGCAAAAGGCAAGAGCACACGCGGCTGTCGCCGGTGTATAGTAAGTTTCCTTCCTGTGCAGGTATCCCATGAGCCGGGCTTTCACCAAGGAAAGCGACGACGATCAGGTCGCGGGCGATCTGCCCGAGCGCCCGGTTCCCGCGCACGCCAACTACATGACGCCCCGCGGGCACGAACAGCTGCAGGCGCGGGTGAAGGATTTGCAGGGGCAGCACGAGGCCCTGGCCGCGCGGTCGGCGGAGGATTCGGCCGCCAAGCAGAAGCTGCGCGAGATCGAGCGCGACCAGCGTTACTTCAACACCCAGCTCGAGCGTGCCATGGTCGTGGACCCGGCCGGCCAGCCGCGGGACGAGGTGCATTTCGGCGCCGCGGTGAAGATACTGGATGAGGACGGCAAGACGCATCGCTTCACGATCGTCGGCGACGACGAGGCCGACGTCGCCGGCGGCAAGGTCAGTTGGGCTTCACCGCTCGCGAAAGCGATGATGGGCGCGAAGGTCGGCGACACGGTCAACTGGCGCCGCCCGGCGGGGGATACGCAGGTAGAAATCGTCGAGATCAGCTACCCCAAGATGTAAGCGGTGAGCAGTAAGCAGTGAGCGGGAACTTCCGTAGAAATACGCATCCGACTTACCGCTTACCGCTTACCGCTTACCGCTTACCGCTTACCGCTTACCGCTTACCGCTTACCGCTTACCGCTTACCGCTTACCGCTTACCGCTTCAGAATGAAATTCCTGTCCTTATTGGCAGCTCTGCTGCTGGAGCAGGTCTGGCCGTTGCGCCAGGGCAATCCCGTCCACCTCGGGTTCGAAAGCTACGCGCAAGCGCTGGGGCGCCAGTTCAACGGCGGGGAGCGCCAGCACGGCATCATCGCCTGGCTGCTGGCGGTGCTGCCGGTTATCGCGGCGGTCGTGGCGGTCTACCACGTGCTGCATGGCATGAGCTTCCTCGCTGCCTGGCTGTGGAACATCGCGGTGCTCTACTTCACCCTGGGCTTCCGCCAGTTCAGTCATTATTTCACCGAGATCCAGCAGTCGCTGCGCGCGGGCGAGCTCGCGCCGGCGCGTGAAAGGCTCGGCCGGTGGCGCGGCGAGTCCGCAGAGGAATTCAACGCCGGCGAGATCGCGCGCGTGGCGATCGAGCAGGGGTTCCTGGCTTCCCACCGCCACGTCTTCGGCACGCTTCTGTGGTTCGTTGCGCTGGGGCCGGCGGGCGCGGTGCTATACCATGCATCCGCCGCGCTCGCGGACCAGTGGGGCGCGCGCACCGAGCCGGAATCCGTCGAATTCGGCCGCTTCGCCGCCCGCGCGTTTTACTGGATCGACTGGGTGCCGGCACGGGCGACCGCCGCAAGCTTTGCGATCGTCGGCGACTTCGAAGATGCGATCTACTGCTGGCGCGCCCAGGCCGGCGCATGGGCCTCGCGGCCGCACGGCATCATACTTGCGGCCGGTGGCGGGGCGCTCGGCGTTCGGCTCGGTGACTCGCTGCACCAGCACGGCGGCCTGCAATACCGCCCGGAGCTGGGCCTGGGCGAAGAGGCTGACGCGGGCCACATGCAGAACGCCGTCGGGCTCATCTGGCGCGCGCTGGTGCTGTGGATGTTTTTGATCCTGCTGGTGAGCCTCGCCCACGCACTGGGGTGAGCGCGCACGCCGCGCTGGCGGAATGACTCCCCTCCTGCCCGAGGAGGGGTCGACGCGGAGCGGAGGGGGTGGTGGGAGAATTGTCTTCATCCCTTAACCCTCATACAGTCCCCTCGCGGGGCCTGGTGACTTTCTATTTTGGGCGAGCAAAAAGAAAGTCACCGGCACCCGGGGCCGCCCCCCGGCAATGGGCGACACAGTCGCCGGCTGAAATGTTTTCGCCTGTGCCAGCTCAGCCGAAGAGTTTTTGCTGGAGCTCGTCGCGGCTGATCTTGAAGTGGGCCGCGACGTCGGACAAGATGCCGGCCAGCGTACCGATCTTCAGTGAATCATGCGCCGGGACAGTAACGTGATGCTGGGAAGGCGTGTCGGTAGTAAGGCGGACGTGGCTGCCGGTTTGTCGCGTTACGCGGTATCCGACGCGTGCCAGCGCCTTGACGAGGTCAGCGCCGGACAGGTCCCGCGGCAGTTTCATGCCGCTATGACTTCATCCCGCACGAAGTGCAGCCGGATCATCTTGGGCGCATCGCCTTCGTCGAAGTGGCAGCGCACCGCGTCCCTCACGCGGGAGTGCAACTCCTGAACGCTTTCCGCCTGCGTAAAAATGGATACGTCCAAAGCACGCGCTGACAGGCCGCCTTCAGGGGCCTGCTCCACCAAAAAGATGATCTCTTGCATTGCGATGTGCCAGACGCGAAATGATTTAACATCTTACCTCAATCGCTCACCTGTAGAAACCTCAGGGACCACGATTTTTCTGTTTCTGGTGCACCTGTTCGCCGCCGAGTAGCCTCTAAACCCGGTGTTGACTGATGGGTGATGAGTTGCTCAATCCAGTGACTCGTCGGTTGCGGCTGGCGGATCGGTCTTTGAAGTTGGGGCCCCTGCGAGCCGCCGAGCAGCGCAGATCGGCCAAGGGGTGCGGCTGTGACTCGTTAGCCGCAGGCCCGTTTGCGGGAACAGCCGCATGAGACCCGGTCAACTGAAATTCCGTACCCTCATGCGTTTCTCTTCCATAGAGTTCTCCAAGAGTGAGGCCGGGTCGACGGTCGAGCACTGGGCGAGCCTAGATTCCGTTCGCAGACCCGCTGAAATTTCCCGCCCGAAACGTAGTTAGCACGATGGTCTGGCGCGAGTTGCGCAGGCCGCCGGGCCGGTCGAGCAGCACAGGGGACCGCACGAGCTTGCGAGGTAGCGGCGGCGAACGGGGATCCCCTTTCTCTGGTGACTCTCTTTGGGGGAGCAAAGAGAGTCACACGGTCCCCGCGAGGGGATCGTAAAAAGAACTGGGGGTTGAAAGGTGACGGGGAAATTCCTCCCACCACCCCCGCCGCTGCGCTGTGCGACCCCTCCTCGGGCAGGAGGGGAGTGTTAGGCGCAAACCGCGATTCATTCGTTTCTCTCGCGGACCAAGCCGCGATAGGACGCAAGCCGCTTTTCGCTGATCTCCCCGCGTTCACACGCGGCCGTTACCGCGCAGCCGGGCTCCGTCACATGCCGGCAGTCGCGGAACCGGCACGATCCCAGGAACGGCCGGAACTCGACGAACGCCTGCTCCAGGCCGTCCTGGCCCAGGTGGTGCAAGCCGAATTCCTGCATGCCGGGCGAGTCGATGAGGTGGCTCGTGCCATCGAGGTGATGGAGCCGCGCATGTGTCGTGGTATGGCGTCCCGCATCGAGCGCGGCGGAGAGCTCGGCGACGCGCACCATCGCCTCGGGGACCAGCGCGTTGATGAGGGTGGATTTGCCCACCCCCGATTGGCCCACCAGCACGCTGGTCTGGCCTCTCAGGTGCGGCGTCAGCGGCTCAAGGTCGCGCTTGGCGGAGAACGCCACCACGCGGTATCCCAGCCGGCGGTAGGGCTCGAGCGCGCGGAGCGTTTCCGGCGCCTGCTCCAGGTCGGACTTGTTGACCGCGATCAGCGCGGCCATGCCGCCGTGCTCGGCGGCGGCCAGGCAGCGGTTCAGCAGTTCCTCGTGGAAGGCGGGCAGCGGCGCCACCACGATCACGATTTGGGTCACGTTGGCGGCGACCAGCTTCTGGCGCACATGGTCGGAGCGGTAGAGCAGCGTCGCGCGTGGCTCCAGCGACTCGATCACGCCCTCTCCTGCAGAGCTCGATGCAACGCACACGCGGTCGCCGCAGGCGAGAGACCCGCGCTTGCCGCGCGTGACGCAATCGAGGAGAGAGGCGTCGGCGAGCTCGACCAGGTAACGCCGCCCGAAGCTGGCGACAATCCAGCCGTCCAGCAGGGGGGCGGAAGTCTTCTTCTTGTCGTCCCGCAACGATAACCTGATCGCGCGACGTTGTGACCGGCCGGATTTAATCGAGTGAAACATCAAGTTTCAATCGGCGGCCTTGCGCGGCCGTTCTCAAAGCCCGAATAACTTATCGAGCTTGGCCGCACAGATGAAGTCATTCTCGGACAGGCCGCCGATTGCGTGGGTGACGTACTCGACGCGGCACTGGTTGTAGCCGACCGTCATGTCGGGGTGGTGGTCCTCGCGGTGGGAGATCCAGGCGGCGGCGTTCACGAATGCCATCGCCTGGTAATAGTTCTTGAACGAATAGGTCTTGGCGATCCGCCCGTTAGCGTGCGCCCACCCGTCCAGTTGCTGCAACAGGTTCCTGATCTCCTGCTCCTTCAACGGCGCGACGCCGCCCTCGCAGGGTTTGCACCTGCCCGCAGCGAGGTCGGTAACGGTTCCGGTCATGGCACGAGTCCTTACTTGAACTTGTAGAACTCGCGGTTGAGATAAGCGGCGACATGCTCGATATCCTCGGGAAAGATACCCGCGCCGGTCTGATCGACGCAGAAACGCACCATCTTGAGCAGTTGCTGCGCGTCGCCGACGCGGCGTTCGGGCCGGGTGAAGATACGATTGCCGTCACCGCCAAATTTCGAGGCATGGCAGGCGTTGCATTTTGCTTCGTTGAAATGTTTTTGCCCTGATTTCGGGTCGGCTTTGGGAAAAGGATCGGCGCCGGCCGCGCCCGCAACTGACAGTCCGGCAATCAAGATCGCTGCGTGCTTCATCCTATTGCGCTCCCTGGTCCCGCGCGTCAGCCCTGCTTCAGCCGCGCAATGCGCGCGACGGCCGGCGGATGGGAATCATAGAACGCCGAGTGCACGGGGTCCGGCGTCAACGTGGAGGCGTTGTCGCGGTAGAGCTTGATGAGCGCCGAGACGAGATCGCGCGCCGAGGCGTTTTGCGCGGCGTACTGGTCGGCCTCGAATTCGTGCCGGCGCGAGAGCATGGCGCCGAGCGGCTGCAGGAGGAAAGTGAACGGGGGCAGCGCGAACATAAAGAGGACGAGCGCCATGGCCGGGGAGGGGGACGCCACCCCCAGGCTCGAGAAAAACCATTCCTGCGGCATGAGGAAGCCCAGCAGCCAGAAGAACGCGAGGCTCAGCGCGGATGTCAGAACCATTCTTTTCAGGATGTGCTTCAGCTTGAAGTGGCCCAGTTCGTGCGCCAGCACCGCCTCCACCTCGGCCGGGTTTAGCTGCTGGAGCAGTGTGTCGAAGAACACGATGCGCTTCGATTTGCCGAAGCCAGTGAAATAGGCGTTGCCGTGGCTGCTGCGGCGCGAGCCGTCCATCTTCATCAACCCCTTGACCCTGAAGCCGCAGCGCTCGAGCAGGCGCTCGACGCGCGTCTTCAAATCGGGGTCTTCCACCGGCGAGAACTTGTTAAAAAGCGGCGCGATGACCGTCGGGGCGATGAATTGCACGAATATCCCGTAGGCCACCGTGGCCGCCCAAGCGTATACCCACCAGTATGCCCCCAGCTCCTGGATCAGCCAGATGATCAGGGCGGCGAGTGGCAGCAGTAGTAGCGCGCCAACCAGCAGGCTTTTGCACAGGTCGGCGAAAAAAAGCCCCGGCGTTGTCTTGTTGAAGCCGAAACGCTGCTCGATGACGAAAGTCCGGTAGAGGTCTGACGGCAGATCGATGAGCGTCATCAGGATGCCGGTGAGGGCGATCAGCAACAGCCCGCGCAGGATGCCTTCTTGCGCCCACGCCGCGGAGACCTCGTGGAGCCACTGCAGGACCCCGCCGAAGGTGAGTGCCAGGACGACCAGCACGCCGATGGCGAGGTCGAGTTTCGCGAAGCCGGTCTTGGCGCAGGTATAGTCAGCGGCCTTCTGGTGCGCGGCGAGATCGATTGCGCTGGTGAATGCATCGGGTACCCGGTCGCGATGCGCGCGAACGTGACTCAGGTGGCGGCTGGCAAGAACGAGCCGCGTGGCGGTGGCGGCCGCGAGCGCCGCGAGAAAGACGATGCCGAAAGTGTTCATTTGAATGGGCGAGCCGGCCTGCCGGAAAAACACGAACTGTGACACAATTATCGCCGAAAACGCCCTCCACCCCTCGATTTGGGGCTGTTTCAGAATAACCGAAACAGCCCCTGAAGTAGGGGAGCATGAGGGGAGCATCCCCTCGTTACTGACCCTGATAATGGCACAAGACCCCAATAACCTCGTCTGGATCGACATGGAGATGAGCGGCCTCGATCCTGATGCCGACAAAATCATCGAGGTGGCGCTGATCGTCACCGACTCGCAGTTGAACACGGTGGCCGAAGGGCCGGTGCTGGTGGTGAATCAGCCGGGTGCGGTGCTCGACCGCATGGACGACTGGAACAAGTCCACCCATGCGAAATCGGGGCTGATCGAGCGCGTCAAGGCTTCCACGCTGACCGAGGCCGAGGTCGAGCGGCGCATCGTCGCGTTTCTTTCCGAGCACGTTCCGCCCAAGACCTCGCCGATGTGCGGCAATACCGTGCACCAGGACCGGCGTTTCCTCGCGCGCCACATGCCCGCGGTAGAGGCGCATTTTCACTATCGCAATCTGGATGTGAGCACGCTGAAGGAGCTGGCGAAGCGCTGGAAGCCGGAGATCATGGCGGGGCTCGTCAAGCACGGCAAGCACGAGGCGCTTGCCGACATCCAGGAATCGATCGCGGAGCTGAAGTACTACCGCGAACATTTTCTCAAACTCTGATGAGTTTGAGAAAATGTGAGCGGCTCAATCCGCTTGGAGTGATGAAGAGTGGCAACTGACACGCGGGACGGGTCGATCACCGCGCGGCCACGCTTCATTGTCCCGGCCAGACGAGTGGGGGCATCCCCTTCTCGCTCTCAGCAGGAGTGGTTAATTCTGCCGGGCAATCCTGAGAAAAACTAATTATGAAGCGTGGCCTGTAAGGCGCTGGGTAAACCGATCCCGGCGCGGCCACGCTTCATCATTCGAGGCGGATTTCGCCGTCGAATTTCACGTCCAGGCTCAATTTCCCGACCGAGAGCGACATGGCGGCGGAGAAGCTCTCGTTGCCCTTCAACTTGCCCTCGGCAATCGCCTTGTGCACCGCCTTCTCGATCGCCAGCTGCGAATTGACGCCGACGGTCTTCAGGAACTTGCGGATGCTCATGTTGAGCGCTTCGTCGTTCATTTTCTTCCTCCGTCAATAGTGAGCAGTGAATGGTGAATAGTGAATAGTGAATTGATGTCGTTCCTGTTCCCGGTCACCAGTCACGAGCAACGAGTAACGAGTCACGCATTTCGGCCCCGGCGGCTGGCTTTGTAGTGGTTAATGAGCCCGTTGGTCGAGCTGTCGTGAGTTGAGACCGGCGCGGGCGCGCCGAGTTCGGGCAGGATGCGGCCCGCCAGCCGCTTGCCGAGCTCCACGCCCCACTGGTCGAAGGCGTTGACGTCCCACAGTATCGACTGCACGAACACCTTGTGCTCGTGGAGCGCGATGAGCCCGCCCAGCGCCCACGGCGACAGCTCGTCGAGGAGGATCGAGGTGGAAGGGCGGTTGCCCGGGAACGTGCGGTGCGGCAGCAGGCGGCGGACCTCCGTTTCCGGCAGGCCGTCGGCGCGCATCGCGGCCTCGGCCTCGGCGGCGGTCATGCCGAACGCCAGCGCTTCCGTTTGCGCGAGGAAATTGGCGAGCAGGCTGTCGTGGTGGCCGCGCAAGCGGTGGCGCGGGCGGCAGCAGGCGATGAAGTCCGCCGCCACCGCCTGCGTTCCCTGGTGCAGCATCTGGAAATAGGCGTGCTGGCCGTCGGTGCCGGCGCTGCCCCAGACGACCGGCGCGGTCGCGTGAGCGGCCGGTTCCCCCTCGCGCGTGACGGACTTGCCGCAGGATTCCATTTCGAGCTGCTGCAGGTAGGCGGGAAGCTGCCGCAACCGCTCGTCGTACGGCAGCACCGCGTGCGTGGCGCATCCCTGGAAATTGACGTTCCATACCTCGAGCAACGCCAGGATCGCCGGCAGGTTCTTCTCGAGCGGCGTTGCCGCAAAATGCTCGTCGATGGCGCGCGCGCCCGCGCGCATCTCGTCGAAGCGGGCGGGCCCGACGGCAAGGGCGATCGGCAGCCCGATCGCCGACCACAGCGAGTAGCGCCCGCCCACCCAGTCCCACATGGGGAATATGCGGCCGGACGGCACTCCAAACTCCGCTGCCCGCGCGGGAGCAGAGGTCACGGCGCAGAAATGCCGGCCTGCGTCCGCCTTGCGGCCAAGCCTGCCCGCGAGCCACGCGCGGGCGCTGCGGGCGTTGGCGAGCGTCTCCGCGGTGGTGAAGGTTTCCGACGCGATGATGAACAGTGTGGTCGCCGGGTTCAGCCGATCGAGGACGGATGCAAGCGCCGCCCCGTCCACGTTGGAGACGAAGTGCAGCCGCGGCCGCACCTTTGAGTACGGCGCCAGCGCTTCGCACGCAAACCTCGGCCCGAGATCGGAGCCGCCGATGCCGATGTTGACCGCGTCGGTGAAGGGACGGCCGGTCGCGCCCCTGACACGGCCCGCATGAATGCCGCGCGTCAGCCGGGCCATGGCGGAGAGCACGGATTTCACGTCACGGGTCACGTCGGCGCCGTCCAGCAGGACCGGCTTGCCGGCGCGCAGGGCAACGTGCAGCGCCGCGCGGTTCTCGGTGGTATTGATGCGCTCGCCCTTGAACATGCCCGCGATGGCGGTTTCGACCTTACATTCGCGGGCGAGCGCGAACAAGAGCCGCATGGTCTCGACATTGACAAGCTGTTTGGACCAGTCGAGCAGGATGCCGTCGTGCTTCAGGGAAAAACTCCTGAAGCGCGCGGGGTTCTGCGCGAAAAGATCGCGCAGGCGCAGATGGGAGACGACACGCTGGTGTTCGACGAGCGCCTGCCAGGAGGGAAGGGCGGAGCGAGTGGGCATTCCGATCGGATCGCGGCGCGTTAATTTCGGTTGTTGTGCGGGCATTGTACCCGCATTCAACCACTCCGCCCTTTACAATAAAGAATCATGTCCACGGTAATGACCGCCTTGCTCTCGGCGATGCGAGACCTTCGGGACCCGCGTGTTCTTGCACTCGCGCTCGCGCCGCCGCTCGCAGCCATCGCGGTATGGATCGGACTCGCGTGGGCTTTCTCCGGCGACTGGGCGCGGCTGGTCGCGGACTGGATCGCGGGCACATCCTGGCTCGCCTGGGTGCGGGAGTGGGGTCTGTCGTCGGTCTTCATCTGGGGCAGCGCGCTCGCGGCGATCGCGGCCCTGTTGCCGGTCATGCTGGTGACGGCGGTGCTGGTCACCGATATCGTGGCCATGCCGGTGATCGTGCCGCTCATCGGGGCGCGGGATTACCCGCAACTCAAGCAACAGAAGGGCGGCACGCTTCTGGGCAGCGTAGGAAATGCCGCGACGGCGATCGTCGTATTCGCCGTGCTGTGGCTCGTCACGCTTCCGCTGTGGTTGACGGGCATCGGCGCGGTGCTGGCGCCGGTGCTGACCTCGGCGTACCTGAACCAGCGCCTGTTCCGCTACGATGCGCTCGCCGAGCACGCGAGCGCCGCTGAGTTCGCGCAAATCCTCGGCACTTCGCGCGGTGACCTGTTCCTGCTCGGCATTCTGCTGTCGCTGCTGCTCTACGTGCCGCTCTTGAATCTGCTGGTGCCGGTGCTCTCCGGGCTGGCATTCACGCATTTTTGCCTGGCGCGGCTGGCGCAGGTGCGGGCCACACGATAGGACATTAATCCTAAAAGCTACAATTCAGCCACAGAGGTCACAGAGAACACAGAGAGATTCAAGGGGGGGTGAGTCAGCACGCCACACTTACCAGATGTGGTGACGCTTTAAAATGACATACGTTCTTTATTTTTCTCTGTGAACTCTGTGTTCTCTGTGGCAAATAGCTCTTTCTGGTTTGATGGAACATAAGCATTCGTTTCGAGGAACCCGATGAAAGCGATACAAATCACCCGCACCGGCGGCCCCGAGGTGCTGCAATACGTGGAACTGCCGACGCCCCGGCCGGGTCCCGATGAGGTGCTCATCAAGGCGCATGCGATCGGCGTGTGCATGCCGGAAACCCTGGTGCGCAAGGGCGCTTATCTCTGGATGCCGCCGCTGCCCGTGATACCCGGCATCGAAATGAGCGGCACCGTCGTCGAAGCGGGAAGCGGCGTGCGCGGCCTTCGCATCGGGCAGCCGGTGTTTGTTTCGGCGCGCGAATTCAAGGAGCGGGCCGGTTGCTACGCCGAATACGTGGCCGCGCGGGAACGCGCTGTCTACGCCTTGCCCGAAGGCATCGATCTCGACCAGGCGGCGGGACTATCCAATTACCAGGTCGCCTGGCATCTCCTCAACTCCGCGTTGAAGGGGTTTCAATATGAATCGGTGCTGGTGCTCGCGGCGGCGGGCGGGGTGGGCACGGCGCTGGTGCAGCTCGCGAAAGCCGCCGGCAAGCGCGTCATCGGCGTGGTGAGTTCCGAGGCGCGCGCGGCGTTTGCGCGCGCGCAGGGGGCGGATGCGGTTATCGACCGCAAGCGCGGCAATATTGTCGATGAGGTGAAGCAGTTGACGGCAGGCCGCGGCGTGGACCTCGCGCTCGATCTCGCCGGCGGCGCGGGGATGGTGGCTTTATTTGATTGCCTGGACCGGTTCGGCCTGCTGATGCTTTACGGCCGCCTGGAAGGGCCGCCGCTGGGCAGCATTTACGAGGCCATCGCAAAAGCACCCGTGCGCAGCCTGGCTTTCCGGCAATTCACGATGCATACGCTGGACGACTGGCCCGAGCTGCGCGCCCGCACCACGCATGAACTGATTCGAATGCTGAGCGAGGGCACGATCAAGGTGCCGATCTTTGAGCGCATTCCGCTGGCCGAGGCGCCGCGCGCGCACCGGCTGTTCGAGTCGGGGCAGGTGATGGGCAAGCTCATCATGAAACCGTGACAGCGGAGGCCTGCAAAAAAAGCCGCGCGAATGCGTGGCGTTTCTTTTTCGACGATCTTCGTCCAGGCAGGATATAAGCAGTCGTTCAGCCGCTGGCCGGGTCCTGTCGAAACGGCCGGCGCCTGCTCCGCTTCTCCTGATGCATCGGGCGATCACTTGGCCATCGCGTTATCTTGAGACAGTCCCAGCCCGGAGAATCGGATCAGTCACCGGCCATTCCGCCACCCGGCCGCGGTTGTGGCATCGGAAGCGTCGTTCACGCGCAGGCGGGAATCCAGGACGCTCAGCCGCTGGCCGGGTCCTGAGTCGCTAATTCGCTGAACAAAAGATGCCGACAATTGACGCCATACTTTGTCGCAAATCCTCGCCAGGTGTCCAACCTGGCTGCGGTTTGCTTCGCGTCTGGCGCCAATTTCGACACTTTTGTCGTGCCTAACGC
>CAZFRR010000069.1:0-23967 GCA_964521405.1 uncultured Streptomycetaceae bacterium | reverse complement strand
GTTCCTTGATGTGCTTCCCGATTCTGTGCTGCGCTACAACGCCAAGCAGTGGTCGCTCAAAGCATTGCCCATCGATTTGGGCGTCAAGCCACGGTCAATTGCGATCGTCACGCTGAAGCATCGCACCGTCAGCCCGGTGGTGCAGCTTTTCATCGAACATTTGCGGGCGACCGCGAAAACGATGTTTGCGCCAGCGGGTTCGAAGTGATGCGCCCGTGGCAAGACTGACGCGAAGCATGGCGTGTGAGAATGAAAGGCCCATTTGTCGTAATCGGTTCCGGCGGCTGGGACGGCTCTGTTATAATGTGGCTACGCACGTAAGCACATTGGGAGAAGTTCATGTCCAGCGTCGTTGAAAAATATTCGGGCAAGGTCACGCCGGTCGGAAACTCCAAGGGCATACGCCTGGATGCGGCCTTTTTCAAGGCGCACCCGGAGTTTGAAGGGGAAGTTGGGGCAACCGTCCTCGCCAACGGCCAGGTGCTGCTCTCTGCACGGTCATCGGGCAAAAAGCGCAAGGCGGGCGAAATGGAAGACCCTGTTCTGCTTGGTTTTCTTGGCTTTCTGGCGGCGCAGATGGCGGCGCAGCCGGAGGGGATCACCGCTGCCGATCCGGCCCAGCTTGCGCGCATCGGCAAGCTCGTAAAGGGTGTCAAACCCGGATAGCCGCGAGCCGTCGTGGAAATCAACGGCTGGCAGCTCTACTACTTTCGGACTTTCGCCGCTGCGCTCGACGAACTGGAGTCCGAAGTAGCTGCTCTCGCGGCGATTGATCCAAGCGGCTACAGAGCCCATCCCAGAACACGCTTGCTTGCATCGGTGTACAAAGTCATCACCGAGCACGTGCCTGCGAACCCCGATCATGCGGATTTTCGCCTGGGCAAGACCCTGGGCAGTGACTACGGTAACTGGCGGCGGGCAAAAAAAGGGCTGCCGGAGCGCTATCGCCTTTTCTTTCGCTTCGCGTCGAAGCCGGTCAAGCTGATCGTCTACGTCTGGTTCAACGGCGAAGACACGCTGCGCAAAGCCGGCTCCAGGACTGACGTGTATGAAACATTCCGTCGCATGCTTGCGCGCGGGGAAGTGCCAGACAGCATCGATCATCTCCTGAGGGAAAGCAGCAAATCAACCTGAAAGCAGGTCTATTCGGAGATCAGCGTCGAATGAATGGGCCGACTACTCGCCGACTGGCTGCGAGCCGACATGATGCGAGCGCCACGCACGAGATCGATCAGATCCAATGGGGCGGGGGGCTCTTTATCACCCCGCCACGCCACGTGCTGGTCGGGACGGACGAGCACGAGATTGCGCGCATAAAGCACCTGCGCTTCGGGCGCATCCGCGTCTAGGACGGTAAGAGGAACGCCGCGTTGCGCTGCTGCCTCGACCACGCCCGAGACATTCACGGTCGAATCGAAACGGACGAGAGTGTAATCCGGGCCAAGCGCATCGTAGAGCGAGCGTCGATCGTTAAGCCAAAAGTGCGGTGACCGGCAGCCGGGAACCGTCGATGACGTGAAGTTACCCACCGAATAGGCAGGCTGCGTCTCGCCGTCGTACGCGATGATTGGCGAGCCCTCATAGAAGTAGCCAAAATTGAGCCCGCCACAGCATTGCAGCTGGACGTCGAGGTCGTAAGCCTCCTTGCCAATGCGGGTGCGCATGGCGTCACCGATCGGCCCGGGCCATTCGACCTCGGCGGGTATCTCGCGCCGCTGTTTCATGGTCTTTAGAGCCATGTCCATGATGAAGCGTGACACCTGCTCGGTGATCGGCTGGCGCTCCGCTGCGTAGGCGTCGAGGATCGCGGGTGGTGCCCAGCCCGTGAGCGTGGCGGCGATCAGCCAGGACAGGTTCGCGGCATCAGCTATGCCCGCGTTCATGCCGTAACCTGCCTGGGGGGTCCACAGGTGCGCCGCATCGCCGCAGATGAAGACGCGCCGGTCCCGAAACCGGTCGGCGACGAGGCGGCGGCCGGTCCAGTCTTCCTTCGAGATCACCTCGTAGCGGAAGTCCGGTCCGACGCCAAGGATCGCGCGGATCGCCCGGTCGCGATCCATCGAATCGCACTCGGGCTCGTCGTGATAGAGCACATTGTGGATGAGCCAAGTCTCGCGCCCGTCGATGGACGTTGTGTTGCCGCTGCAGCGCGCGTTGAGTGAACGATACGCCCACGCACGTTTTCCGGGCAACAAGTTGATGAGCCCCGGCGCCCGGATGCAGGTCGACTGCACGCGCTGGACTTCCGGCGTGCCGGCGAGCTTGGCACCGATCGCCTTGCGGACGGTGGACTTGCTGCCGTCGCAGCCGACGAGATAAGTACAGGCAATCGATATCCCCTCGCCGCTGTCAAGGTCGCGGGCTACGGCAGTGACGCCCCGCTCGTCCTGAGAGAAGCTTTCGACTTCCGTGCGGTTGAGAATGCGGATACGCGGTTGGGATGCGGCGTGCGCGAGCAGCACTGGCTCGAAATAGGTTTGGTTAATCCGGTGCGGCGGCTCGGGCGTCGGCCACTGGGTGTCCGGCCCGTCCGTCGCGGTGTATCGCTCGGCTCGCGATGGGATGGTGACGCGTGAGAGCTCAATCCCGGTCACCGTGGTGCAGGAGACCACGTCGTTCGGATAGTCCGCCGGAAGCCCGGCGTCGCGCACCTTTCCGGCAAGACCGAGACGCCGGAAGATTTCCATGGAGCGGGCCGAGACCTGGTTGGACTTGACGCTCGGTGGCTCGCCAGCCCCGCGAAGCTCGGCAACGGTGACATCGACGCCGCGCCAGGCAAGGTCCATGGCCAGCGTCAGGCCGACTGGCCCCGCGCCGACGATCAGCACTCGGGTCTCGATCGCGCGATTCATTCTTTGGACCCGGAAGCATCCAAACCGGGATTCTCTTTAGGGAAGGTTGAGTTCCTAATCAAGCGTAATGCCGGCCTGCCGGCCGACGCGCGCGATGCGCTCGCGTTCGGCCTTGATGAAGGCCGTAAACTCGGCCGGAGACTCGGCGTGCGCGGTGGCGCCCTGTTTGGCGATCAGTTCCCGCACGTCGGGCGATTGCATCGCTTTCACGATCTCGGCGTGCAGCTTTTTCACGATGACGGCGGGAGTTTTCTCGGGCACCGCAATGCCCCACCACAGCGAGCTCTCGAAGCCGGGAAGGACGTCGGCCACCGTCGGCAAATCGGGCAGCAACAGGTCGCGCTTCGCGCCCGTGGTTGCGATCACCTTGATCCTCCCGGTCGTTGCGTGGGGCATCGCGCTGACCGGGGACGACATTATGAACTGGAGCTGTCCCGCGATCACGTCGTTGAGCGCGAGCACGACACCTTTGTAGGGCACGTGTACGGTCTTTACGCCTGCCAGTACATTAAACATCTCGGTTGCGAGATGTGAAACAGAGCCGTTGCCACCCGATCCATAGTTGAGCTGTCCGGGCCGGGCTTTGGCGAGTTTCACGAGGTCAGCTACGGTGCCGACTCCGAGCGACGGATGCACCGCTACCACGTGGGCTACCGACGCGACGCGCGACAGCATGACGAAATCCTTGTCGATGTCGTAGGGAAGCTTGGGCTTGAGGGCCGGCAGCGTGGCAAAATTGGTGGTGCCCGCCAGTAGCAGCGTGTAACCGTCCGGCGCGGCGCGCGAGGCGATCTCCACGCCGATCACGCCGCTTGCGCCCGGGCGTTGGTCCACGATCACCTGCTGCCCGATCTGCTCGGTAAGCTTGGTAGCGAGTATGCGGGCAATGATGTCAGGCGCGCCGCCCGGCGGGATCGCCAGGATGATCCGCACCGGCCGGTTTGGGTAGGTCTGGGCGGCCCCGATACCCGGCACAGCAAGAGCTGCAATCGCGGCCGCTGCAAGACACAGCATTCGACGGCAAGTGGGTGTCATGGCGCCCTCCATTGGGATTCTTGTAACGGTAATTGCCCGGAGGTATAAAGGGAACAGCGAAATTCACTATAACGATATAGGTAAACTCATATGAAAAGGGCGATCCAGTACTGGGAGAGCCGTATCGGCCGGCACCTCAGGCTGCGCGATCTGCATATCCTTTTCGCCGTTGTGCAGTGGGGCAGCATGGCCAAGGCGGCCACCCATCTTGCAATGTCCCAACCTGCCGTGTCTGAAGCGATCGCCAACCTGGAGGACGCCCTTCGCGTCCGTCTCCTCGATCGCAGCTCGCGAGGGATCGAGCCCAACCTCTACGCACAAGCGCTGCTCAAGCGCGGCCACGTGGTGTTCGATGAGCTGCGGCAGGGAATAAGAGACATCGAGTTTTTGGCAAACCCAACGGTGGGGGAAGTTCGGGTCGCATCTTCAGAGCTGTTCGCCGCCGGGTTGTTGCCGGCAGCCATCGCTCGATTATCGCGCCGCTATCCCAAAATCGTTGTCCGTATGATCCAGGCAAACACGGCGACGCTAGAATTTCGGGAACTGCGAGAGCGAAACGTTGACTTGGCGCTGGCAAGAATACCCAGGTCTTTTGTGGTAGACGACCTCAATATCGAAATTCTCTTCGACGAACCGAGTCACGTAGTGGTGGGAGCACGGAGTCGCTGGGCACGCCGTCGCAAGATTACGCTTGCGGAATTGGTGAATGAACCATGGATCTTTCCGCCAACTGAGGTATTTGGCGCGCTGATTACGGAGACGTTCAAAGCGCACGGTTTGAAGGTTCCAAAGGAGACGGTGAGTTCCGGTTCCATCCTGCTGCGCAACCATCTGCTCGCAACCGGCCGTTTCCTTACAGTGCTTCCCGATTCCGTGCTGCGATATAACGCAAAGCAGTGGTCGCTCAAGGCATTGCCTATCGATTTGCGCATTAAGCCGCGGCCGATTGCGATCGTCACGCTGAAGCATCGAACCGTCAGCCCGGTGGTTCAGCTTTTCATCGAGCAGGTGCGGGCGGTCGCGAAAACGATGTTTGCGCCAGCGGACTCGAAGCGAGGCGCCCGCGGCAAGGCCGATCGCGCGCCGCCTGATGCGTGACAAGGTGATAAAGTGACGCAAGGCGTTCCGTGCGCGAGCGCTATCACCGTCAGTCGTCACTGCAGATAAGAATGAGGAGAGGAAAACCATGAAACGCTTGCTTGCGTTCGCGGTCATGATGGCGTGCCTGCTGGTGTTACCGGCGCTGGCTCAGGAGTATCCCGCCAAGCAGGTCCGTGTCGTGCTGCCGTTCCCGGCGGGCGGCGGCAGCGACCTCATTGCGCGCGTCGTCGCCCAGAAACTCACCGGCTCGCTCGGCCAGCCGGTGCTCGTGGACAACCGCGCGGGCGCGAGCGGCAACATCGCCGGGGAGATTGTCGCCAGGGCTCCCGCGGATGGCTACACGCTGCTGTTCGGCAATTCCCCTCTCTCCATCAGCCCGGCGGTGTTCCACAAGCTCAACTTCGATCCGGTCAAGGACATCCTCGCCGTGCAGTGGAACGGCTTCTTCGCGCCGGCCCGCACGCCGCAGTCGGTCATCGACCGGCTCCACCGCGAGGTAGCGAAGACGGTGCACCTGCCGGACGTGAAGCAGCGCTTCGATGCCGAAGGCGCGATGCCGGTGGGGAACAGCCCGGGCGAGTTCGCCGCGTTCTTCAAGGTCGAGGCGGCGAAGTGGGCGGATGTGGCCAGGAAGTCGGGAACGAAGCTTGATTAACAGTGACGAGAAACGGGTGACGAGGTGCAGGTGACGATTACGGGTGACGAACGGCGGTTTGGTTGTACGTCACCCTTATCTCGTCACCATTAATCGTCACCCTTATTCGTCACCGCTCCGTGGTCATCGCAATACCCAGAGTCATATCCCCATGAAGTATTCGATCGAAGAGACAACTGCGCTGGCAGTGCGGGCGCTGAAGCGCGCTGGCGCGGCGAAGGCGATGGCGCAGGCGACGGCGCAGGCGCTGGTCGCGGCGGAGATGGAAGGGCTGACGGGACACGGGTTGTCGCGCGTGCCGCTTTACTGCGAGCACCTGCGCCAGGGGCGGGCCAACGGAAGAGCGAAGCCAAAGGTCGTTAAGAAAAAGGGTGCCACCTGTCTCGTGGATGCGCGCGGCGGGCTCGCTTTCCTCGCCTCGGCGCTGGCGGTGAAAGAAGCAGTGAAGCGTGCGAAGCGCCACGGCATCGCCTTCGCCGGAGTCACCAACAGCCATCACTTCGGCGCCGCCGCGTTTCACCTTGCGCCGGTCGCGCAGGCCGGGCTTGTGGGCCTCGCTTTCACGAATTCGCCGTCCGCCATCAACGCCGCAGGCGGGAAGAGGGCGTTCTTCGGCACGAATCCGATCGCTGCGATCTTCCCACGCAAGGACGCCAATCCGATCGTGGTGGACCTGTCGCTAACCGAGGTGGTGCGCGGAAAAATCATGCTCTACGCCAAGGAGGGGAAATCCATTCCCCTGGGCTGGGCGGTGGACAAGGACGGCAATCCCACCACCGACCCGAAGGCGGCGCTGACCGGGAGCCTCATGGCGATCGGCGGCGCGAAGGGCGCGGCGTTGGCGCTGATGGTGGAAGTGCTGTGCGTTGCGCTGACCGGCGCGGCGTTCAGTTTCGAGAACGATTCCTACTTCGAGCCCGGCAACCACCCGCGCATCGGTCACGCCATCCTGGCGATCGACCCGGACGCACTGGCCGGCGCCGATTCCTACTTCTCGCGCCTGGAGGCGATGATCTCGAAGCTGCTCGCGGACGAAGGCGTGCGCCTGCCCGGCACCCGCCGCCAGCAGGCCGCCGCCAAGGCGCGTGCGGAGGGCATCGACATTCCCGATGCGCTTCACCAGGAGCTGCGTTCCCTGGCGCGCGCCAGACGCTGACGAGCGACGGGGGTCGAATCACGACTCACGAATCACGATTCACGCTTTTCCGGGCCGGGTCCACATACTGACACCCCTTTCCCGGTGGCTGATAAACTTCGACTCCTGAACCTGACCTGAACCCGGAACCCGGAACCTTGAACCTGGAACCTTGATATGTACAGCCTTCACCTCACCCCCGAGCAACTGGAATTCCGCGACACGGTGCGGGACTTCGTCGAGAATGAGATCAAGCCCGCCGCGCTGCACCCGGACCGCCTGCAACCGTTCGAGAAGCCGCTGCTTCTCGGCCTGCTCGACAAGGCCGCGCAGATGGGATTGCGCACCCTCGCCCTGTCCGAGGACGCGGGCGGCACGGGCGCCGACTGCCACACCGCCTGCATCGTGATGGAAGAGCTCGGGGCGGGTGACGTGGACCTCGCGGCGGTTCTGGCGCAGACCTCGGCGCTCTCCCACGTGCTGTTCGACCGGCTGATGACACCCGAGCAGAGCAAGCGCTTCCTGCCGAGATTCACCGGGGATGACCGCTACCATCTCGCCTTCGTGGGGCGCGACCCTGGCGCCGGCGCCGGCTGGTGCTATCACCGCCCGATGGCTGCGGACAGCGGGGCCGAGCCGGTCGCGGTCAAGCAGGGCAGCGATTGGGTAATCAACGGGTCCATGTCCTTCGTCGCCAATGCGACGGTCGCGAAGTTGTTCGCGGTCCAGGCGAAAACCGGCAAAGGGTTAACCGCGCTGCTCGTGCCGCGTGAAACACCCGGGCTGACGGTGCGCGAGCCGTTGAAGGCGGTCGGCGAGAGCATCCGCTGGCACCACGGCGCGGGCGCCGGCGTGACGTTCAAGGATTGCAAGGTGCCGGCGGACCACCTGCTCGGGCAGGAAGGGGCGAGCCGGTTAGCGCTGGGCACAGATGCGGCGCGTGGCATCACGCAGCTCGCCGCGATCAATCTCGGCCTGGGCCGCGCCGCCTTTGATGCCGCCGTGGACTACTCGAGAATCCGGCGCCAGGGCGGGCGCAACATCATCGAGCACCAGGCGATCGGCACCAAGCTCGCCGATTGCACCATCAAGCTGGAGCTGGCGCGCGGCATGATCTGGAAGGCGGCCTGGCTGCTGGATCATCCCGATGCCATCGCCGATCGCAGCGTGTCCGAACTGCCGTTTCACGTCATCGCGCGGGTCTACACCGCGGAAGCGGTCAACGAGGTCGCGCTGCTCGCGGCGGAGTGCTTCGGCGCCATGGGCGTGATGCGCGACATGCCGCTGCAGAAGTACGTGCACGATTCGATGGTGTTCCTGCATACCGATGATGCCGACGGCGCCGCCAAGCTCGCCGTCGCCGAAGCAGTCGCGGGGTATCAACGCCCGGCGGCGGACGCGGCCTGAGGGATGACGAAAGTGTTCTCCCACCACCCCGCCTGCTATGCAGGCACCCCTCCTCAGGCAGGAGGGGAGTCGATTCACGATTCACGAATCACGAATCACGCTTTTGGGGAGTAAGAAATGGATTTTTCACTGAACGAAGAGCAGCGCCACTGGCAGCTGGAGGCGCGCAAGTTCGCGGACGACGAATTGCGCCCGCGCTCGCTCGAGCGCGACCAGATCGAGGGCGGCTTCGAGCCGTGGGACTGGGGCATCATCGAGAAGGGCTCGAAGCTCGGCTTCCGCACGCTGGCGGTGCCCAAGGAATGGGGCGGCCCCGGCGCGGATTTCGTGTCGCAGGCGCTGGTGATGGCGGAACTCGCCCGCGGCGACAGCGCCATGTCCAAGGCCTTCAGCCAGAACTGGAAGTGGAGCCATCTCATCGCGTCCGCCTGCACCGAGGACCAGAAGGCGCGCTTTCTCAAGCCCTTTCTCGCCGACCACCGCTACGTAATGGGCCGCGGCATCACCGAGCCCAACGCCGGCTCCGACAATCGCATGCCGCCGGAAGACGACCCCAAGGCCGGCTACCGCCTGCGCGCGGTGCGCGACGGCGATCACTGGATACTGAATGGCGAGAAATGCTTCATCGCCAACGGCAGCGTGGGCTCGCTCTTTTTCGTGGACGCGCGCAGCAACCCGGACGTCAACATCAAGCAGGGCGGCACGCTGTTCATGGTGCCCAAGAGCACGCCCGGCTTCCGCATCGGCAAAGTGTTCAACAAGCGCGGCTGGCGCTTCTACCAGAACGCCGAACTCATCTTCGAGAACGCGCGCGTGCCGCACGCCAACGTGGTCGGCGGCGTCGGCACCGGCTCGGTCAAGGCGGGCAAGGGCGACACCACCGGCGGCGACATCTTCGGCGACCTCGAGCTCGCGGCCAACGCGCTCGGCGTGTGCGATGACGCCTGCCAGCTGGCGATGGGCTTTGCCAAGACGCACAAGCGCGCCGGCCGGTACCTGATGGAGCACCAGCTGGTGCAGTTGAAGCTGAACGAGATGCTGGCGCTGACCGAAGCCTTGCGCTCCTACGTGATGCGGGTCGCCTGGCAGCACGATCACGGCGATCATTCCGCCAACGCCGGCCTGGTGATGAACTGGTCCACCGATGTCATCCAGCGCGTCACGCGCCTCAACATGGAAGTCCACGGCGCCGAGGGCTGCATGATGGACGCGCGCGTGGACAAGCTGGTGCGCGACGCGATGGTGTGGACCCACCTCGCGGGCGATACCGTCCAGCGCATCAAGATCCTCAAGCGCCTCGACAAAGGGGCGAAAGCCGCGGTGGGCGTCAACGCCGACTGACCGCCCGAAAAGGCGTGACTGATGGTTCGTGACTGAAAGGGCGTGACTGATGAAGCGTGACAAGGCGCATGGGTCGAATCACGACTCACGAATCACGACTCACGCCCTTGCGCTTCTTGTCGCGGCGGCTGTCGCCGCGTGCGGCGTTGAAACCGCAACCACCGCGGCGACCGGCGCGGTGATCAAGAAGCAGGAAGTGGAGCAGGGCAAGAAGACGCTCGAGCAGTCACGCGAGAAGATCGAGCAGGCCATGCAACAGACGCAGCAGCGCGCCGAGCAGGACCGCGAGGCGGGTGACAAGTGATCATGTGACGGAAGCAACGGGCGCATAACGCCACAGGGGGAGCCATGAAAAAAGTATTCGGAGTCGTAGTGGGCCTATCGTTGCTGGCGGTGAGCGGAGCGGCCCAGGCCGCAGAAACGGGCTTTCCCACGAGACCCATCCGCATCATCATCCCGACCGCGCCGGGGGGCGGGTCGGACAACATCGTGCGCCTGATCGGCCAGAAGTACACCCAGGCCTGGGGCCAGCAGGTGGTGGTGGACAATCGCGCGGGCGCGGGCATGACCATCGGCATCAACCTGACGGCGCAGGCCGCGCCCGACGGTCATACCCTGGCCATGGTCAATCCCTCGCACGCGATCAACTCGACGCTCATGGCGAAGCTGCCGTACGACCCCATACGCGATCTCACGTCGATCACGGTCGCGGCGACGCAGCCTTATGCGGTCACGGTCTCGAACTCTCTCCCCGCGAAGAGCGTGAAGGAACTCATCGCGCTCGCGAAAGCCAAGCCGCGCGAATTGAACTTCGCTTCCTCCGGCCCGGGTTCCGCGTCGCACCTGGCCGGGGAGATGTTCGTAGCCATGACGGGCGTCGAGATGACGCACATCCCGTACAAAGGCACCGGCACCGTCATTCCCGATCTCATCAGCGGCCGCGCCCATTTCTACATCAACCCGATGCTGGCGATGATCGCCCACATCCAGGCGGGGCGGATACGCCTGCTTGCGGTGACCTCGCCGAAGCGGGTGAACACGATGCCGGACGTGCCCACCGTCTCGGAGGCCGGAGTGCCGGGTTACGAGGCGACGTCGTGGTACATGCTGATCGGTCCGGCCAGGATACCGCCGGCCGTTCTTGCCCAGATCCACTCGGAGACCGTCAAGGCGATCAAGTCACCCGAGGTCGTCGATGTGCTGGTCAAGGGCGGCAGTGAACCGCTCGCCAATTCCCAGCGCGAAGCCGCGGAGTTTCTCAAGGTCGAGATCGCCCGCTGGGGCAAGGTCATCAAGCAGGCGAAGGTCAAGATCGAGTGATGGGGAAACCAGGTACAAGTTACAAGGAACAAGACTCAAGGTACGGCGCCGAATCTAAAGACCTTGAACCTTGAACCTTGAACCTTGAACCTTGAACCTTGAACCTGAACTCGGCGTTACGCCGAGTTAATTGACGGCGAAGCAGTAAAGCAATCCCGCCCCGCCGGAAGCGCGCAGATTATCCTGGCTGCAGCCGCGCGAGAGATGCGAGGAGTTCCACGACCGCTGGGGCTCACCGTCCCCAATGCCCAGCCGGTTGTGGTGGCCAACCATAGCGGCGCCTTCGCCGCTTCGGGTCCAGTTGCCGCACGTGGTCTTGTCGGGGTCGCCTGCCAGCACCATGCCGTTCGGCTGCGAGCCGGTGAGGATGTCGTGCATGTTGGGCGGGTTGCTGCTGGTTTTGACCTGATCTCCCTTTTCGGTCAACGCAGTCATACTGTTGATGTTGTTGACGCCTTCGTGCAACTCCTTGACATCCCGCGCGATGAGCCGGCCCTGCGCGTTGTGCCACGGGCCTTTGCCGATGCGGTCGCGCGCGTTCACGGCCGGAGAGCCGGTCGTGCTCAGGTAGGCGCGCCACGTGCGTTTGCCGGCGCCCGCCGCGGCCGCGAGCGACTGGCAATGCTGGTCGGCGCCCGCCAGGCCGCCCAAGTCCGCGCCTTTGCCGGAGCCGGTGCTGGTGATGAAGAACGTCATGGGGGATTGCTGCGCCGGCACGCTGGCGGCAAAGCCGAATGACAGCAGTGCGGCCGATGCCATCAGGCCAATTCTTGTCTTGCTCATCGAGTCCTCCAGGGGTTGATAAGGTCTGTGGGCATTAACAACGGGACGAGTGACAGTATTCCCTTGAATCGCCAAGGTGAGCGCTACACCGCCGTCCGAGCAGACAAACTTATCAAGAAGCCGGGCATGTTGCAGGCCGGCGACTGACGAGTCGCGATCCGGACGTCACTACCTGCGGGCGCCCTAGCGGTACTTCTCGGCGCACTTGTGTATCTCGATGTTGGTGGCCAGCTCGAGGCAGACCCTGGCGTCCTCGTTTGCGCGCGAGCGCCTGGGGCCCTCCGGGGCTGCCTTGGCCGCCGGTTGCACGGCTACCATCTGCGGCTTGGCCGCCTCCGGCTTGTTGCCTTGCGCCTGGCCGGCCATTGGCAATGAGAATAGCAGGGCGAATGCTGCTGTCAGACCGATACGCTTCATGGCTCCACTCCTCGCAAAGAAGAACATGATAGTGGCGGGGCGATGCAGTGCCAAGCGCGGGAATAAGTCACGGTTTTACGCACCCTCGGCTGCCGCGGGATTCCACTGCCCCTTGCGCATGCGCGTGATGGTGATGCTGGCGAATACGCCGTTCTGCGTGAAGGGGTCGCCGTCCGAGAAAGACTTGGCCTTGGCGCGGCTGTCCACGTTGACGACGAACAGGCTGCCGATGGCCTGCGTGCCGTCGTCGTTCTGCGTCGCGCCCGCGAGCACCAGGATTCCTTTCTGGCTTGCCAGGTATTCGCGGTGGGGCGCCAGTACCTTTTCCCGGATCGCGGCGGTATTGGGCTTGTCTACGCAAGAAATCGTCCACAGCATGGTGCGTCTCCCCGTGATGAAATGAATGACCTCGGAGGAGATTACCAGATTCCGGGGAGGCTGCTCCACGCCATCCTTGCTGACGGGAAACGTCCGCGATGGCTTGCGGGCCAGGATTAGCGCGACATCACACCGTACGACATCCCCCCGCCGATCTGGAGCGTGCTGGAGGGCTGCACCGTCGGGGCGACCGACACGCCGCGAACCCCGTTTTTCTCGATCGTGCGGGCGATGAGGCCAGAGAGCTTCGCGTCCTCAACGAACTCGGCGAGGTAGCTCGCGCCGGCCTCGCGGCCCCTGGGAGTTCCGACCGAGTAACCGACTACCGTGTAACGGCCGTCGAGCACACGCGAGCCCGGAAGCTTCTCTGCATCGGCCAGGATCTGTGGTTTCAGACCGGCGTAGGCTTCCAGCTTTTCCGCGACGAACATCTTGAATGCGGCGGTTGAGCCGGGTATGCGAACCAGTGTTGCGTGTTTCAGGGTGCGGCTCAGGAACAGATCGTTGCCGCCCTTCGCTGATACGGCGATGCGAACCCCCTCCCGGTCCACGTCAGCGACGATGCGCAGCGGTGACCCGGCGGGTACCAGGTAAGAAGATTCGACTTCTGCGAAAGCCGCCGTAAAGCTGATCTCGCCGACACGCGACTGGTCAAATGCCATGAACGCAACATCCCAGGCGCCGGTCTTCATAGCCGCGGCCATCTGTCCGCCAGAGTCGTAGCCGACCAGTTCGAGGGGGATGCCCGAGCGCCGGCCGAGATCCCTTGCGAGATCGACTGCAACGCCCCGGGGTTCGCCGGTCGCCGGATCCCTGGAGGCAAATACTGCATTGCTATAGTTGATTCCCACCCGCAGCTTGCCCGTCGGCGCAAGCTCGGACCGCGCGGCCGGGGTCAACTGCGGCACGGTGGCGCACGACGCGAGCAGGACCATACCTATCACTGCAACCGAGAATCGAATCATGACGGGCCTTTCCAGTATCGGACGAACGAATAATTAGACACCCAAGCTGGCTCCGGTGTCACCAGCGGCCGCGAAGCGGCCAGGAACAAGGTTCAAGGTTCCAAAAAATTGGAGTAGTTTGTGATTCGAGAGTTCCGACTTGAAGCTTGAACCCGGAACCCGGAACCCGGAACCCGGAACTCGGAACTCGGAACTCGGAACTCGTCACCCATCAGGTATTCCCGATTACAATCGCCATTCCATCATCACTTCAGTAACGGGAAACTACGAAAATGGCAGTCAAAGACCGGAAAATCGCCGTGCTGGGCTGCGGCGCGATCGGCAGCAGCGTCAGCGCCGACCTGACGAAGGCGGGTTACGACATCACGGTCATCGACCAGTGGCCGGCGCAGGTGGAGGCGCTGAGAGCCAATGGACTGCACATCGAGATGAAGGACGGCGACGTGAAGACGCCGATCCGGGCGCTTCATCTGTGCGACCTCGCATCGGCCCACCTGGAGTTCGATATCGTGCTGCTCGCCGTGAAGTCGTACGACCACCGCTGGCTGGCCGAATTCATCAAGCCCTATCTCAAGCCAGACGGCGTGCTGGTCGGCGTCATGAACGGCATGAACGACGACTCGATCGCGTCCATCGTTGGCCGCAACCGCACCGTGGGCTGCTGCATCGAACTGTCGGCCGAGATCTTCACGCCCGGGCGGGTGCAGCGCAACACTACGCACCAGGGCACCTGGTTCGCAGTGGGCGAGTTGGACGGCCTCTACACCCCGCGAGTGAAGGAGATTCAGTCCATTCTGTCCCACGTGTGCCGGTGCGACGTCACCAACAACATCTACGGCGCGAAGTGGACCAAGCTCATCGCCAACTCGATGACGATGGGGCCGCACGGGCTGCTGGGGTTGAGGAACGCCGAGGCCGCCAACCTTCCCGGCATGGCCGACATCGCCGTGAAGATCGGGCGCGAATCGCTCGCGGTGGGCGCCGCGATGGGCTACCGCATCGAGCCGATCTTCGGCCTGCGCGCGGACGAATTCGCCGGCTCCGGCGACGAGAACCTGGTGACGGCCCGGGACACGCTGATGCACCACGTCGGCGGCAACTCCCGCACCGCGCCCATCCACGACCACATCAAGGGCCGCAGGAGCGAGATGGATTTCATCACCGGCATTGTGTCGCGCAAGGGCAGGGAGCTCGGCATCCCGACGCCGTTCAACGACGCCGTTCTCGAGATTGACCAGAGAATCAATAAGGCCGAAATCAAGATGGACCGGTCGAACTTCGAATTGCTGAAGAGCAAGTTGGCGCCCCTCATGAAGTGACGAGAAACAGGTGACGAGATAATGGTGACGAGATACAGGTGACCGGTTTGGGCCCGCTGCGCGGGAGCCTGTCACCCTTACCTCATCACCCGTAATCGTCACCCACACCTCGTCACTGGGTTTAACACGCGAGTAAAAGAACATGAAAACGCTTCCCTCCAGCCTGCTCTGTGCCGCGCTGCTTGCGGCCGCCGGTGCCGCGGCGGTGGCGCGGGCCCAGGACAAGCCCGCCGATTACCCGAAGAAGCCGATCCGGATCGTGGTCGGGATCGCGCCCGCCGGCGGCCTCGATTTGATGACCCGCCTGGGGGCCCAGAAGCTCTCCGAACAGTGGGGCCAGTCCGTCATCGTGGACAATCGTCCCGGCGGCGGCACGGTCGTCGCGATGGACCTCGTGGTGAAGGCGCAGCCGGATGGCTATACGCTGCTGGGAGCGTCGGACACTCTGATGTTGAACGGGGTGTTGAAACGGGCGCCTTACGACGTCCGCAGCGCATTCGTCCCCATCGTGCAGTTGACCACCCAGCCCTACGTCCTGATCGTCACGCCGTCGCTGCCGGTCAAGTCGGTCAAGGATCTGATCGCCTACGCCAAAGCCAGGCCGGGCGCGCTGAGCTTTGGCTCCCAGGGGTTGGGCACCACCGGTCATATCGGCTGGGAACGCTTCAAGTACATGACCGGCGTGGATATCGTCCACGTGCCGTACAAGGGCGCCGCGCCCGCGGTGATCGACGTAATGGGCGGGCAGATCGAGATGACGTTTTCCAACACCGCCACCAGCGGCGCGCACCTCAAGAGCGGGAAATTGCGGGGCCTCGCCATCACCAGTCCCCGGCGCGGGCAGCTTTTTCCCGACATGCCTACGGTTTCAGAGGCCGGCGTGCCGGGATTCGAACTCTCCAATAGTTACGGCTATTACGCGCCCGCCGGCATGTCGCGGGACATCGTCCGCGCGATCAATGCCGTCGTGGCCCGGGGCATGAACTCGCCGGAAACGGTGAAAGCGCTGGCCGCCGACGGCTCCGAGGCCTACCCGCCAACCACGCCGGAAGCGTTCAAGGCCAAGTTTGCAAAGGAGTACGCGGATCTGGAGAAGCTGATCGGCGCGGCGAAAATCAAGTTCAATTAACCGGTGACGAGTTCCGAGTTCCGGGTTCCGGGTTCAATGTTCCGAGTTCCGAGTTCCGAGTTCAAAGTCCGAACCCTCGAAATTCAGCCCACTCCAATCTTGCTTGAACCTTGAACGCCTCAGCGCGCCAGGCTGACAGCAACCGGCGAGAAGCTGATCCGCTGCACCTCCGCGATCTGGCTGCCGGACAGCCGGCCTTCCACGATCTCGTAGCCCATCAGCGCGAACACGCGGTTGCCGACGAAGAGCGGCCGGGCGTTGCCGTACCAGTCCACGCAGGAGGCGCGGCAGCCGTCGTTCGTGCCCGCGTTGGGCTGCGAATCGAGCGCGCCCAGCTCGGTCAATCGCAGCGACTGGTTGCGCAGGAACAGCACGGCGGCGGAGTTCTGCCGCAACTGGCGCGAGGCGGCCTGGCCGCCGCCGATGATCGGCAGGCCGACGGTGCCGGCGTGGTCGTTGTCCGCCTTGTAGTAGAAGCCGTGGCTGCGCGTCTCGCCCTGCGCCGCGTCTTTGCGCGTGTAGCGGTCCTCTGCCGCCGCGGTCGCCGCGAGGCGCAGGCTGGTGAAATGCAGGTCTCTTCCGTCCGACCCGACCACGACGGCATTGGCGCCGAGTGCCTCGATGCGGTCGACGCCATGCGCGAGAGGGATTTCCTGGGCCTTCGCATCGGCCGCGAAGCGCACCGCGTAGGCCTGCGAGAAGAGCGTGCGGCTCGCCCGGTTCCAGCCGCTGCCTGAGCCGTAGATCAGGTACGGGCCGACGTAACGGTTCTGGACGGCGTGGCCGTTGGGCCGGGGGAGCGCCTTGTAGGACTCCGCCGGCGCGGCTTCGCGCCCGTCGGAGAAACGCTCGAGCGACACCCGCAGCAGCGCGAAGTCTCCAGCGTTTCTCTCGGCGGCCCACATGCCCTCGCCGCGCCCGTTGGCGCGGAGCAGCACGTTGAGATGGTTGTCGTCGCCCTCGAGGAAGGAGAACTGGTCGATCGGGCTGCCGGCGGTCTTCAGCGCGGTGGGCGCGGCGCCATCGAGCGGGATGCGGAACACGGCTGATTCCGGCGTGGAGCCGGCGCGGTTGCGGTGCCACTGCGTCGTCCACACGTAAACGGAGCCGCCGGAAACATGAAAGACCCGTCCCGGCGCGCCCATCACCGCGGTGCTCTCGCAATCCATCTCGGGCCGCGCGAGATCGCACACGGTGACCGTGTGCAGTGCGACTCCCTGGTGCGGATCGAGCGGCTGGTCGGTGCGGTAGATGCGCGTCGCGGGCGCAATCGGCTTGAACTCGGCGGCGGTGACGCCCGGGCGCCAGCGGCGGAAGGCGGGGAACGAGCCCCACGGGTCGCCGGCGAAGGGGTTGAGGACGAGCGGCGTGTAGAAGACCAGCTTGGACCCGATCAGCCGGCTTGCGTAGTTGCGCGAGGAATAATAATCGTTCGAGCGCAGGTGATAGGTCGCCGTGTAGCGCAGACGCCCCGCGTTCGAGATTTCGAACAACCCGATCTCGGTGCCGCCGCGCGCGTAGCTGTAGCCGATCACGGCGATGGTGTTGCCCGAGATCAGCATCTCGTCGTACCACGCGCCGCCCGGCTCGATCCCGCTGCCGTAGGCGTCGGCGACCGACACCGGCGCGAGCTCGTCGCCGCCGATCTTCACGGTGAAGAGCCGCCCGCGCCGCAGGATGACGAGGTGCTCGCCGTGGCGCTTGACGATGCCGCCTTCGTCCACGCCCGCGTGCTGCACGTTGGTGATCGAGTCAGCAACGGCTTCGGCGGCCAGCGACTTGGCGGCTGGCGCGGCGGACATCTGCATCTGCGCGACCATGCCGGCCGCGTCCTGCTTCGCCAGCTCCGCCCTGCGTTCCGACTCACGCCTGCGCTTGGCTTCTTCCGACCAGCGCTTGAAAAGATCCGAGATTTCCTGCTCGCTGGCGAACGCCTGCAGCGTTTTCTTCGGCGCGGCGTGCGCGCCCGCGGTCACGAGCAGGATGGCGGCGAAGGCGGTAGCCGCCGCCGCTCGCAGTAGGGATAGCTCCGACATGTCAATTCTCCTTGATCGTTGGACGGCAAGCCGTGGCCGCGGAATCAAGGAGTTATGACTGCTGTCCCCCCAGCCGTGCGCCTGGCTCAGGGGCTATGAACGGCAGGAGACCGGAAAAGGGGTTAAGCCGGGGTTCCCGCCGAGGCCTGGACCCGCTTGCGCAACTCCCGGTAGCGCGCGCCGACGTCCTCGCCGAACAGGGGATCGGGGGCGGGCGCAACGGCGGACGCGACGGTGGCCCAATCCTCGGGCCTGAGGAGCCGGGCCGCCCGCGGCAAGACCTCGCGTTCCTCCGCGCTGATATGGTGGCGGTAATACACCAGGTAAGTCGCAGCCGCTGCTTCCACGGTCGCGCGCTCGATCACCGTGTCCTTCAGGATGTCCTCGAGGAGCTTCAACAGGGTCTCGCCGGCGGCGGCCATCACGCGGTGCTCCTGGAGGAGCCGGTTGATCTCCGGCTTCATTTCGGGCTCGCGTCGGGCGAGGCAGGCGAACGCCGCATCCTCGCGCGGATGATGATAACGGTCGGCGTAGTGGTGGAGGTAGTAAACGATGTCGCGCAACAATTCGTAATCGGGATCCTGCCCGTCGTGAAAAACGGCCACCTGCTGCTCGAGAAAATCGAGCAGGCGCGCGAAGCGCATGTGATCTGCATGCCAGACGGCGATCGGATCGACCATGACGGTGCTCCCCGGAATTTGACGCCCGTGCGGGGCGTCACGAGCATTATCGGCTCGCTGCATGGCGCGCTATTGATCAGGATCAACTACTTTGGGCTTTGACGCTCGCGAGGAATCCAGGGGGAGGGATGCGGGTGAGGTGCGCTGCGCCGCCCTGCTGTTCCTTTCCGTAGGTACACTGGCGGCATGACGCTGCGCTTTATCGCCCACCTCGACATGGACGCCTTCTACGCTTCGGTCGAGCTGCTGCGCTACCCGGAGTTGCGCGGCAGGCCGGTGGTGATCGGGGGGCCACGGCGCGGGGCGGGGGAGGTGAAGACGTTCCCGAGGCTGCGCGACTACACCGGACGGGGGGTCATCACCACCGCCACCTACGAAGCGCGGGCGTTTGGGGTGAACTCGGGTATGGGGCTGATGAAGGCGGCGAAGCTCGCTCCCGACACGCTGTTGCTGCCGGCGGACTTCGACGAGTACCGGCGGTTCTCCCGCCTGTTCAAGGACGCGGTGCGCGCCCTGGCGCCGGAGATCGAGGACCGCGGCATCGACGAGATCTACATCGACCTCACCAACCTCGTCGAATCCAGCGCGGCCGAGGGCGCCCCCGACCCGTGGGCGCGCGCGCGGGTGATCGCGAAGGACATCCAGCGCGCGGTGCGCGAGGCGACCGGGTTGTCGTGCTCCATCGGCGTCACGCCCAACAAGCTGCTCTCGAAGATGGCGTCCGAACTGGAGAAGCCCGGCGGGCTGACGGTCCTGCGCCGGGAGGACGTGCCTTCGCGCATCTGGCCGCTGGCGGCGCGCAAGATCAACGGCATCGGGCCCAAGGCTGCAGCGAAGCTCGAGGCGCTCGGCATCCGCACCGTCGGCGAACTGGCGCAAGCCGATCCGGCGCTGCTGGTCGCGCAGTTTGGCAAGAGCTTCGGCGCCTGGCTGCACGAGGCCGCGCACGGGCGCGATGACCACGCCGTCGTCACGTTCAGCGAGCCGAAATCCATCAGCCGCGAGACGACATTCGAGGAAGACCTGCACGCCGTGCACGACCGCGAGCGGCTCTCGCGCATCTTCACGGCGCTGTGCGTAAAACTGGCCGAGGACTTGAAGCGGAAAGGCTACGTGGGCAGGACCATCGGCTTGAAGCTGCGCTACGACAACTTCAAGACGGTGACCCGCGACCGCACGCTCGAGGAACCAACAGCCGAAGCGGGGGCGATTCGCCGCGCGGCGGGCGAATGCCTGAAGCGCGTGCCGCTCGACCGGCGCATACGCCTCCTCGGCGTGCGCGTCGGTGCGCTTGCGCGGGCCGGTGTTCGGGCGCAGGACGCGCTCGGAGACGGAGCGGGCGCCGGCCGCGCCTAGCCCAGCGGCGGCACGATCGGCGCCGGCCGGCTGCCCGGCTTGGCGAGGACCATCTGCACGTCGCCGATCGCGCGTTCCTCGAATCCGCCTTCGCAGTAGCACAGGTAGAACTCCCACATGCGCAGGAAGCTCTCGGGGTAACCGAGGCGGCGCACGGCGTCGCGCTGGCGCATGAAGTTCTCACGCCACAGGCGCAGCGTCGTCGCATAGTGCGGGCCGATGTCCTCGAGGTGCACCAGCTTCAGGTCGCTCGCGCGAGTGATCGAATCGAGCATCGCCGTCACCGAGGGAATAGTGCTGCCCGGGAAGATGTGGCGCTGGATGAAATCCACCGAGCGGCGCGCGGCCTCGTAGCGCTGGTCGGCAATCGTGATCGCCTGCAGCAGCATGAGCCCATGGTCCGCCAGCAGCCGGCCGCACTGGCGAAAGTAGGCATCGTAGAATTGATGGCCCACCGCCTCGATCATCTCGATCGACACCAGTTTGTCGTAGCGGCCGGTGAGAGCGCGGTAGTCCTCGAGCAGCAAGGTGATGCGGTCCGACAGGCCGGCCGCGGCAATGCGGCGGCCCGCAAGCTCGTACTGCTCGCGCGAGATCGTCGTGGTGGTGACCCGGCAACCATAATGCTGTGCAGCGTGGATGGCCATGCCACCCCAGCCGGTGCCGATCTCGAGCAGGTGATCGCCCGCGGTCAGGTTGAGCTTGCGGCAGATGCGGTCGAGGCGGGCGCGCTGCGCTTGCTCGAGCGTCATGTCCGGGCACTCGAAGATCGCGCACGAGTACATCAGCGTCGGGTCGAGGAACAGCTCGAAGAAATCATTGCCGAGATCGTAGTGCGCTGCGATATTGCGCCGCGATCCCGCGCGCGTATTGCGATTGAACCAATGCAGTCCTTTCTGCAGCGGCGCCGTGAGGCGCGCGAGCCCGGTTTCCATGCCGTCCAGCACCTCGCGGTTGAGGAGCAGAATCCGCACCAGCGCGGTAAGGTCGTCCGAGCTCCAGTAGCCCTGCATGTACGCTTCGCCGGCGCCGATCGAGCCGCCGAAGGCGATGTCGCTCCAGAAGCGCGGATCGTGCACCTGGATGGCGGCCTCCAGTGCACAGTGCCCGCTGCGCTCGCCGTAAACGTGGCGTGCGGCGCCTTCGACGATAGTGATCCGGCCATTGCGCAGGCGGGCGAGCCGGGCGCGAACGGCTCGCGTTGCCAGCCCGTCGAGAAAATGCGGTTTCGGCGTGATGCTCGGCTCGACGCGGGGCAGGATGTTCGCGGTCATCGTATGTTCTCCGGTACGGCGCGCCCGGATTCGGGCGCGCCTGGGGCTGCCTGCGGCAGCAGGCGGTCGGCATCGGACGCTGCGCGCTTGGCCGGATGCGTGTGGACCGGCACGCCCTTCAGCCACAGCTTCAGCGCTTCCCAGTGAATGCCGGCCATAACCTGCAGGGTCATGAGCGGGAAACGGGCGAGCACGCCGGCCAACTGCATCGCAGCGGCCGGCGCGCGCTCGAACTGGATCGTCGCGTCGAAGATGGGCTCGTCCGAGGGATGAATCCTGGGCGCTGCGTGGTGCAGCGCCATATGCACATTCAGCCGCGCGCCCGGCGTGCTGAAACCCCAGTCGTAGGCGAGGTCCATCGGCATGAAGGGCGAGACGTGCATGGCCTTTTCGCTGCGGTAGCGCTGGTAGATCCCCGCCGTGGTCCGGTAGGGCTCGCCCAGCACGTAGCAATGACGCTCCCCCCACGGGGTGTTGTTGACCTCGGCAACCATGGCCTCGATCCGCCTGTCGGCGGCATCGAAGCAGTAGTAGAAGCTCACCGGGTTGAAGCAGTAGCCGAAGTAGCGCAGGTGCGTGAGCAGGCGGATCGGGCCGAAGGGACGGCGCCCTGTGCGCTGCTCGACGAGGTCCCGCACCGCGCGGTCGAGCGGCATACCCGGGTCGCCGAAATGATCGGCGCGATCGAAGCGCGCCAGCGCCGAACGGCGGGTGGACCACAGCCAGCGCCCGCGGAAGACCTGGTCCAGTTCCGCCAGGTCGAGGTACACCATGAACAGGGGGTAGCGGAAGGCGTGCGGCCGCGGCGCGAAGCGCCGGTGGCGAAGAGAGCCAATGTAGAGGGAACTATTCACGGATGCAGCGCCTTCACCGGGTATCCACGCGGACCGCCGCTTCGTTCCGGCGCAGGAAGGGAATTGTGAACGGTGCGTCGTAGAACAATATGGCAACTTCACCCTCCGACCGCCAGGGCGTGCTAGCGAGACCTTCCAGCAATTCGGTCGTGCGCCGCACGCGCTCCTCCTGCGCGCCGCTGCCGGAGAAGCGCAGGACGGCAACCGTTTCCTCCGGCACCGGCACGATCCGCACCCGGCCGTCCGTAGGGCGCGGCGCCGTCCCGGCCGCGTATCGCGCCGGCAGGAAGAACTGCATGCGGACGCCGTTTTCGCGCTGCACTGTTTCCACCGGAACTGTCATGGCGATTTTTTCCGTCTGAGCCTCGGTGGCGACGGGCACAGTCATGGCGATCTTTTCTGTGGAAACGTTTTCCCCGGCGATGTAGCGAAACAGGATGCGGAACGCATCGTTGCGCGCCTCGTCGCCGGCGCCGGGGAGTTCGACCTGCGCCGCGAGGCGCGCCGTGTAGCGGCGGACCTCGATGCCGCCGGGCAGCGCCGCGAGCACGTCGTAACGCGGCTCCTCGTAGGGCCGTATCCCGACGACGCCGACGGCGGCCTCGAAGAGCAGTACTAAGTAGTAGGTGATGTCACGGATCATGCGGCCCGCCTTGCCGTGAGAGCCTGGTCCGCGCGGAAATGCTCCAGCGCCGCCAGCGCGCTCACCACGCCGTCCTCGTGAAAGCCGTAGCGCCAGTAGGCGCCGCAGAAGTAGGTGCGCTTCACCCCGTTGATCTCCTGGTGGCGGCGCTGGGCGGCCACGCCGGCGGGGGTGTAAAGAGGATGGTGGTAAGTAATGCGCTTGACGATCCGCTGCGGGTCTATGCGGGCCGAGTTGTTGAGCGTCACGCAGAACGTGTGGCGCGACTGAAGGCGCTGCAAGATGTTCATGTTGTAGGTCAGCGCAACCCGCTGGCCCTCGTCGCGCAGCACGTGATAGTTCCACGCCGCCCACGCGCGGCGCGCGCGCGGCAGGAGCGAGGTGTCGGTGTGCAGAACGGCCTCGTTTTCCTGGTAGGGAATGGCGGCGAGTACTTCGCGCTCCAGCGGCGAGGCATCCGCGAGCAGGCGCAGCGCCTGGTCGGAGTGGCAGGCGAGGAACACATGGTCATAGCGCTCGGGTTCGCTGCCGGGCGCCTTGACGAGAACACCGCCGGGCATACGCCGCACATAGTCGACCGGAGTGTTCAGGCGTATGCGGTCGCGGAACGGCGCGACAAGCTTCTCCACGTAGCGCGCCGAGCCGCCGCGGATGGCGCGCCATTGCGGGCGATCGTCTACCGACAGCATGCCGTGGTTGTGCAGGAAGCGCACGAAGTAGCGCGCGGGGAAAGCGAGCATGCTCTCGGGGTCCGTGGACCAGATCGCCGAGCCCATGGGCAGCAGGTAATCCTCGATGAAACCGCGGGAATACACCTGGTCGGCCAGGTAATCGCCGAGTCCGGTTTCCCCTACGGTGTGGAGCAGGGCGGGCGCCTCGCGGTTGAAACGCAGGATGTCGCGGATCATGCGGTGAAACGCCGGCCGCAGCAGGTTGCGGCGCTGCGCGAACAGCCCGTTCAGAGAAGTGCCGTTGTACTCGAGCCCGGTGCGCTCGTTGCGCACGCTGAAGCTCATCTCGCTCGCCTGCGACTCAACGCCCAGCTCCGCGAGCAGCGCGATGAAGTGGGGGTAGGTCCAGTCGTTGAAGACGATGAAGCCGGTATCCACCTGCTGCTGCTCGCCATCGATCTCGACCGCATGGGTGTGCGTATGCCCGCCGACGTGGGCCGCGGCCTCGTACACGGTGATGTCGTGGTCGCGGTACAGTTTGCGCGCGGCGACGTTGCCGGCGATGCCGGTGCCGATGATCGCAATCTTCATGGCCGGCGTCCTGCAACCCTGCGTG
>CAZFRR010000068.1:0-31582 GCA_964521405.1 uncultured Streptomycetaceae bacterium | reverse complement strand
TGGTCGCCGTTGAGCCGGCGGTTAGACCTCGCAGGTATTCGGGCATCTCCTGGCGCAGGATTTGGCGCAGTGCCCGTTCGGTAACCGGTTGGTCGGTCTCGGACAAGTATTTCCGGAGGGCATCGTTCATCATAGTTTGGTACCCGGTACCCGACTTCTCGGCCCGCGCCCGAAACCCATCGAGCACTGTGTTGTCTATGAAGATGGAGATGCGCGTCTTGCCCTTTTGCGGGATAACCGCGCCGCGCTTGCCTTTGGAAAAGTCGTATTCAGCTCTCATAGGTTTTCCGCTCCTTTCGCGTCGGACGACGCACCGAGATCAAGCGGTACTCATCGCCACGCTCTGTCCAAATCGCCACGAGTAGTTCACCGGCGTTTCCCAGCCCGACCGTAACGAACCGAGGTTCCTCTTCGGCATCCGGGTCTTCGACGGTGACCGCGAGCGGGTCCTGAAGCACGCCTTCTGCATCGGCGAATGAAACGCCGTGTTTCTTCAGATTTGCAGCGGCCTTTGCGGGGTCGTGCTGGAACCGCATGCCGCTATGATATATACATCATATGCACCCAGCAAGCGGTGACCTTGCGAGGTCTAACGTCTGCAGTGAGATGCGCGTGCGAGCGACGCTCGCGGAGCGTCATTCTCGACTGCACGGTTGGGCGGCATTATCGGCGAGACGCTGCCGGTGCGACCACAGCGTCCTTGAACCCGGCGTTGTCGAAGGCCCGGCGGACAACTCCAGTCGCCTTCGCAGTCTCGATGAAATCGGAAACGAATCCGAGCGCGGCAGGCCGGTTCTTTGGCACCGCCACGGCGACGCCACCCCCGACGTCAAAGGAGCCTTCTAGAACGCGCGCACCGGGCAATTGGGCAGCGAGACCCGCAAACGTGTCGCGGCTTGCGGCGACCGCATCCACTTTTCCAGCCCGCACCTGCTCGCGAATCTCGGCAAGTGTCTTGAAGCGGAGCAGAGTCGCGCTCTTCAGAGCCTGCTGCCGATTCCGGGCGCTGACCGATCCCTCAGCGACAGCGATGCGTACGCCGGGGCGATCCACATCGGCCTGAGCGTAGATTGCGGAGCCGCTGCGAACGAGATAGGTAGACTCAGAGCGGTAATATGCAGGCCCGTAGTCCATCACCTTCGCACGCTCTTCATCGAACGGCAGGAAAGTGACATCCCAGTCGCCACGGACGGCTGCATTAAGCAGGTCTGGATAGTTGGAGTACGTCACCAACTCAACGGGTGCGCCGAGTTGCCTGCCGAGCGCATGTGCCAGATCGACGGCCACCCCGCGCGGGCGGTTCGTCGCAGGATCGAGCGTCGCCCGAAAGGTATTCGCGGTCGGCCCGACCGAAATCGCAGCCCTCACCTTGCCCGTGGGTGCGAGCTGTTGTCTCGCTGCGGCAGAGCTTCCCTGGTCTTGTAATGACCCGCAGGCGGTTAGCGCTGCAGCAACAAGTAGGAGCGTCAATTTCAATATGCTCATGGTCTTGCTCCCTTCCGCGGATGTGGATTGCCACCCAACTAAATATAGAAACCCAAAAAGGGTGGTTTAATACCGCCTTGTTTTGGGAGGGGCTGTCAACTCACCACGGATTCAATGCGCTGGAGGGCTGTACCGATAATTGCCTCTTGGATCAATGCACCGGTGCGGGGGAAGCTCAGTTCGGTTCTTCCTTTGTGTCCTTTGTGTCCGCGCCTTACGTCTTGAATCGCAGATGCCTCACTCGACCTTCGCGAGCAACTTCCGCGTCGCATCGACCGCTTCCCGCGCGACTTCTTCCGGCGGCCGGGACCAGTAATCGGGATTGGGCGCTTCGTAACAGAGGTAGCCCGCGTAGCCTTTTTCCTTGAGCAGCTGGAACACCTCGAGCCAGCGCACGGTGCCTTTCCCCGGCGGTAGCCGGTCGGTGGGGCGCCTCACGGCCGGCGGCGGCCCGCCCGGCACGTCGCTGAACTGGAATGCAAAAATCTTCTCCGGCGGATAAGACTCGAATCCGCGGCCGCCACCACCGCTGCGCTCGAGGTGGTAGGCGTCGAGCAGCAAGCCGCAGTTCGGGTGGTTCGCCAGTTCAACGACCTCGCGTCCCGCCGCGAGGTTGGTGATGACCGGGTGCTGCGAGTTGAATTCCAGCGCGAAGCGGACGCCATGCTTTTTTGCGATTTCGCCGCCAGCCCTGAAATTTGCCGCGGCCTCCTTCAGGGTGCCCGGGGGATTCTGTCCCGGCGCGATCATGACGAGATCGCAGCCGAGCGCGGCGGCGTTGGCGCAGGTCTCGTCGAGCACCTTCAACAACCGCTCTTTTTCGGCGCCTTGCGCGAATATCAGTCCGTACTCGGTGCCGATGCAGGCGACCTTGAGGCCGCTGGCGCGAACGAGATCGAGGACCTGGGCGTTCGTCATGCCCTTCTCGAGCGAGCGCGTGAAGTCGATGCGCCGCAGCTCCACGGCGTCCCAGCCGGTGCTCTTTGCCGCGCGCAGCGCTTCGGCAAGTGGCGTGGTGTCGAGCGTCCAAGTATGCAGCGCAAGCCGGTTTTGCATCTTGCTCATTATTGCTCCTCGGAAATTCAGGGTGCCGCGTGAATTGCGCGAGTCTAGCACCACGCTGAAATGCGGTGTCAATATGCGGCGAGACGGCCGCGCGGCTGCTGGGGCTCGACTGACGCTAAAGCTAAAAGCTTCACCGCCAAGGCCGCTAAGGCCGCCAAGGAAAAAATACTACGGGTCGCGAAGGACGCAAAGGCCGCTAAGTAATTAGATTTAAGGTCGCAAAGAACACGCCAAGGGTGATATACAGGCAGCTCGTTGGAATGCCGGATCGGCAGAGAATTTCCGGTTTAGCGGCAGTAGTGGTTGGAGATGTCGCGAGCTTCTCCTATTCCCGACTTGGCGTTGTCTTCGCGTCCTTGGGTTGGTTTTCGATAATGGATTCCTTTGCGTCCTTTGCGGCCTTCGCGTTGAGGCTGTTATCTTCCTCTGCGTCCTTAGCGGCCTTGGCGGTGAAGCTTTTCCTGTTTTCAGCGCCCTTCGCGGTGAAGCATTCTGCCGAGCAGAAAGAGTAAAATCCCGGCATGGCAACACCGCTGCTGACCGAGCTTCCCTACCAGCCCGATAGCGCGCGCCTGTTCGAGGCGATCGCGGACCTGCCGTGGGCGGTGTTTCTCGACAGCGGCCGCCATCACCCCGCGCAATCCCGCTACGACATCCTGTCCGCGCAGCCCTACGTGCGGCTCGTCACCCGCGGCGCGCTCACCGAGATCTACAGCGACGGGATCGAGCTCTCGCGCGAGGATCCATTTGCGCTCCTGAAACGCGCGCTGGCGATAGACCCCGCGTGCGGCGGCCCGTTGCCGTTCAGCGGCGGCGCGATCGGCTATTTCGGTTACGACCTCGCGCGCCGGCTCGAGCGACTCCCGTCCACCGCGGAGGACGCCGAGCGGTTACCGGAGATGGCAATCGGGCTCTACGACTGGGCGGTGGTAGTGGATCACGTCGAGCGCCGCAGCTGGCTCGCGGGCCAGGGCCGCGACCCGGAAACCGACATCAAGTGGGACAGCCTGGTCGAGCGCTTCAGCACGCCGCCGCCGGAGAAGTTGCGCGCGCCGTTCCAGATCCATTCCCCGGTTGCCTCCAACCTGACGCACGACGACTACGCGCGCGCGTTCCGCAAGATCCGCGGCTACATCCACGACGGGGATTGCTACCAGGTCAACCTGGCGCAGCGCTTCTCGGCAACCGCCAGCGGCGATCCGTGGCTTGCCTACCAGCGGCTGCGCATCATCAACCCGGCGCCGTTTTCCGCCTACCTCAGCACGCCGTATGCCCGGATCCTGTCGGCCTCGCCGGAGCGCTTTCTCAAGGTCGAGGGCGGGCGCGTCGAGACGCGCCCGATCAAGGGCACGCGGCCGCGCGCCGGTCATGCCCGGCTCGACGCGGAGTTGATCGAGGCGCTCATCGCGAGCGAGAAGGACCGCGCCGAGAATCTCATGATCGTGGACCTCCTGCGGAACGACCTCTCCAAGAACTGCGCGCTGGGGACGGTGAAGGTGCCGAAGCTGTTCGATGCGGAGAGCTTCGCCACGGTGCACCACCTGGTCAGCACGGTGACGGGCGAGCTGCGGCCGGACCGCGACGCGCTCGACCTGCTGCGCGGCTGCTTCCCGGGCGGCTCGATCACGGGCGCGCCGAAACTGCGGGCGATGCAGATCATCGAGGAGCTGGAGCCGCACCGCCGCGGCGTCTATTGCGGCGCGATCGGCTACATCGGCTGCGACGGCAACATGGATGTCAACATCGCGATCCGCACGCTGGTGTACTCCCAGGGCGCCATCCGCTTCTGGGCGGGCGGCGGCATCGTCTCCGACTCCAGGCTCGAGGACGAGTACCAGGAAACCTTCGACAAGGCCGCGGCGATGTTGAAGCTCCTCCAGCAGAGCGCCGCGAGCCAGACCGGCGCGTGAGCTTTGCGCGGCGGGCGGCGACTACGGCTGCTTCAGTGCCCGCCGTAACACGAGATAACCGCACACCGCCGAAGCCAGCGAGCCGAAGAGTATTCCCAGCCGGTCGTTGAAGGCGTAGCCCGGCCCGCCTTCCTGGAAGGCGAGCGAGCCGATGAAGAGGCTCATCGTGAAGCCGATGCCGGTCAAGAGCGCCACGCCGTAGAGCATCGCCCAGCTGGCGCCATCCGGAAGCTTCGCGAGCCCGGCCTTGATGGCGAGCCAGCTCATGGCGAATACGCCGAGTTGCTTGCCGATGAACAGTCCCGCGATGATGCCGAGCGGAACCGGCTCGAGCAGCGCGTGGGCTGAGAAGTCCGGCAGCGGGACGCCCGCGTTGGCGAATGCGAACAACGGCAAGATGCCGAACACCACCGCCGGGTGCAGGTCGCGTTCCATCTTCAGCAGCGGCGCCTCCACGCCCTGTGGCACCCGGAGAGGAATGAACATCGCGAGTGCGACGCCGGCCAGCGTGGCGTGTACGCCGGATTTCAGAACCGATGTCCACAACACCGCGCCGACCAGAAGGTAGGGCGCCAGCGTCGTGACGTTGCGCTGGTTGAGCACTGCGAGTGCCACGAGCGCCACAGCGGCGACGACCAGGGAAGGCAGGGTAATCTCGGCGGAGTAGAACAGCGCGATGATCACGATCGCGGCGAGGTCGTCGAGGATTGCGAGCGTCAGCAGGAACACCTTGAGACCGACGGGCACGCGATCGCCGAGCAGCGACAGGACACCGAGGGCGAATGCGATGTCCGTCGTTGTCGGGATCGCCCAGCCGCGCATCGCGTGCGCGTCTCCCCAGTTGATCGCGCTGTAAATCGCCGCCGGGAGCGCCATCCCGCCCAGCGCCGCCGCCGCCGGCAGGATGATCTGCGAGCGGTTGGACAGCTGCCCCTCCAGGACTTCCCGCTTGATTTCCAGTCCCACGAGGACGAAGAACACCGCCATCAGCCCGTCGTTGATCCACAGGACGAGCGGCTTGGCGATCCGCAGGTTGCCCAGTTCCACCGAAGCCGGCAGGGAGAGGAAGCCCTGGTAGAAATGGGCAGCCGGCGAGTTCGCGAGTACCAGGGCCAGCACTGCCGCAACGAGCAGCAGGATGCCGCCGGCGGCTTCCAGTTTCAGGAATTCCCGGATAGTGCCGATCACGTCGAAGTTTCCGGCCGTCCGGGCCTCGCCCGGGCGAGGGGCTTGCCCGCCGTTCACAACTCGACCTTGATGCCCGCCTGCTTGACGACCTTCACCCACTGCGCGAGGTCCTCGCGGATGTAGGCGGCAAGCTCTTCGGCCGAGCTCGGCTGCACTTCCGCGCCGACCGCGACGAAGCGTTCCTTGACCGCGGCGGTAGCGAGAATTTTCACCAGCGCCGCATTGAGCCTGGCGAGAACGTCGCGCGGGGTCGCGGCAGGAGCGAGCACGCCGGTCACCGTGCTCGCGTCGAAGCCGGGCACGCCGGACTCGGCGAGCGTCGGCACCTCGGGCAGCGCCACGGCGCGTTTCGCGGTGGTCACCGCGATGGCCCGTATGCGCTCGGCCTTGATGTAGGGGAGGGCGGAAGAAATCTGGTCCACGTGCCCGTAAACGTGACCGGCGACGAGGTCGATCAGCGCCGGCGCGCTGCCCTTGTATGGGATCAGCGTCATGCGGGTACCCGTGCGGATCATGAAGAGTTCCGCGATGAGGTGATTGGTCGTGCCCACGCCGGCATTGGCGAACACCAGCTTGCCGCCCTGGGCTTTGGCAACTGCGATCAGCTCCCTGGTGTTCCTTGCCGGCAGTGACGGGTGAACGATGATCACCAGCGGCACGACGGCGACGCGTCCCACCGGCGCGAAATCGCGCACGATGTCGTAGGGCAGCTTGGGGTAGAGCGCGGGGCTGTTGGTCATAACGCTGCTCGACGCCATCAGCAGCGTGTAGCCGTCGGGCGCCGACTTGGCGACCACGTCGGTGCCGATGGTGCCGCCCGCGCCGGCGCGGTTATCGACGATGACCTGCTGGCCGAGCACCTGCCCCAGCGCTGGCGCTACCGCGCGGGCGTTGATGTCCACGTTGCCGCCCGGCGCGAACGGCACGACCATGCGGATCGGTTTCGACGGATAAGCCTGGGCCGACGCAAATGAGGTGGCGCAAGCAAGCACGATGACGGCGGATATTCGTATCATGGGTTCTCCTCCCCAATGAGTTGTCGTCTATTCTAAGGGCTTTCCCGCGCCACAAAACCGTCATTCCGGCGAATGCCGGAATCCAGTAAGTTCTAGGTAGAGAGGGATTGCACTGCGTGTCCAAGCAACCTTGCGTTTATATCTTGGCGAGCCGTCGAAACGGAACGTTGTACATAGGCGTGACTTCCGATTTAGTGAAGCGCGTATGGCAACACAAGAACAATATTGTCAAAGGATTTACGGAGCGGTACCACGTGCATGACTTGGTATGGTTCGAACAACACGATACGATGGAATCCGCCATTGCGCGTGAAAAGGCTGTAAAGGAATGGCGACGTAGCTGGAAGCTGGACTTGATCGAGCAGCAGAATCCGGAATGACAGGACTTATATGTTGAGATTGTTTGACTGGACCCCGGCGTACGCCGGGGTGACGAAATCGCAAAATGACTGAACTGCATAACATCGTGATCGTCGGCGGCGGCGCAGGCGGTCTTGAACTTGCCACGCGGCTTGGCGACAGTCTCGGCCGCAAGGGCCGCGCGCGCGTGACGCTGGTGGACCGCTCGCGCACGCACCTGTGGAAGCCGTTGCTGCATGAATTCGCGGCGGGCAGCATGGACCTCGATCACCACGCGCTGTCCTATCTCGCGCAGGCGCGCTGGCACCATTTCCGATTTCAGCGCGGCAGCATGGACGGGCTCGACCGCAAGCGCAAGGTGGTGAAAGTTGCGCCGACCAACGACGAGGATGGGCGCGAGCTCATCCCGCGCCGTGAAATCCCCTACGACACGCTGGTGATTGCGGTCGGCAGCCACACCAACGACTTCGGCACGCCGGGCGCGCGCGAGCATGCGATCAGCCTCGACATGCCCGAGCAGGCGGAGTTGTTTCATTTGCGGATGATCAATGCCTGCATACGCGCCAACGCGCAGTTGGCGCCGCTGCGCCCCGAACAGTTGAAGGTCGCGATCATCGGCGCGGGAGCGACCGGCGTCGAGCTGGCCGCGGAGCTTCACAAGACCACGCGCGAGCTGGTTGCCTACGGCCTCGACAAGATCAATCCGGAAAAGGACATGCAGCTGACGCTGATCGAGGCGGCGCCGCGCATCCTGCCGGCGGTGCCGGAGCGCGTGTCGAAGGCAGCGGAGAAACTGCTGCGCGGGCTCAACGTGCGGGTGCTGACCGGCGAGCGCGTGACCGCGGTGGGGGCGGACGGCGTCGTGACGGCAGCGGGGAGGAAGATTCCCGCGGAACTGACCGTGTGGGCCGCGGGCATCCAGGCGCCGGAATACCTGAAGGATCTCGACGGACTCGAATCGAACCGCCTGAACCAGCTGGTGGTGCGCGAGACGCTCGACACCACCCGCGACGCCGATGTCTTTGCATTCGGCGACTGCGCGAGTTGTCCGTGGCCGGGGCACCAGCGGGACGTGCCCCCGACCGCGCAGGCGGCGCACCAGCAGGCCTCGCACCTCGCTCGCATGTTGCAGCGCCGGTTGGAGGGCAAACCGCTTACAGCGTGGCGCTACCGCGATTTCGGGTCCCTGGTGTCGCTGGGCGAGTATTCGACCGTGGGGTCGCTGATGGGGGCGCTGCTGGGCGGGAGCCTCTTCATCGAAGGATTGTTCGCGCGGCTGATGTACGTCTCGCTCTACCGCATGCATCTCTACGCGCTGCACGGATTCGCGAAGGTGTTGTTCGACACGCTCGCCAAGCTCATCACGCGGCGCACCGAGCCGCGAGTAAAACTGCACTAGGGTGCAGTTTTACTTAATGATGAATGCGGAATGCAGAATGATGAATATGCGTTTGCCGGGGTCAGATTTCTGGGTCATCATTCATCATTCATCATTCATCATTCGTTCATCATGAAGCGCCTGCTCATCTTGCTGGCCGCGATCGCGGTTCTCGGCGGCATTGGTTACTACTGGAAGCATTCGACTACTTCCTCCATTGCGCCCAAGGATGCCGCGGCGCCCGCCAAGGGCGCGGCGAAGGGGGTGCCGGTCAAGGTCGGCACGGTCAGGACCGGTGCCATCAGCGAAGAGGCAGCCGCGGTCGGCAGCCTGCTCGCCAACGAATCGGTGATGATCCGGCCCGAGCGCGACGGGCGCATCGCCACCATCCATTTCACGGAAGGCCAGGTAGTGCGCAAGGGCGAGAAGTTGATCTCGCTCGATGTCGCCGAGATCGAGGCGCAGTTCGCGGCGATCAACTCCGAGCTGACGCTGAACCGCAGCCGGATGAAGCGCGCCGAGGAGCTGCACGAGAAGAAATTCATCAGCGCGCAGGCGCTCGACGACGCGCGCGAAGCCCTGAACCAGTCCGCCGCCCGGCAGGCCGAGGTGAAGGCGCGCCTCGAAAAATCCACCGTGATCGCCCCCTTCGAGGGCGTGGCGGGTTTGCGCCAGGTGAGCCCGGGCGCGTACGTCAAGGCGGGGCAGGACGTTGCGCGGCTGGAAGGGATCGGCACGTTGAAGCTCGACTTCCGGCTGCCGGAACTCTATCTCGGCAGGATCCGGGCGAAGCAGGAAGTGCTGGTGCGGGTGGACGCCTTCGGAGCCGAGACGTTTCACGGCGAGATCTACGCCATCGAACCGGCGGTGGACGAGCAGTCGCGCACGGTTCTCCTGCGCGCGCGCGTGCCCAATCCCGGCGTGCGGCTGAAGCCCGGCATGTTCGCGCGCGTGGCGCTGGTGCTGGAGACGCGCGCGAGCGCGCTGATCGTGCCCGAGCAGGCGCTGGTGCAGCAGGGCAAGGACCGCTTCGTCTATCGCCTCGTCGACGGGAAAGCGGTGACGGCGAAAATCGAGACCGGCTTGCGCCGGCCGGGCGAGGTCGAGGTCCGGCAGGGGTTGTCGGCCGGCGACACGATCATCCTCGACGGCCAGCAGCGCCTCCGCGATGGAACCGCCGTGACTGTGCTCGCCGACAAGCCACAACCGCAAACCGCCACGAAAGACAAATAGCACAATTGAACCGCCAAGTTCGCCGGGAAAGGCAAGACAGCATTTGAACCGCCATGACGCCAAGGCGCCAAGCGCTCACCACACAAAGATCGAACTTCCAGAGGAGCAGTACATCGTCAGGTTGAGAGAGGCTACCCGAATGGCTATCGGGGCTTTTAACTTCTATTTTTGTTCTTCATGGCGCCTTGGCGTCTTGGCGGTTAGATCGGGTTTTGAATTTATTCGTTTTCTGTCTTGGCGGTTAAATGTTTCTGCCTGAACTGTCCATCAAGCGCCCCGTGCTGGCGACGGTGATGAGCCTCGCCATCATCCTGATCGGCGTCATCTCGTTTCTGCGCCTGACGGTGCGCGAGTACCCCAAGATCGATACGCCGGTGGTGTCGGTGCGCACCGTCTACAAGGGCGCGAGCCCGCAGGTGATCGAGTCCCAGGTCACCCAGCCGCTCGAGGACAGCATTTCCGGCATCGAGGGGGTGAAGAGCATCAAGTCGGTGAGCCGCGAGGAGGTCTCGCAGATCACCGTCGAGTTCGTGACGGGGCGAGACACCGACGCGGCGGCGAACGACGTGCGCGACCGCGTCTCGCGCGTGCGCGGGCAGCTGCCGGACGCGGTGGACGAGCCGATCATCGCCAAGGTGGAGGCCGACGCGCAGGCCATCATCTGGCTGCGGCTCAATTCGGACCGCCACGGCGCGCTGGAGATCTCGGATTACGCCGACCGCTACGTCGTGGACCGCCTGAAGACCCTCTCCGGCGTGTCCTCGGTCATCATCGGCGGCGAGCGGCGTTACGCGATGCGCATCTGGCTCGATCGCGAGCGGATCGCCGCCTACGGCCTCACGCCGCAGGACGTGGAGGACGCGCTGCGACGGCAGAACATCGAGGTGCCGGCCGGGCGCATTGAAAGCCGGCAGCGCGAGTTCACGGTGCTCTCGGAGTCCGATCTCCGCACGCCGGAGCAGTTCAACCGCTTGATCATCCGCGAAGTCAACAATTACCCGGTGCGCCTGCGCGACGTGGGCCGCGCCGAGTTGGGCCCGCAGGACGAGCGCAACACCGTGCGCGTCAACGGCAGGCCGGCGGTGGGCATGGGCATCGTCAAGCAGTCCACCGCCAATACGCTGTCGGTCGCGAGGGCGGTGAAAGCCGAGATTCCGAAGATCCGGGCGGCGCTGCCCCCGGGCATGGATCTCGACGTGGCCTTCGACACCTCGGTGTTCATCGAGAAATCGATCGAGGCTGTCTACGAGGTGATGCTGGAGGCCCTGCTGCTGGTGGTGCTGGTGATATTTTTCTTCCTGCGCTCGCTGCGCGCGACGTTGATCCCCTTCGTCACCATCCCGGTCTCGCTGATCGGCGCCTGCTTCCTCATCTGGATCATGGGCTTCACCATCAACGTGCTGACGCTGCTCGGCATCGTGCTCGCGATCGGGCTGGTGGTGGACGACGCGATCGTGGTGCTGGAGAACATCCACCGCCACATCGAGGAGGGCATGCCCCCGCGCGAGGCCGCCTTCAAGGGCAGCCGCGAGATCGCCTTCGCGGTGGTCGCCATGACGATCACGCTGGCCGCGGTGTTCGCGCCGCTCGCGTTTTCCACCGGCAGCACCGGGCGGCTGTTCATGGAATTCGCGCTGACCGTCGCCGCCGCCGTCCTGGTGTCGGGTTTCGTCGCGCTGACGCTGACGCCCATGATGTGCTCGAAGCTGCTGCGCCATCAGCCAACTCACGGCCGGGCCTACAGCATGCTGGAGGGGTTCTTCAAGGGACTCGCGTCCGGCTACCGCAGGGCTTTGACGGCCTGCCTCAACCGCCGACTGGCCGTGGCGGGCGTTTTCGCCCTGGTGTCCGTGACCGGCATCGCCCTGTTCGCCACGTTGAAATCGGAGCTCTCGCCACTGGAGGACCGCGGGTTTTTCCTCGGCATCATGGTCGCCCCGGAAGGCTCGACCATGGAGTACACCGACGGTTACGCGAAGATCTGGGAGGACATGTACCGGGAGGTGCCGGAAATCGTCAATTACTTCGTGGTGGTCGCGCCCGGGCTCGACCGGCCGAACCCGGTCAATTTCGGAATTTCCTTCGTGCGGTTGAAGGACTGGGGCAGCCGCTCCCGCAGCACCCTCGAGATCACCAGCTCGCTCGCGCCGAAGATGTTCGCGACGATGCCCGGCGTGCTGGCTTTCCCGATCAACCCGCCGTCGCTGGGGCAGAGTTTCCGCAATCCGCCGGTGCAATTCGTGGTCCAGGGCACTTCCTACGATCAGCTCGACAGCAGGGTGAACGAGTTGATGGCCAAAGCGCGGGCTTTCCCCGGGCTCGCCAACGTGGATTCCGACTTGAAGCTCAACAAGCCGCAATTGTCGGTGTTCATCGATCGCGAAAAGGCGTCGGCGTTGGGCGTGCAGGTGGAGGCGATCGGCCGCACGCTCGAGACGCTCCTCGGCGGGCGCCAGGTCACGCGCTTCAAGCGCGAGGGCAAGCAGTACGACGTCATCGTCAAGCTCGAGGACAAGGACCGCCGCCAGCCGGACGATCTCACGTCGATCTACGTGCGCAGCGCGAGCGGCCAGCTGGTCCAGCTCGCCAACCTCGTGACGGTCACCGAGACCGTCGCGCCGAAGGAGCTGAACCACTTCAACCGCCTGCGCGCGGCGATCATCTCCGCTAACGTCACGCCCGGCTACACGCTGTCGGAAGCGCTCGGCTTCATGGAGACGACGGCGAAGGAGGTGCTGAGCGCGGAGTACCAGACCACGTTCGACGGCCAGTCGCGCGAGTTTCGCGAGTCGGGGCAGCAGCTCTACTTCGTGTTCTTCCTCGCGCTCGCCTTCATCTACCTGGTGCTGTCCGCCCAGTTCGAGAGTTTCCGGGGGCCGCTCGTCATCATGCTGACGGTGCCGCTCGCGATCACCGGCGCACTCGCTGCGATGAAGCTCGCGGACGTGACGCTGAACGTCTACAGCCAGATCGGGCTGGTGATGCTGATCGGGCTCATCACCAAGAACGGGATCCTGATCGTGGAGTTCACCAACCAGCTGCGCGACCGCGGCATGGCGAAGATCGAGGCGTTGATCGAGGCTTCGTGCCTGCGGCTGCGCCCGATCCTCATGACCAGCGCCGCGACGGTGCTGGGCGCCGTGCCGCTCGCCGTGATGACGGGGGCGGGCTCCGAGTCGCGCTCGGCGATCGGCTGGGTGATCGTCGGCGGCATGACCCTCGGCACGCTCTTCACTCTCTTCATCATCCCGGTCGCCTATACCTACATCGTCGGCGAGCGCGAGTTGCCCGAGGGCGCCCTGGGCGGCGGCAGCGTGGCGCATACACCCGCCGATAGAGCATAGTCACTTCCCGTCCCCGCTGGCCGGGTCCTGTCGGAACGGCCGGCGTCTGCTCCGTTCTCCCGAGCGCAATCTGGCAATTGACTTGGCCGTCGCGTTGTCTTGAGTCAGTACCAGTACCGGGAGAATCGGATCAGCCACCGGCCATTCCGCCACCCGGCCGCGGGTGTGGTATCGGAAGCGTCATTCCCGCGCAGGCGGGAATCCAGGACTCTCAGCTGCTGGCCGGGTCCTGTCGGAACGGCCGGCGCCTGCTCCGCTTCTCCTGACGCTTTCGGGCTATCACTTGGCCGTCGCGTTATCTTGAATCTGTACCAGTCCCGGAGAATCGGATCAGTCACCGGCCATTCCGCCACCCGGCCGCGGCTGGTGCGCGGCTCTCCAAGAGTCTTGGAAAAGGGCCCACTTGACCGCCCCCGCCGCCCGCCCTGCCTATTTCGGTCGACAGCCGTCAGCGTTCGGCTCGCGAGATTGCGGCGTAGCTCCCTCCGGCGTAACGTATTGGAGGGGTTCGGGGATGACAAGGGGATTGGAGAGGAGGATGACGACTAATTTGTCACCTGAATTGTCATCTAATAAGTCACCCAATTTGTCACCCAATTCACGTTATACCGCAACGAAATCAGCGCATTTTGTCCGCATTGATCTGTGCTGATATGCTGTCTCAATAAAAGTCAGCGAGGTACTGCGACTGATTCACGACGACGGTTGGTATTTGGTCGCAACTCGCTGAAGTCACAGGCAATTCAAGCATCCTGTGAAGCCTGGTCGGGTTACGGTAGCCGGGAAACCGAGCGATGATTTGGCACCCGGGACGCTCAATAGTATCCTCAAGCAGTCCGGGCTTAAGAAGTGAGGTCGATATGCGCTACGCGATCGTGATTGAAAAAGCGGGAAACAATTTCTCCGGCTACGTTCCGGATCTTCCGGGTTGCATCGCGACGGGTGCTACGGTTCAGGACACCGAGAAAGTTCTTCGCGAAGCAATCGAATTCCACCTTGCCGGGCTCCGCGAAGATGGCGCCCCCATTCCCCAAGCTTCCAGCCGCGTCGATTACGTCGAAGTTGCGGTATAACCACCCGATCCACACCGATGCGAGTACGCGCGGTGCTGGCTTTCTCGCGCGGGTGATCGGGATACGTTAACTTCCATGTAACTGTCCGCCTCGATTCGAGGAACAGGGTGGGCAAGGGGGGGCGGCTGTGACTCGTTAGCCGCAGGCCCGTTTGCGGGAACAGCCGCATGAGGTCCGGACAAACAGAGCAAATGATCCTGTCGGCATTTCTTTATCTGACGAGTTCGCAACGCGTGATGCCGGGCCGGCGGTCCAGTGGGCCCATTACAAACTCTTTGAGAGCTACACCGCAGCCGCGCCCGGGTGGCGGAATGGCCGGTGATTGATCCGATTCTCCCGGTACTGGTACTGTCTCAAGACAACGCGATGGCCAAATCAATTGCCCGAATGTGCCCGGGAGAACGGAGCAGGCGCCGGCCGTTTCGACAGGACCCGGCCAGCGGCTGGCTGATATCAGAAGGCAGAAGGCAGAAGCCAAGAACTCTGCTTGGCGGGGCTTTACTTCATCCTTCTGCCTTCATCCTTCACGAGTCGCATAGCTTGATACGCGACTCGCGCGCCCCCATCTTCACCGAATGTTCGAAGATGCCGGGAACCTCCCCAATATGAAAAAAGTCATCAGCATCCACCGCGGTCCGCCGGCCCATTGGGTCGGCAACGGCTTTCACGTGAGGAGCCTCTTCATGTACGACGGCCAGGCCGAAGCCATCAGCCCGTTCCTGCTGCTCGACTATGCGGCGCCTGAACCCTTCGCGCCCTCGGTGGAGCCGCGCGGCGTGGGCCGGCATCCCCATCGCGGCTTCGAGACCGTCACGATCGCCTATCAAGGCGGGGTGGAACATCGTGACTCGGCCGGCAACGAGGGCACGATCGGCTCCGGCGACGTGCAGTGGATGACGGCGGCCTCGGGCATCGTGCACGAGGAGTGGCACGAGCGCGAGTTCACCCGGCGCGGCGGTACGATGGAAATGGCCCAGTTGTGGGTCAACCTGCCCGCGAAGGACAAGATGGCGCCCCCCGCGTACCAGGACATACGCAGCCAACAGATCCCCACGGTGGTGCTGGAGGGAGGCGCGAGCGTGCGGGTCATCGCCGGGGAATTTCGCGGCGCCAAAGGGCCGGCCCGCACCTTCACGCCGATCAACGTGTGGGACACGCACCTCAAGGCGGGACAGCGCGTCGAGTTGGAATTTCGGGAAGGCTACACGACGCTCCTCGCCATCCTCAAGGGAGGCGTGGTGATCAATGGCGGAGAAACCGCCACGGCAGCGGAACTGGCGATCCTGGATCGCGCGGGGAAGGAAATCACCCTCGAGGCAACGGAGGATGCCGTCGTCCTCGTGCTGAACGGCGAGCCGATCAACGAACCTGTGGTCGGTTACGGCCCGTTCGTCATGAACACGCAGGCCGAGATTCAACAAGCATTCAGTGATTATCAGAGCGGCCGGCTGGAACGCGCCAGTGCCGCTCGCGGAACATAAGGAGACTTGCATGCTGACGGTCAGGAAAGCGGAAGAGCGCGGCCATGCCAACCATGGCTGGCTCGACACGCATCACACCTTCTCGTTCGCCGATTACCAGGATCCGCGCCACATGGGTTTCGGCCCGCTGCGGGTGATCAACGACGACACGGTTGAGCCGGGGAAGGGCTTCGGCACGCACGGCCATCGCGACATGGAAATCATCACCTACGTGCTGGAGGGCGCGCTCGAGCACAAGGACAGCATGGGCAACGGCTCGATCATCCGGCCCGGCAACGTGCAGCGCATGAGCGCGGGCACCGGTGTGCGCCACAGCGAGTTCAACCCGTCGCGCGGGGAGCGCGTGCATTTTCTTCAGATCTGGATCGAACCGAGAATTACCGGCGTGCGGCCGGGCTACGAGGAGAAACAATTCGGCGCGGCCGAAAAGAAGGGCCAGCTGCGGCTGATCGCTTCCCCGGATGGGCATGAAGGCTCGGTCACGATTCACCAGGACGCGACGGTCTATGCCGCGATGCTCGATGGCAAGGACGCCGTCACGCACCGGCTCGCAGCAGGGCGCCGCGCCTACCTGCACGTCGCGCGCGGAACTGTGAAAGTCAACGGCACGCCGCTGAAGGGCGGCGATGGTGCCAGGATCGAGAACGAGTCCTCGATCGAACTGAAGGACGCGCGGGAAGCCGAAGTGCTGCTGTTCGACCTTCCGTAAAGAAATTTGCCACAGAGAACACAGAGATCACAGAGAAAGAGAAAGCAATAATCAGTTAACAGAATTTGCAAAGTTATCGATACGATGCACCAAGCCTGCCAATCATGTATATCCTGTCGATGGCTGATCTTGTTGTTTGATCTCTCTGTGTCCTCTGTGATCTCTGTGGCTGAATTGGGGTTAAGCCTGACATGAAACGCCAGCCTGCGGTTTTCATATCTCATGGCTCGCCGACGCTGCCGCTCGAGCGCATTGCCGCCACCGATTTCCTGCGTGGCCTCGGCCCCTCGCTCGGCCGGCCCGAGTCGATCCTGGTCCTCTCGGCGCACTGGGACACCGCGCGGCCAGCAGTGAGTTCAGTCGCCGCGCCCGAGACCATTTACGACTTCTACGGTTTCCCCCCGGAGCTGTACGGCCTGCGTTACCCGGCGCCCGGCGCGCCGAAGCTCGCCGAGCGGGCCGCCGGCCTCCTTGAGAAATCCGGACTGCGTGCGGATATCGATCCGGCGCGCGGCCTCGATCACGGCGCGTGGACTTCGCTCCTGCTGATGTACCCGGCAGCGGACATACCCGTGACACAACTCTCGATCCAGTCACGGCTTGGCCCCGGGCATCACGTCCGCATGGGCGAGACCTTGCGGCCGCTGCGGGACGAGGGTGTATTGATACTCACATCCGGGGGCGCGACCCACAACCTGCGCGAGTTACGGCATCAGCGGGGCAGTCCCGTGCCGCAGCCCTGGACGGTGGAATTCAACGAGTGGCTGGCCCGCGCGGTCCTCTCGCGCAACACCGGCGATCTCGTCGGCTATCGCGAGAAGGCGCCGCACGCAGTGCGCAATCATCCCACCGACGAGCACCTGATCCCGCTCTTCGTCGCGCTCGGCGCCGGCGACCCCAGTGGCGCCACGCAGCGCCTGCATACGAGCATCGAGTCCGGCGTGATCAGCATGGATGCCTATCGCTTTGACTGAGTAATGGGTAATGAGTGATGAGTAATGGGCAAGACGTTTCGCCGATAAGCGCCACTCAACCCATTACCCATTACCCATTACCCATTACCGGAGTTGAGCAATGGAAGACATGACCAGCCTGCTGGCGCAATACGGCCTCGTGCTGGTATTCGTCAGCGTGCTCCTGACCCAGCTCGGTGCGCCGGTGCCCGCGATACCGACGTTAATCGTTGCCGGTACACTGGTTCAGCAGGGCGCGCTGTCGCTGCCGCTGGTGCTCGCGACCGCGGTCGCTGCCTCGCTGCTCGGCGACACTCCCTGGTTCGTGGCCGGTCGCACGCTGGGCGGTCGCGCGATCGCGGCGTTGTGCCGCGTCTCGATCGAGCCAGACACGTGTGTCAAGCAGACCGGGAGCATATTCGAGCGCTGGGGTGCGCCGTCGCTGATGTTCGCCAAGTTCATACCAGGGTTCTCGATAGTCGCGCCGCCGATCGCCGGCGCGATGCGGCTCGCGGTCCTGCCGTTTTTCGTCTACAGCGCAATCGGGGCGGTGGTTTGGGCGGGCGTTGCGGTCGCCGCGGGGATGATGTTCCACGCCCAGGTGGATTGGATGATCAGATGGCTCGATGAGATAGGCGGTCGGGCGGCGCTCGTGATCGGTTCCGGTGTGGCCCTCTTCATTGCGTTCAGATGGGTCGAGCGCTGGCTCTTCATCCGCGTATTGCGCATGGTGCGGATCTCCGTTCACGAACTGCGCGAGCTACTGCAGCGGGACGAAAAGCCGTTGATTCTCGACGTGCGCTCACGCACGGCCCGGAAACTCGATCCCCGTCGTATTCCCGGCGCGATCGCGGTGGACATTGCTGAACCACAGGTGGCCCTCGTCGCGGTCCCGCCCGACCGGGACGTGGTCGTCTATTGCAGTTGACCCAACGAAGCCAGCGCGGCGCGTGTCGCCCGCGAGCTGATGGACAGGGGCTACCGGCGCGTGCGCCCGCTGGAGGGCGGGCTGGATGCCTGGATCGAGGCGGGCGGACAGACCGAGGGTTTTGAGTGATAAAGGAGAACACATGAACGCATTGTGTGAAGCAGTGAAAACCTACGGCCCCTTGGCAGGGCGCATCCTGCTGGCACTGATCTTCGTGATCTCCGGGTTCAACAAGCTTACCGGCTTCGAGGGCACGGTAGGCTACATCGAGGCGAGGGGCATGCCGCTACCACAGCTTGCCGCGCTGGGCGCGATCGCCGTCGAGCTCGTCGGCGGATGCCTCCTCGTCATCGGCTGGCAGGCACGCTGGGCGGCGACGGCGCTGTTCCTCTTTCTGATCCCGACCACCATCATATTTCACCCGTTCTGGGCGGCGGCCGCAGCGCAGCAGCAGATGGAGACCATCCAGTTCATGAAGAACCTCTGCATCATGGGCGGAATGCTCTACGTCATGGCCTTCGGCGCCGGGCCGCTCAGCCTCGATAACCGCAAGAGCTGACTGCGATTGATGGAATGACATTCCCCTCCTCAGGCGGGAGGGGATGAGCTGGTTCGTCCATTTCAGGATCTCCCATGAACGAAGAACAATTCCTCATCCGGGCTACGGTATTTCTTGCCGCCGCGGTCATCGGCGTGCCGCTGCTGAAACGGCTCGGCCTCTCCTCTGTGCTCGGCTATATCGTGGCCGGCGCGGCAATCGGCCCGTGGGCGCTCGGTCTTGCGGGCGAGGTCGAGAGCGTGCGTGACTTCTCGGAAATCGGGATCGTGCTACTGATGTTCCTGATCGGGCTCGAGCTGCTGCCGTCGCGGCTGTGGGAGTTGCGCCGCTCGGTGTTCGGCCTCGGCGCCGCGCAAGTTGCCGTGACTGGGGCTGCGCTGGGGCTCGCGGCCTGGGCACTCGGTGTCGCGCCGGGAGCTGCGGCCATCATCGGGTTCGGGCTGGCGCTGTCCTCCACCGCGATCGGCCTGCAGACACTGATCGAGAAAAAGCAGCTCTCGACCCCGCAGGGGCGCGCGGGCTTTGCCGTTCTCCTGTTCCAGGATCTCGCCGTGATACCGCTGTTGGCAGTGCTGCCGGTGCTGACGCAGGCGCACGCCGGGGCCGTGCATGCCGCCGGCGGCTACTCGGCGCCGCTGACGTTGCTGCTGCTCGCCGCGGTCGTTGCCGCGGGGCGCTACCTGCTGCGCCCGTATTTCCGCACGCTGGCGGAGGCGGGAAGCCGGGAGGTGTTCACGGCCGGGGCGCTGCTGGTGGTGCTCGCGGTCGGCGTCTTCATGCACAAGCTCGGCATCTCGATGGCGCTCGGCGCCTTCGTTGCGGGCATGCTGCTGGCCGACTCCGAGTACCGCCACGAGATCGAAGCCGATATCGAGCCGTTCAAGGGGCTGCTGCTGGGCCTTTTCTTTATGGCGGTGGGCATGTCGGTTAACTTCGGGCTGATCGGCGACGAGCCGCTCAAGGTCGCGGGGCTGGTCATCGCGCTGGTCGCGGTCAAGGCGGTCATCGTCTTTGCTCTCGCCCGGGCCTTCGGCGAGGAGACGCCTTCGGCCTACGCGGTCGCGGTGGTGCTGTCGCAGGGCGGCGAGTTCGCGTTCGTGCTGTTCTCCCTGGCGGCCGGCGAAAAGCTGCTCCCTTCCGGTCTGGCCGACCTGCTGGTGGCGGTGGTCACGATCAGCATGCTGACCACCCCATTCCTGGTGAAACTGCTGCATTGCCTGCCGCAGCGCAAGGAGACCGCTGCCGCCGAGGGCGCCGCTCCCCCGGAAGAAGAGAACACGGTGATCATCGCCGGCTTCGGCCGCTTCGGGCAGATCGTCGGGCGCATCCTCGCCACGCGCGGCATCACGTTCACGGCGCTCGACAGCGATTCGGAGCAGCTCGATTTCGTGACCCAGTTCGGTGAAAAAGCCTATTTCGGCGACGCCTCGCGCCTCGATCTGCTGCGCGCTGCCAAGGCCGACAAGGCCTCCATCCTGGTGATCGCGATCGACGACATCGAGGCTTCGCTTAAATGCGTGAAAATCGCGCGGCAACATTTCCCGCATCTCAAGATTTTCGCGCGCGCCCGAAACCGCCTGCACGCCTACCAACTGCACGACCTCGGCATCACGCGCGTGTGGCGCGAAACCTTTCACTCGAGCGCCGAGATGGCGGGGCGCGTGCTGTCCGAGCTGGGCCTGCCGGACTCGATGGCGGAGGAGACGGTGCGCATCTTCACCCTCCACGACGAGCGCCTGCTGCGGCGCGCCTCGGCGCATCACGCCGACCGGGAAAAACTGATCGAAATCGCCAGGGCCGGCCGCGCCGAGCTGCGTTCGCTGTTCGAGCAGGACCGGAAATGATTTTGCCGCTGGTTGCCCTGCGGCAAAATCATGAATGAAGCCTGGATTGTCCCTATTGCCGACGAGGTATGCACCGAGCCGATCTCCGGTTATATTGCACGTCTTGCCGAAACCGTACCAATAGGAGAATGACGACATGTTGCAGAAACCCGCGCAGACCAGCCGTCCCATCCACGAACTTTTCGTGCGCCGCTGGAGCACGCGCGCGTTCGACGCCGCGAAGCCGGTCAGCCGCGATCAGTTGCTGTCGCTGCTGGAGGCCGGGCGCTGGGCGCCATCGTGCAACGGCGACGAGCCGTGGCGCTACCTCATCTGGGATCGGGCCCGCGACCCGGAAGGCTTCCAGAAGGCGTTCGACTGCCTGTCGGACAACAACAAGAAATGGGTCAAGAACGTGCCGTTGCTGATGCTGTCCTGCGCCGGCACCAATTTCGCGGCCACCGGCAAGCCCAACCGCTGGACGCAGCACGACACCGGCGCCGCCAGCACCTCCATGGCGCTGCAGGCCGAGGCCATGGGCCTGATGGTGCACCAGATGGGCGGCTTCGACGCTGACAAGGCGCGGGCCGCTTTTGAAATACCCGCCGACTACACCCCCATGGCGATGATCGCGGTCGGCTACCAGGCCGCGCCGGAAGTGCTCGACGAAGAAACGAAAAAGAAAGAGCTCGCGCCGCGCGGGCGCAAGCCGCTTGGTGAGCGCTTTTTCGAGGGCGGGTGGGGGAAGGGCGTCACTGCGTGACGCCCCAAGGATGAAGGATGAACGTGGAAGGATGACCGTCGCGATTCGCGCGACAACGACAGGTCCCGGCCTCCCGTCTCCTTCGGCCGGAACGACGGCATGCCGGATGCGACGTCCATCTGGAGAGCAACCGTCCGGGCGCTGGCGAAAGGGAGGGGTCTGATTTTGCGCGCCGACCGCGCGGGTCATCCTTCATCCTTCCACTGCCGGATTCGTTACATCGAATCCGGCGTTCGCCGGCTCCAATGTGCGCCGGCACATTGTTCGAAACCCCGGCTCACTCCTTCGCGCCGGAAAAAAAGCCCGCCATCGGCGGGTTTTTTTGCACGTGGCCGCTAGCGCATATTGCGCGTCCGCCGTGGTGGAGGGAAAAGGTTCCTGGCACCTTTTCCACGTGAGCGAACGCTAGCGGGCCTGCGGATTACCACTTAACTCGTCGGCTGGTTTTCTTCGCAGCGCCCGGCGCCCCCGGTGCAGCCTGAACCGGATCAGATCGGTCACGGGCGTCAATCCCATGAGCTTCTTGATTGAAAATTCCAAGAAGGTTTCTCGTTGTGGGACCTCGCGCTGCATCGTCACCAGTTCTTTTGATCTAGATCAACAGCCCACATCTTAGACAACTCAGACTTTCTGGCGTAAATGGCTTGAGCTGAATTGAGGACAGGCCGCGCCTGGCGTTGGCCGATGCGCCAGGCCGGTGGTCCTGTTTGCGCAAGAAATGAGGGGCATAGTCATGACGCAGATGTGGAAATGCCCTGCGTGAAACCGCGACTATTCCTGGAGTTCACTGCATTACGGGAGACCCTATGAAACGAATTTCCATCGCCTGTTTCGCCGCTTTGCTCGCCGCGCTGTTCGCTGCGATTGCCCCGGCGCACGCGCAGAGCAAGAGACCGAATATCGTCATCATCCTCGCCGACGACATGGGCTACGCCGACATGGGGTCGTTCGGCGGCGAAATCCGGACGCCGAACCTCGATTCGCTGGCGAAACAGGGCGTGCGCTTCACCAACTTCTACACCCATGCGAGCTGCTCGCCCACGCGGTCGATGCTGCTCAGCGGTGTCGATACCCACCTGAATGGCCTGGGCAACATGAACGAGTGGATCGCGCCCAATCAGCGCGGCGCCGTCGGCTACGAGGGCTACCTCAACAACCGTGTGGCTACGCTGCCACAACTGCTCAAGGGCGCCGGGTATCACACCTACATGGTCGGCAAGTGGCACCTGGGCAAGGCGCCTGACCAGATTCCCGCGGCGCGCGGCTTCGAGCGCGACTTCTCGCTGCTCGACGGCGGCGGCAGCTACTGGGACATGACGAACATCTCCGGGACATCGCCGAAGTCGGTATTCACCGAGGATGGCCGCTACCTGACCAAGCTGCCCGAGGACTACTACGCGACCAAGACCTACACCGACAAGCTGATCAGCTTCATCGACGCCAACCGTGGTGACGGCAAGCCCTTCTTCGCCTATGTGGCGCACCAGGCGCCGCACGACCCTTACCACCTGCCGAGGGACTGGCGCAACCGGCATGTCGGCGAATATGACAAGGGCTGGGACGCGGTGCGCCAGGAGCGGCTGAAGCGGCAGGTCGAGATGGGCATCATGCCGGCCGGCACCGAGCTCGCTGAGCGGATGTGGTTTGTGCCCGATCCGATCGTGCTGGCCCCCGCAACCCGCTACATACTCGGCAAGAAGATGGAACTCTACGCCGGCATGGTGGGGAACATGGACCACCACATCGGCCGGCTGATCGAACACCTGAAGAAGATCGGCGAGTACGAGAATACGATCTTCGTCGTGTTCGGCGACAACGGCGCCGAGGGCACTGACCTTTTCGATATGATCGCGGGTTCCCCGGGTACGCGCGACAACCTTTTCGCGGCGATCAACTGGTCGCAGACCCATCCCAATGCGTGGGGCGACCCGGAATCCTGGATCGGCTATGGCCCGATGTGGGCCCAGGTGTCGATGACGCCGTTCAGTCAGTTCAAGGGCTGGCTGGCCGAGGGCGGCATACGCAACGCGCTCATCGTCAGCGGACCGGGCGTGAAGCGGCCCGCCGGCAGCATCAACCACGGGCTGATGCACGTGGCCGATCTGATGCCGACGCTGCTCGAAGTCGCCAATACCAGCTATCCCAAGGCCAGCCAGCCGGATCTGCCGCCGCTGATCGGCAAGTCGTGGGGACCGATGCTGGCCGCCAAGGCGGACTCGGTGCGGACCGACCAGGACTATCTCGCTTGGGAAGTCTTCGGCAACCGTGCAGTGCGCCAGGGCGAGTGGAAGCTGCGCTGGCAGATCAAGCCGTACGGCAAGAGCGACTGGGAACTGTTCAACGTCGCCAATGACCCCGCCGAGCGCAAGGATCTCGCTGCAGAGAATCCCGAAAAGGTGAAGGCCATGCTCGTGGCCTGGGAAAGCTACGTCAAGGCCAACAACGTGATCCTGCCGAGCCGCGGGCCGTTCGATACCCTGGAAAAGGACATGCCGCAACGGGTTCAGGTCCATCCAGGCTTCCCGCCGCTGATCTACCAGCAGCAGTTCGTGCCGCCGAAGGAAATGCTGGCCGATCCCAAGCCTTGAGCATTGCTGATCCGGTAGTTGATCAAGATGAACATGAATCTTTTAAAAACGAGGGAGGTTCCATGAAACCGATTGCCTGGTTGAAGCTGGTTTTTGCAACGATGTTCGTCACGAGTGCACTTTTCCCGCCGCAAGCCCTGGCGCAGGTGCCGGCCCGCTTTTACTGGAAGAATCTGTCTGGGGGAAATGCCCTGCCGCTGATCTACAACTCCGTGAGTGGCAACACCAACCCGTTCGACCCTTCCCATACCGTGTCGCCGGGCGGGAGCGTTGACGCCACATTGGCCATGGCGGGGTATGCACACACCTTTACCCTGGCCGATCGCGCGGCCGTGGCTGCGGTCATTTTTCCCATGGGGCGGATTTCGGGCTCGGTGACCACGGCCGGCAGGACATTTAATCAATCGACCAGCGGGTTCGGCGATCCGACGCTTGAATTCAACCTCAATGTCCTGGGACCGCCGGCACAAAAGAACATTCCGGACGTATTGCGTTATGAGCCGGGGGTGTCTGTCGATTTGCTCGCCGACCTGGCATTGCCGATCGGCGAGTACGACAGCAGCCAGCCGCTCAACATTGGCCAGAACCGCTGGTATGGGCGCCTGGGCATGCCCACCATTGTTCAGCTCGGACCCTGGGTGCCGGGCCGGCGCACGACCCTGGAATTCCTGCCCGCGGTCTGGCTTTTCGGGACCAACGACAACTATGTCGGGCAGACCCTGAAGACCGATCCGCTGTATCAACTGGACGCACACCTGACGCGCGATTTCACCGCGAATGCCTGGGGCGCGATCGACGCTTCTTTTTACAATGGTGGTAAAGCGACCATCAACGGCGTCCCCGGGAGCAAGCTCAACAATGCCAGCCTCGGCTTTACCTTCGGATATACCGTCAACAACAACCTGAACCTCACCTTCGGCTACAAGTCGACCATTAACGATAGCGGCCCCGGCGACATGCGCATGGACAGTTTCATGGTCACGCTGGTATTCGGATGGCACCCGATGATCGAAGGTATGAATCGGCTGAAAAAGTAGAACGTCTCGCCGGATTTCCGGAATAGCGATCTCGACCATGCAATAGCCCCGCCGAAATGGCGGGGCTGGGCGCAAGACGCCGCACTGGAATTTCTGCCCGCAGTGTGGATGTTCGGCACCAACGACGATTTCGTAGGCCAGACGTTGAAGACCGACCCGATGTTTCAGCTGGACGCCCATCTGACGCGCGATTTCACGGAACATTTCTGGGGCTCGTTGGACGGCGTTTGGTACAAGGGCGGGGGGTCGACCCTCAATGGGGTGCCGGGGGGCAAGCTGAATAACGTCGGAGTGGGATTTACGCTGGGCTACCAGATCAACGACAACATCCAGCTCACTTTCGGCTACAAGTCGACGGTGAACGACAGCGCGCCCGGCGATCTCAAGTTAGACCAGTTCATGGTCTCGTTCGTATTCGGGGGGCATCCGCTGGTCGAAGGAATGAAGCGGCTGAAGGGCGAGAAGTAGGCGCCCAACAAAAAAGCCCGCCGGCAGCGGGCTTTTTTGCATTGCGGGCAAAACGTCACTTCATCACTTCATCACTCGCGTTAGCGCAAATTGGCGCCGGCGGTGGTGCCGAGTGCGACCGCGTCTTCGACGTGCTCGTTCAGGAAGTTGAATTCGAGCTTGGTGCCGACCGGGTCGTAGAGGAAGACCTGGTAGCCGGCGTCCTTGATGTTCTGTTCCTCGAACTCGATGGCGAGCTTTTTCAGCCGCTTGCGGAAATCCACCGCGCCCGAGGACTTGAACGCGATGTGGTCGACGCTGCCGCTGTGCTTGTCCTTGACGAAGGAACCTTTTGGAAAGCGCGCGCCGACGTGGATGATGGGATCCTTCCCGTCGTAGAGCCAGATGCCCCCGAACTTGAAGTCGGGCCGAAAGCCGGTCTTGAGGCCGAGCACGTCGCCGTAGAATTTCTCGATGGCGGGCAGGTCCTCTTGCGCGCAGCGGATGTTGAGATGCAGGAAACCCTCGAAGAATTTCATGTTTTCCCTCCTGGGCGCGGTGCGCCGGCTCGTTTGCTCGCGGAAATCGTAGCACAAAAGAAGCGCCACGGCGGAGCGCATGGCCGCGGCGCTTTTTCCCCTGCTGCGGGCGCGGGTATGTACTTCTATAATAGCCGCTGACCCAGCGTGATCCGAATTCGCAACCAGGGAGGTTTCATGACTCGCTCGCCGCTTACTTTGACAATGCTCTCGCCCCTTCCCGAGTACCTGGACGGCGCGACCACCGGCAGCGCGCTTGCGCCGCGGCCGGGAACCCTCGACGGCAAGGTGCTGGGGCTGCTGCCCAACTGGCGCCCGTCTGCGATCCACATCCTGAAGGCGGTCGGCGTGCTGCTCGGGGAACGCTACCGGCTGAAGGCCGTGGTGCTGGAGCAGCCGATCCGCGAGTTGCCGATCCGCACCGGGAAACTGCTCGACGCCATGCGCGGGCAACTCGATGAATTCGCGAAGCGCGTTGACGTGGCGATCACGGCGACCGGCGACTGAGGGTCGTGCACGACGTGGTGTAGCCACGTCACGCCCGCCCTGGAATCCCGCGGCATCCCCACGGTGATGATCGCGACGGACACCTTTGCCCGATTCGGCCGCCGCATGGCGTCCACGCAGGGCTGCCCCTACGTGACCATCGCGGAGACGCCGAACCCCATCCGTCAGCTCGACGAAGCCGCGCTTCGGATCCGTGCCGAGGCGATGATAGCCACAGTCATTGACGGGCTCACGCTCCCGCCCGCGGAACTCGAGCGGCGCCTGAGCGGCGTCGCCGAGGCGCAGATTCATCCGGCGGGCGTCGTGCGCGCCGCAACCCCGGTCTGAGGAGGGGCGGGCCATGACGCAACCCGAAGTTCATCTCGAAGCGGACTCGACTGCCGAACTCCTCACGCGCGCCTACGAGCACGCCTACGAGCAGGGCTGGACGGACGGCCTGCCCATCATCCCGGCGACCCCGCAGGCCGTGCAGCGTTTCGTGGCCGCTTCCGGGCGCGCCGCCGGCGACGTGATCGGCCTGCTGCCCCCGCGCAAGGGCCGCGCGACGGTGGAAACTATCGCGGTGAACGCCGTCATGGCGGGATGCCGCGCGGAGTACATGCCCGTCATCCTCGCGGCCGTCGAAGGGATGCTCGATCCCACCTATCCGCTCGAGTTCATGCAGGTCACCACCAATCCCATGACGCCGTTTCTGCTGGTGAACGGCCCGGTGCGGCGGCAGCTCGAGATCAACTCCGGCACCGGGTGCCTCGGTCCCGGCTGGCGGGCGAATGCGACCATCGGCCGCGCGATCCGGCTGATCATGATCAACGTGGGCGGCGCGCTGCCGGGCGTCTACTCCAAGGTGAGCTTCGGCTCGCCTTTGCGCTATTCCTACATCTGCGGCGAGAACGAGGAAGAGAGCCCGTGGGAGCCGTTCCACGCCGGGCGCGGATTCGCGCGCGAGGCGAGCGCGGTGACGGTCTTCAAGGCTTCCAACTTCTGCAACATTTCCGGCGGCGAGGGCGTCGGCCCCGAGGAGATCCTGCGCCAGATCGCCACCAACATGCCGCCGATGTACGGCGGCGGCGACGGCGTGCTCCTTCTCATCGGCGTCAATCATGCTCTCTCGCTCGCCGAGGCCGGCTTCAGCAAGCGCGACATTCAGCAAAGGCTGTGGGAGCTCGCGCGGCTGCCGATCCCGTATTTCGCGCCGGACTTCGCGCGCACGGAGGTCGCGGCCGGCCGCGGCGATGCGGACAACGTATGGCGCGCGCGCAGCCCGGACGAAATCTACCTCGCGGTGGCGGGAGGCCCGGGGCCGCAGGATGTCTACATCGGCGCGGGCATGCCCCAGACGCGGCTCGTCGGCGGGCTGTAATGACGCCAGAAGAGCAAGTCAAATAGACAGGATTAACAGGATTTACAGGATCAACAAGATTCGATCGAAATATTCCCCTCCTGCCGGAGGAGGGGTGGCGCAAAGCGCCGGGGTGGTGGGAGCATCCTTCATCCCTTCCTCCCTCGTTGATGAAGGGGAAATCAGGGCGCAGAATAACGCGCACCACGACATTGGGAGCAGGCACTGATGCCGATATTTGAATACGTATGCAGGAAATGCAACCACGGTTTCGAGGCGCTCGTGCGGGCGTCGACAACCGTGGAATGCCCGTCGTGCAAGAGCACGGCGCTGGAGAAGCAACTGTCCGTATTCGCGATGGGAGCGCCCGGCCTGACCTCGACGCCGATGAGCCAATCGGAACTGTCCGCATGCGGCATGTGCGGCGACCCGCGCGGCCCCGGCGCCTGCTCGCTGGACTAGATTGGAAGTCTGCAGTTTGCAGTGGACAGTTTGCAGTTACTGCTGACCGGCAGCTGCCAACTGCGAACTACGGGTTTTTCTGCGCGACGGGTTCACGCGGAAAACCCGTCCACCCCCCGCCCAACGCCTTGACGAGATCGGCCACCGCCGCCCGCTGCACGCGCAGCGCATCCGAGCGGTTCAACTCGGCCTGCAGCAGGTTTCTCTCAGCGTCGATCACCTCGAGCTGGGACAGCAGCCCGCTCCGGTAACGGATGGTGGCAAGCCGCAAGGCATCCGTTAACGCCACGGTGCGCGCGCCCTCGGCGTCGAACGCTTCGCGCGCCTTGACCTGGGTGTTCAATGCCTGCCGCACCTCGCGGAAGGCTTCCTGCAAAGTCCTCTGGTACTGGGCGATCGCCTGGCGTTCGCGCGCCTCGACGGCTTCCACCTCGGCGAACAGCCGCCCGCCCTGGAAGATCGGCTGGGCCAGCCCGAACGCGAGCGACCAGATGCGGGCCGGGGCGGTGAAGAGGTCGCCCAGCGCGGCGCTCTCGCTGCCGTAATAACCGCTGAGGCCGATGCGCGGGAACAGCGAGGCGCGGGCTTCCGCGATGCGGGCGTTGGCCGCGACCAGGTTCTGCTCGGCCTGGACCACGTCGGGCCGCCGCAGCAGCAGGTCGGAAGGCAGCCCCTCGGGCACGACCGCCGCCGCGGGCTCTCCCTCCCCGGCGCGGCGCGCGACGGCGCCATCCATGATGGCGCGCGGGCTGCGGCCGAGAAGAACGGCCAGCGCCAACTCCACCGCGGTGCGGTTCGCTTCGAGCGCGGGCAACTGCGCGCGGGCGGCCGCGACTTCCGCCTCGAGCTGGCGCAGCGCGAAGTCGTTGATGAGCCCCGCGGTATTGCGCACCTTCTGCAGGGCGTCGCCATCGCTGCGCAGCGCGAGCGAGCGCCGGGTGGCGGCAACCTGGGCATCGAGCGCGATCAGCGCGTAGTAGGCGCGCACGACCTCGGTGGCCAGCGTGATGCGAACCGTCTCCCGCGCGGCCTCGGTCGCCAGCAGGTTGGCGCGGGCGGCGTTGCTCGCGCTCTTTAACCGTCCCCACAGGTCCACTTCGTAGAAAACATTCAACCGGGCGGTGTAATCATTACGCTCGAGCGGCACGCTGGGCGGCAGCGGGATCGCCGAGACCGCGGACGATCGCGTGCGGTCGCGCTGGAAGCTGGCGTCGACTGACGGCATGAGCTGGGAGTCGACGATCCGCGCCAGCGCGCGCGCTTCATCCACGCGCGCCGTGGCAGCCGCGAGGTCCTGGTTGTAGACCAGCGCTTCGTCGACCAGCTGGTCGAGCGCGGGATCGCCGTAGAGCGTCCACCAGCGGTCGCCGGTTGCGCGCGCGCCCTGGGGCGGCGAGTCTTTCCAGGCGACGGGCAGTTCTGCAGCGGGCCGCTGGTATTCGGGTCCGATGGTGCAACCGGCGATAAAAACCACCGCCGCTGTGGCGCTGACGATTCTGAGAACGCCCAACAAGCTGAATAGGCCCTGCTTAACTCCCCTCCTTTTCAAGGAGGGGTGGCCCGCAGGGCCGGGGTGGTTAGGAGTAGCCACTATCATGCGCACCACCCCGTCGCTTCGCGCCACCCCTCCTCGCCAAGGAGGGGAGACCACCTTGTTAGGTGCTCTATGTCGCATCGCCGTCTCCTTTCGCGACCGGGTGATGGTGGGCGGCAGGTGTTGCGCGCAGAACGGCTTCGCGATGGTGCTTCGCTTCCTCCTCGATCTCCGCGGTCGAGCGCGGCTCCGTCAGCTGGCGGTCCACGATCAACTTGAAGAACCACGGGATGAAGAAGATCGCGAGGAAGGTCGCCGCGAGCATGCCGCCCATCACGCCGGTGCCGGCCGAGTGACGCGCGCCGGCGCCGGCGCCGCTCGAGAACACCAGCGGCACCACGCCGAGGATGAAGGCGAGGGAAGTCATGAGGATGGGCCGGAACCTCAGCCGCGCCGCCTCGACCGCCGCGGCCGCGGTCGACAGGCCCTCGTTCTTCTTCATCACGGCGAACTCGACGATCAGGATCGCGTTCTTCGCCGCGAGGCCGAGCAGCGTCACCAGCCCGATCTGGAAGTAAACGTCGTTGCTCAACCGGGCGATGCCGGCGAGCGGGGAGAGCAGCCACTGCAGCCACGGTATCCCCGTCGCCAGGTAATACGGCATCGGCAGGAGGTTGTTGATGAAGATCGCCGCCAGCGCGCCAAAGGTGCCGAAGGGCAGCGCCAGCATCACCGCCAGCGGCAGCGCCCAGCGGTCGTACTGCGCGGCGAGGATCAGGAACACCATCAGCGCCGCGAGCCCGAGCGCCAGGATCGAGGTGCCGCCCGAGCGCTTTTCCTGGAACGAGGCGCCGCCCCAGTCGAAGGTGAACTCCGGCGGCAGCGTCTCGCGCGCGATCGCCTCCATGCGCTCGATCGCCTGGCCCGAGCTGAAGCCCGGCCGGGTCGCGCCGAAAATCTTGACCGCGGGCAGGTTGTTGAAGCGGTCGAGCGAATCGGGCCCCGATGAATAATTCACCTTCGCCAGCGATGCCAGCGGCACCATGCCGCCGCGCTCCGAGCGGACGAAGACCGCGCCGACGTCGTCGGGGCGCTTGCGGAAGGCGGGTTCCGCCGACATCAGCACCTGCCAGGTGCGGCCGTACTTGTTGAAGTCGTTGACGTAGAAGGTGCCGAGCGTCGCGGCGAGCGTGTTGTAGACCTCGTCCAGCGGCACGCCCAGCGCCTTGGCCTTCTCGCGGTCGGTCTCGATGTGGAGCTGCGGCACGTTGGCGCGCCACAGCGTGTTGACCTGGCCGAACATCGGGTCCTGGGCGACGGCGCCGAGCAGTTTCTGGGTCGCCTCGAACAACCGCGGCGCGCCGCCCTCGCCGCGGTTCTGGATGTAGAACTCGAAGCCGCCCGCGGTGCCCAGGCCGAAGATCGGCGGCGGGCCGAAGGCGAGCGCCAGGGCTTCCTGGATGTGGGCGGTCTTCATGAAGAATTCGCCGACCAGTTGCGGCGTCGAGACCTTGCGCTCGTCCCAGTGCTTCTGCGTTACGAAAATGGTCGCGGCGCTGTTGCGAAAGCCCCCGCCGAGGAAGTCGAAGCCGGTGAAGGCGACGGCGTTCTCGTTCGCGGGATTCGACTTGATGATCTCGACCACCTCGTTCACCACCTTGTCGGTGCGCTCCAGCGTCGAACCGTCGGGCAGGAATATGGCCGCGATGTAATAGCCCTGGTCCTCGTCCGGGACCAGCGAGCCCGGCGTGGCGCGCCAGAGGCCGACCGTAAGCGCGACCATGCCGACGAAGAGGGCGAGCGCGATGCCGCCCCGGCGCAGCATCCAGCTGACGCCATCGACATAGCGGCCGGACATGCG
>CAZFRR010000067.1:0-2557 GCA_964521405.1 uncultured Streptomycetaceae bacterium | reverse complement strand
GTGGGTGATCCGGTATGTGCCGGAGTTTGAGAAACGGTGGAGCCGATGGGCCCGAGACGTGAACTCATCCTGGCGGGTGGACGAAACATACATCTCCGTGCGGGGAAAGTGGCACTACCTCTACCGCGCCGTCGACAAGCGAGGCAAGACCGTCGATTTTCTGCTCCGACCCGATCGAGGCATTGCGGCGGCACAGGCTTTCTATCGCAAAGCATTGGCCACCAGCCTGCCGCGGTGGCCGCGCAAGATTACGCTCGACGGGCACGCGCCGAGTCATCAAGCGCTGCGGCTTCTGCGCCGGGAGAATCACAGATGGAAGTATGTTCTCGTCAGGAACTGCCCCTACCTGAACAACATCGTTGAGCAGGATCATCGCGCGATCAAACGCCGCTGCGCTTCCATGTTGGGCTTCAAATCGTTCGGCAACGCAGCGATAATGCTTGCTGGCATTGAGTTGGCACATCGGATTCACAAGCGACAGTTCTCGTTCGGCCCAGGTCGTCAGTGGCGGAACCAGTCACTCAAGCAGCTTTGGGACCGGGCTCTCCTTTCAGCTTGATGCTGAGATCAGATCCGCCGAATGGCCTGTTTTCTCGTGCCGCCAGTGCACCAGAACCGAGTTGCAGGCCGGTCTGTCGGGATTCATCGGCGACTCCCTCCGTAATATGTCTCCCTGACAGACAGCGAGCGAACGCAAGCTCGGGTTCAAATCCCCGAGGTCGCTTTCACTCGCTGCCGCTGCTCAGCCGGCAGTCGATGCGTCTGTAAGCGGGCGTAGCGTCGCTTACATTCCGTCTCGATCGGAATCGCCGGGGACCGCGCGCTCTACCACGTTGCTGAGACGCTGCCAGGCATCACGGCTGGCGTGTTTGGCGTTGTCCCACGTCAATCCGGAGGTGCCTTTCGCACGATTCCAGTCACGCATCATCTCCGGTTCCGCCTGCTCGAACGTGCGGCCGTTGGACCGCCCATAGGAATCGACCCCATAACGATAGGCCGGGCCGTAGTCGTCAAAGCTCGCCCCGCCCTTCACGTAGGGCCGACTCGAAAAAGTCTTGCGCCAATGACTCTCTTCGACTGTCGGGTCGATTGCCTCGGCAATACCCTTGCCCGCCAGGCCACCCGCCACGGCGCCCACTGCGGCACCTACCACGGTGCCTACGGGACCTGCTGCCATCGTCCCGGCCAACACGCCAGCTGCAAGGCCGCCCGCAGCGGCGCCCACACCGGTTCCAACAGGATGGGCACCGAGCGTGCCCGAGAGCGGATCCCGGTTAGCGTTCGCCTTGCGATCGATTTCCAGATTAGGATTTGTCATGTCGTCTCCAAGTAAATGATGTTTCGGCAGTCTCAGTGGTAGTCCAAAGAGAATCTGTCGCGTGGATGCACGCCGAAAGTCTCAACGTTGAACTGAAGCTCGAAGCCATTCCCTCCGAACCCGCGGCCTTCGCTGCAAGCGTCCCGCCGACGCGACCACAGCAATATGTCCGAGATCATCCAGCGACGTCTGTTCGGTGACACACGTGCCGAGGCCCGATCGGCTCAGCGTTTCGGCACATTAACCACGAGATCGCCCGCGGCGGCACGAAGTGAAGCGTCCGACGCGGGTGCTCAGTTCTCAAGGAAAGCCGAATTAGCAGGTCAGCACAAGGCGGGTGAGCCGCGCTCGAGCGCACGGGCATCACGGACTTCCGCTGTTGTTGGCGACTAACGTTGTGTACGGCAGCACGCAGACAGACCGCTTGTCATATGGTCCAGTCAGTCTGCCGGAAAACTATAGGAGACCCACATGTATATCGGCGGCGGCATCGGCATAATTCTGTTAATCGCCCTTATCTACTACTTCGCACGTCGCGCCTGAGGCGACTGCAAAAGTCAATGACAACGGCGTCGCCTCGGTCGACGGCGACACCTGTTTCGTGACTCATGCCGACTGGACCATGGAAGTCTTTAAAAAGATGGTGGCCAGGGGCGGAATCGAACCACCAACATGCAGCATTCAGTCCGCTGCTCTACGAACATGGCTACCCTGCGTTTTTGCGTCAGTGCAATCCGGGGGCGCAGTGCGTTGTCGATGAGAAACTGCAGTGAGCGCCGTCTACAAAACTGGCGACGAGTCTCCCGCGGACGCTCAGCCTCCGCCTGCACCGCTGTCTGATTACGTCCAGTACATTGTTCGTCCGTCCGGCGACTTCCGAAGTGTGTCGCTAGGAGTACTCGCGGTAATCGCGACCGTGTTCGCATTGGACTTGGGCTGACCTGCCTGGCGAATTGAGGGCCGGGAAGCGTTGACAGGAATTGTTCCCGAGCTTGCGCTCGGAATCAGTTCACAGTGATCCGTGCGTCGCCCATTACATGTTTTTCAGACTCGATTCCAACCCAGGTTTCAGGGAAAAATTGGCGGAGAGAGAGGGATTCGAACCCTCGATGGGCTTTTGACCCATACGCCCTTAGCAGGGGCGCGCCTTCGACCACTCGGCCATCTCTCCGGATGCGGCCAGCCTGTCAACAGGGGCGCAAATCATACCCACCAGCCGTCTGGCCGGCAAAGCAGGCG
>CAZFRR010000066.1:0-3027 GCA_964521405.1 uncultured Streptomycetaceae bacterium | reverse complement strand
GAACGACAGGTTGACCACCATCGCGTAGGGAATGCTGGCGACTCTCGCGACGTGCGCGAAATCGCGGACCGAATCGTAGCCCAGCTTGGGGTAGACGCTCGGGCCGAGCGCGAGCGGACTGGCGATGGCGACCAGCAGCGTATAGCCGTCGGGCTGCGCTTTCGCCACCAGCTCGGAGCCGAGCGTGCCGCTCGCGCCGGCGCGATTGTCCACCACCACCTGCTGTCCCAGGCGCGCGGACAGGCGCACCGCCAGCCCGCGGCCGAGGATGTCGTTGGTGCTCGCGCCCGGCGGATAAGGGACGACCAGGCGGATCGGCCGCTCCGGATACGCCGCCGCTGCGGCGTTGGCAAAGGCGGCGAGCGCGAGCGCCGCCGCGAGCCTGGCAATTACATCAGCCACGGAATCACACGGAAACACACGGACATTTCAAAACCCGAAACAATAGCGGTAGGGGTAGTAATTGAGACTTGATCTGATGGAACGGTTCGGTAGCCGGCCTTGACTTGGTAGCTACCAGAAGCTACATTGTCCACCATGCGTGCCGTAGGACTGAAAATCCTGAAGAACAGGCTAAGCGAGTATGTTCGTCTGGCCACGAACGGTGAAACCGTGCTGGTCACCGACCGTGATCGTGTGGTCGCGGAACTCGGGCCCCCCGAAAGGAGCCGGAGCCCGATGCTGGCGGATGCCTTGTTGGCCGAGGCGGTACGCCAGGGCTGGATTACGCCACCCGCACTTGCCGCTGCCGGCTCCCCGCCGCGTAAGCCGGTCATGCTTTTCGGCGACCTGCTTCGGGAACTGGAGCAGGACCGGAGCGAGCGTTGATCTATCTGGATACCTCGGTTGCCCTTGCACATCTTCTGACGGAAGACCGCCTCCCCCCCGAATCGCTGTGGCGGGAATCCCTGGTATCCAGTCGTCTGCTTGAGTATGAGATCTGGACGCGGATCCACGCGCGCAAGCTCACGCGCTCGCACGCGGATACGGTGCGTTCCCTGTTGGGCCGGATCGCATTCATCGAGCTTGCTCTGCCAGTACTGGCGCGGGCGCTGGAACCGTTCCCTCAACCCGTGCGAACCCTCGATGCCCTGCATTTGGCCTCCATCGAATTTCTCCGCAGTCATCGACAAATTGTGCGGCTCGCAAGTTACGATAGCCGGATGGTCGACGCCGCGCGCGCGCTGCGGATCCCGATCCATAAAATCTGACGAGCCTGAATTCGCGGGCGCGCGACCGCGGTAATTAGAAACGCCCGCCGCGTTGAGCGGCGCGAGCGCACGAGCGAGTCTCCACCTGCGTCCGCTCGATCGCGATGACGCGAGCCGGCATGAACATGTCCGGTCTCGCGTTTCATTCGATCACCCGATCCGCCCGCGCCAGGACTGCCTGCGGAAACTGGAGGCCCAGCGCCTTGGCGGTTTTCTGGTTCAGCACGGTCTCGAACCGCGTTGCCTGCTCGACCGGCAAATCGGCGGGTTTCGCGCCTTTGAATATGCGGTCCACGAAGTAGGCCGCGCGGCGAAATGTTTCGCGCCGGTTCACTCCATACGCCATCAGGCCACCGGCCTCGGCGAACTCGGATGAACCGATCGAGGGGAGCCGCATCTTTGCCGCAAGCTTTGCAATCGCTCCAGCGTTGGCTATAAGCACCGCATCGTCCGCGCTCACTACTGCGTCAACAGGTCTTTTCGCCATCGCCGCGAAGGAGCTGTCGATATCACCCGGCCCCCTTACCCCGAATTGCTGAAGCTCCAGCTTGAGTGATTTGGCTGCTGCCTCAATCGCGGGGAAACCTAACTTGAGGTTACCGGGATTGTCCGGATTCAGGAGAAACGCAACTTGCCGGGTACGCGGGAACGCGTCCTTGAGCAGTTCCAATCGCTTCGCAACCCCTTCAGGAGAAAAGCTCGCCATCCCGGTGACATTTCCGCCCGGCCGCGCCAGGCTCGCAACGAGGCCCGAGCCGACGGCGTCGCCGCTCGTCGCCATGACGATGGGAATGGTCGTGGTCGCAGCCCTGGCCGCAGGGGTCCCTACTGCTCCATGGGTGACGATGACGTCAACCTTGAGACGAACCAGCTCAGCAGCCAGCTCAGGAAGTCGCTCGTATTTCCCCTCGGCCCAGCGGAACTCAATCACAATGTTCTTGCCCTCCACGTATCCCAGGTCACGCAGGCCAGCCCGCAAGGCCTCCACCCGGCCCGCGAAACCGGAAGCGGTGGCCGTGCCCAGGAACCCGATGCGCCAGACCTTGCCCTTCTGCTGGGCAAACGACGTCAGCGGCGCTGCGAGCGCGCCCGCGCCAAGCGCAACGAGAAGTTTGCGGCGGATATTCATTCCCTCATCACTCCAGCGCCGTTGCCATTCCATGTATATTATAGTAATATACAGTCATGATCGACTTCGGACGTATAACCGGCTTCGATTGGGATCGCGGAAATGCGCTCAAAAACGACAAGCACAGCGTCACGATGTTGGAAGCGGAGCAGGTGTTTTTCTTCGTGCCCCTCATCGTCACGCCGGACGAGCAACACTCAAGGGCCGAGCCGCGCTTTCGCGCACTTGGGCAAACGTTACTGGGGCGGCGTCTGGCGATCATCTTTACCGTGCGCGGTGACAGGACGCTGATTCGCGTGATTTCAGCGCGAGATATGCATCGCAAGGAAAGGACACTCTATGAGCAACAGCCTTAAGCGGGTACCGGCATTCAAATCCGAAGCTGCGGAACGCAGGTTCTGGCAAACGCATGACACCACCGAGTATTTTGACGGAGCCAAGTCCGTGCGCGCGGTATTCCCCAATTTGAAGCCATCGACACAAACCATTTCCTTGCGCCTGCCCGCCCATCTTCTCGATGGTATCAAGGCGGCAGCGAACTCTCGGGACGTGCCGTACCAATCGCTGATCAAAGTCTGGTTGCAGGAAAAGCTGCAACAACGCAGCGGTTAGTCGTGGCTGCGGCGCCGCTTTTGCGTCGGTGAACATAGGGCAGCGAGTAATCACTCGATCACCCGATCCGCCCGC
>CAZFRR010000065.1:0-69970 GCA_964521405.1 uncultured Streptomycetaceae bacterium | reverse complement strand
CACTTGGCATCGCCTCACGCACGCCGAGCCTACTCGTCGTGCGCAGCGACGCGCCGTACAGGAATTTCGCGGAGTTGATCGAATACTCGAAGAAGAATCCGGGCCAGGTGCGTATGGGTCACCCCGGCTCCGGCTCGGTTGGTGAATTCGGCGTGCAATTGATCAACGCGTTGACGGGCGCGGAGCTCGTGCCGGTTCCCTACAACGGCGCGGCCCCCGGCATCGCCGCATTGCGCGGGGGACACATGGAAGGCGTCGTGCTGTCGCTCGGCGCGCTGAGCCCTCACATCAAGTCGGGGGCGTTCCGGGGCCTCGTCGCTTCGAGCCGGTTTCCCGAGTTTTCCGACATACCCACGATGCGCGAGCTCGGCTACCGGGAAGATCTGTTCGGCATCTGGTTCGGCTTTCTCGCGCCCGCGGGGATTCCCGAGGACGCGAGGAACGCCCTCGTCGGCGCGATCGAGCAGGCGGTCAAGGCGCCCGCCATCGCGGCAAGACTGGCGCCGCTCGGCATCTTGCAGAACTACGCCGCGCCCGAGCCGATGGCGGCCGAGATCCGCGAGGAGTTCAAGCGGGTGAGCGAGATGGCCAGGAAGACCGGCCTGGTGAAGTGACGCCGCTCGCGCGGCGCTGAAAGCGAACTATTGCAGCAGGGCCACCGCCGCGGAGCGCGCTTCCGGCACCACGTCGTAGGCGTAAAGGTGCTTGCGGAATTCGGCGTGCGCGACGAGCTCCGCGTCGCGAGCGCGGAGATCAGCGTGGACGGAATCGACGCGCAGCCCCTGCGTCCGGGCGCCGAGCTGGACCTCCGCCACGCGCTCGCGGCGTAATTTCTCGTAGGCAAGCAGCGCTGCCGGGACCGTGGAGGAATCCACCAGGGCCAGTATCGTCGCCAGCGCCATGCCGTCCTCGATTCCCTGGTTCGCCCCCTGGCCGAGATGTGGCAGCATCGGATGCGCCGCGTCGCCGAGCAGCGTCAACCGGCCCCGGGTCCAGGTCGGCAGCGGCTCGCGGTCGTAGAGCGCCCAGCGAAAGGTCTTGTCGACCTGCTTCAGCACGTTTGCAATGCGTGGATCCCAGCCCGCGAACTCGCGGCGCAGCATCTCCGGGTCGCCAGGCGCGGTCCAGGATTCCTTCATCGCCTCGTCGGCCGGCACGAAGCCGACGTAGTTGACCATCGTGCCGTGGCGGACCGGGAAGACCAGGAAATGCCTGGACGGACCGGCCCACATCTGCCAGCGGTCCATCGGCCAGTCCGGCAGGCGCTCGCGCGAGACCAGGCCGCGGTACGAGATGCTGCCGTGAAAGACGGGCCGGGAGGGCGGGAAGACGTACGGCCGCAGCTCGGAGTGAATGCCGTCGGCGGCGACCACGACGTCGGCCTCGGCGCTGGCGCCGTTGGCGAACTTGACGCGGGCCGTGCCGCCGTTCTGCTCGAAGCCGACGGCGCGATGGCCGGTGTGCACGATTCCGGCGGGCAGGTTGGCGGCGAGGAACTCGACGAAGTCGGCGCGGTGCATACCGAAGTTCGCGTTCCAGCCGGACGCGTCCGTCACCTGCACCGGCGCGATCGGCGTGCCGTCATGGCGAAAGTAATGGGAGCCCGGGCCGACCCGCGCGCCCCATTTCTCAACGGCGGGCCCGAGACCTACACGCTCAAGGTGGCGCACCGCGTTCGGTGTCACATAAACGCCGGCGCCGACCTCGCCCAGCGCGGGAGCCTGTTCATAAATTGAAACCTTCAGTTCCTGTGCGATCAGCGCATTGGCGGCGAACAGGCCGCCAATGCCGCCTCCAATGATCACGATGCTTGGCCGCGATGCCACAACCGCTCGCTCGTATAAAGTTCGACGCCGCATTGTGCATGCGCGACCGGCATAGGGCAACGGGAACGCTTCAGTTCCGACTACCCGGAAAGTCCCGCGCATCGCGGACCCTCCGTCCGCCGAAAGTCGCCCGTCGCGCTATCATGAGCCGATGTTCCCTCGCCACGCCCCGCGCCTTGCCGCAGCCGTCCTGCTCTTCGCGGCGGGAATGTGCGTGGCCCAGCCGTATCCTTCAAAACTGATCCGCATGGTGACGGGATCCACGCCCGGCGGCGGGGCGGATGTCACCGCGCGCCAGGTGGTCCCGCGTCTAGCCGAATGGCTGAAGACGCAAATCATCGTGGACAACCGATCCGGCGTCGCAGGCATGATCGCGAACGAGTACGTGTCGAAGGCGGCCCCCGATGGCTACACGCTGCTGCTGCAGCCGGGATCGTTCATGACGGTCAGCGCGGTGCTCAATGCCCGTGCCCGGGGCGGGTGGGATCCCGTGAAAAGCCTTGCTCCGGTCGCCCAGGTCGGCGCCTACGGCTTCGTGATGGCCGTGCACCCATCACTGCCGGCGCGGTCGGTAAAGGAGTTCGTCGCTGCCGCGAAGACGCGGCCGGGGGCGATCACGTTCGTCACCACCGGCGTCGGCAGCAACTTCCAACTCGCCGGCGAGCTGTTCCAGTTGCACGCGAAGGTGAAGTTGTTGCACGTTCCGTACAAGGGCAGCCCGCCCGCGATCGTCGACCTCATCTCGGGCCGCGCCGACGCGACGTTCATGCAGGTGCCGAGCCTGCTTCAGCACTTGAAGGACGGGAAGTTGCGCGCGCTGGGTGTGACCGGGCTGCGGCGCAATCCGTTGCTGTCCGACGTGCCGCCGATTGCTGATGCACTGCCCGGCTACGAGCTCACCGGGTCCGAGTGGCTGATGGCGCCCGCCGGCATCCCGCGCGAGATACTCTTGAGGCTGAACGCGGCCGTGACGGCGATTCTTGATGCGCCAGACATGAAGGAGCTGTGGGCAGGCAAGGGGGTCGAATTTACCCCCGGCACGCCTGAATTTTATGCCGAAAGGTTCAAGCAGGAATACGAAAGAGCCGCGGCTGTAATAAAGCAAGCGGGGATCAAGCCGGAGTTCTAGGAAGTATTGGTGGATTGGAGCGCAGCAGCCGGTGCCCGACATTGCATCCGGTCAGAGCAGAACCGGGATTTCATCGGGGAGAAGTTATGGGAAGGAGATCACTTGTTGCATCGCTGCTGACGGCCGGCGTCGTCGCTCTGGCGGCGGGCCCGGCTGCCGCGCAGGATTTTCCAAGCAAGCCGATCCGTATCATTGCTTCACCGCCCGGGGGCGCGAACAACTTCGTGGCGCGGCTGGTGGGGCAGGGATTGAACGACAGCCTGGGCTGGACGGTCATCGTTGACAACCGGCCGAGCGGCGGCTTCATCCAGGGCGACCTGCTGATGCGCTCCCCGGCCGACGGCTACACCCTGCTGGTGACGGCCGGCAGCTTCACCATCGGCCCGCTCTTCGAAAAGGCGCCCTACGACGTGGTGAGGGATTTCGTGCCGGTGACCCTGGTGGCCACTTCGCCGAGCGTGTTGACCGTGCACCCGTCCATGCCCGTCAAGAGCGTGAGGCAGTTGATTGCGCTGGCGAAGGCCCGCCCTGGGGAGCTCAATTTTTCCACCTCCGGCACTGGCAGTTCCAATCACCTGCCGGCTGAACTCTTTCAGCAGCTCGCGGGCGTCAATCTGGTGCGCATCAACTACAAGGGCGCCGGCCCCGCCCTGACCGGGCTGATCGGCGGGGAGGTTCACCTGATGTTCGCCACCGCAAGCTCGGTCGCGCCGCACATCGCGTCGGGCCGGTTGCGGGGGTTGGCGATCACGAGCGCCAGGCCATCCGAGTTGATCGACTTGCCGACGATAGCCGCTTCGGGCGTTCCCGGTTATGACTTCTCAGCGCCGTTTGGGCTGTTCGCGCCCGCCAGGACGCCGCCCGCCATTATCAACCGGTTGAATCAGGAGATCGTGCGCGTGTTGAGGCAGCCGGATGTCCGCAAGCGCTTTCTGGATACCGGGGCGGAGGTGGTCGCCAGCTCGCCGGAAGAGTATGCCGCCATGATCAAGACCGAGCTTACCACCTGGAGCAGGTTGATCCGGGAGTTGGGGCTCGCCAAGTAGAATCCCCACCACCTCAACTTCCTGTCACCCCGGCCAAGGCCGGGGCCGCGTTGTAAGATCAGGCCACAGGGGGGGCATTGCGCATGAAGGTCTACAGGCTCGACCCGCTCGGTACCCTCGATGGCCTGAAGCTCGGTGACGAGGAGTCACTCCGTCCCGGTCCGAGAGAGGTTGCGATTCGCATCCGTGCGACCTCGCTCAATTACCGCGACCTCAAAGTTGCCACCGGCGCCTATGAGCGGGGGGCGATCAAGCCGCGACTGATCCCGCTATCAGACGGTGCCGGCGAAGTCGTGGAAGCCGGCCCCGGCGTCACGCGCGTCAAGGTGGGCGACCGCGTCGCGGCGATCTTCGTGCAGCGCTGGCTCGCCGGACGTGGTGATCCGGCGTACGGCTCCTCCGCTCTTGGCGGGCCATCGGATGGCGTGCTGGCCGAGCGCATCGTGCTGTCGGAGGAAGGCGTCGTTCCGATTCCCGCCCACCTTTCGTTCGAGGAGGCGGCCACGCTGCCATGCGCGGCGGTCACCGCCTGGCACGCCCTGTTTGCGCGCGGGGGGCTGACCGCGGGCGAGACCGTGCTGACGTTGGGCACCGGCGGCGTGTCGCTATTCGCGGCGCAGTTCGCGCGCGTCGCGGGAGCGCGCGTAATCGTCATCTCGGGCAGCGATGAGAAAATCGCGCGGTTGAAGACGATGGGCGTCACCGACGTGGTGAACTACCGCACCACGCCCGACTGGGAGAGCGCGGTCTTGGAACTGACCGGCGGACAGGGCGCCGACCACGTGGTCGAGTTGGGCGGGGCGGGAACGTTCCGGCGATCGCTCCTCGCGCTTCGTGTGGGCGGACGGCTCTACGCCATCGGCAATCTCGCGGGCGAGGCTCAGATCAATCCGCAGATGATTCTCGCCAAGCGCGCCAATGTGCACGGCATCCAGGTCGGCAGCCGCGAGATGTTCGAGGCCATGAACCGGGCGATCTCACACGCAAAGCTCAAACCGATCATCGACCGGCAGTTTGGGTTCGGGGATGCGCGGGCTGCTTACGACTATCTCGCCAGCCGCAGGCATTTCGGCAAGATTGTCATTCGGGGCGCCTGAGCCTTCGAGGACGACTAAGTATTGGAACGATCTGATTTTCTTTAACTATTTTCTTGGCCCGGTCCTCTTTATGACTTGGGGGGTCGGCTCCGTAAGATTTCCGTCGAGCCTCAAGCCCGTGCCACAAGATTCCGGGCTGGCGGGTAATGTATAGTGGTGCCGAAGCGCGTCGAGTGCGAGATAATCGAGCATTCAGGAGGGCCGGTGACTTTCTTCGTTGAAGGACTGAGCGGGCACACTGAGCCCGAAAGCAAGGTTCGCCGGATCGGCGAATACGAGTCGCTCGGGGATGCCACCGCCTCCGCGAAACGATTGGTGGACGTATGTCTGCGGCGTGATTACCAACCTGGCATGGAGCCCGGCATGCTGCTGTCCCGTTACAAGGAGCAGGGCGAGCACCCTTACATCTTCCGCGACGACGCCGCGACGTTCAACGTGCCGGGATTCAATCACCTCAACTACGCCATGACCCGATCCGCCGAGATCTGCAGCGGCAAGAAATAGGCGCACTTCAGGGACATCCCCAACCCGCTCCTGGCCGCGCGGGGCTACAATGCGGCTGGTGAATAATCCCGAGATCGCTTCCAATCCCATGCGATCTCGCATCGGTTCCCTCGCGCTACTGATTTTCCTGTTGAGCCAGGCGGCGGCAACCGTTTCGGCGCAGCAACCGCTTTCTCCGGAGATCGAGTCGTTCATCGGGGAGATGGTGCAAAAGCACCGGTTCGAGGAGAGCGCGTTGCGCAGGCTGTTCGGCCAGGCGCGGACGCGCCCGGGCATTCTCCAGGCCATCTCCGCGCCTGTGACGGCGCGGCCGTGGCACGAGTTCCGCAGCCGGAACGTGGACCCTGCGCGTATCAACGCCGGCGCCGCGTTCTGGCGCGCGCACGCGGCCACCCTGGCAAGAGCGAGCCTCGAATACGGCGTGCCCGAGGAAATCATCGTCGCCACCATCGGCGTGGAGACGCTATATGGCCGTAACACCGGCAGCCACAGGGTCCTCGATGCGCTGACCACGCTGGCATTCCAGTATCCGCCGCGCGCCGAACTGTTCCGGGCGCAGCTCGAGGAGTATCTGCTGCTCACGCGCGAGACGGGATTGGATGCAGCGAGGATCAGGGGCTCCTATGCCGGAGCCATCGGGATTCCCCAATTTCTTCCCAGCAGCTACCGTCGTTACGCGGTGGATTTCGACGGCGATGGCAGGCGGGACCTGATGGGAACGACCGCGGATGCGATCGGCAGTGTCGCCAATTATTACAAGGCCCACGGCTGGCGGAGCGGCGAAGCGGTCGTCGTGCCGGCGGGGGTGGAGGGTGCCGGCGCGGACGCCGCGCTGGAAGCCGGCATCCGGCCGCAATTTAAGATCGCCGAGTTGAAGCGTCTGGGTGTAACGCCGGCCATTCCGCTCGAGGATGAAGCCGAAGCGGCCCTGTTCGTGGTGGAGACTGAGAACGGACCGCGCTACTGGCTCGGTCTTAACAATTTCTACGTGATCACCCGCTACAACCGCAGCATCAACTATGCGCTTGCCGTCTACGAGCTCGCGCGAGCAGTGCGGGCGCAGTTCAAACCCTAGTGACTCAGGACGCTGGCCGGGCTGTTTTCCGCTGCTTCGCGCGGAAAAGCGACGAGGTGGTCAATTTCCAGGCGGATGCCGATTCTCTCGCCGATGGCGTGATTGTGGTGGCTCGGCACCAGCGACAGCACGCGCCCGCCGCCCGGTAGTTGCAAGGTGTAGAGGAACTGGGCGCCGCGGAAAGCCTTGTGCAGCACTTGCGCCTGCAGGGGGCTTGAGTCATCGTGAATGATGTCATCGGGGCGCAGCAGCACGTCCACCACGGCGCCCTGGGGCCAGGTATCCGTCACGTTGCCCTGGAACACTCCCAGCTCGAGCCGGATGCGGTGGTCATCCAGCACCGTGCCGGGCAGGAACGCGCCTTGCCCGACGAAGTCCGCCACGAAGCGGGTCGCCGGCCTGTGATAGAGATCGTAGGGCGCGCCCCATTGCTCGATGCGGCCTTTTCTCATGATGCCGATGGCATCGGCGATCGCAAAAGCATCGTGCTGGTCGTGCGTCACCAGGATCGCAGTCATGTTCTGCTGCTTGAGGATGTCCCGGATCTCGAGTCCGAGGCGCTCGCGCAGGTCGACGTCCAGGTTGGAGAAAGGCTCGTCCAGCAGCAATAACTCCGGCTGGGGCGCAACCGCGCGCGCGAGCGCGACGCGCTGTTGCTGCCCGCCGGACAACTCGTGCGGGTAGCGTTCCGCGGCGCGCGTCATGCCGATCACTTCGAGCGTCTCGCCCACCCGCCGGGCGCGGGCGGAAGCGTCAAGCTTGCGCAAGCCGAAAGCCACGTTTTCCGCCACGGTGAGGTGAGGAAAGAGGGCGTAGTCCTGAAACACCATGCCGACCCGGCGCTGCTCGGGCGGGACGGTGCGGCCGGGACGGCTCACTTCCTCGCCGTTCAACGCGATGCGGCCGGCAGCAATCTTCTCGAAGCCGGCGACGCAGCGCAGCACTGTGGTCTTGCCGCAACCGCTCGGGCCCAGCACGCAGCCAATCTCGCCGCGTGCGAGCGTCAGCGAGAAATTGGTGAGCACCCGTCGCCCGTTGTAGCCGTGCTGGACGCCAGTCAGTTCCAATAGGGCAGCCATACCCCAATTATACAGTTAACAAGAAGCATTCTCATTGTCATGGATGGGGGGTAGAATGAACCCATTGATTTTAAGACTATTACGCGAGTCAAAGGGCCGAGCAACGCGATAGGCCCTATTAGCAGGCTGGATTTGATTTGAGCCGGAACGGAAGATGAGTTCGATAGAGGATAAGTCCGCATATCGGGGGCGGGGTTGGAATACCTTGTCGCTCCTGGCCAGTGTGGCAGCCGCTGTGCTGGCGGTGCCGGTCGTGGTCGTGCTGGGCAGCGTTTTCACGCCCAGTGGCGAGACCTGGGCGCACCTCGCGGCGACCGTGCTGCCGGAGTACATCGTCAACACACTGTGGCTCATGCTGTGGGTCGGCATGGGCGTGACAGCGATCGGTGTCGCCACGGCCTGGCTGACGACGATGTGCCGTTTTCCGGGGCACGGTTTCTTCGAATGGGCGCTGATCCTGCCGCTCGCGGTTCCGGCCTACGTCATGGCCTATGCCTATACCGATTTTTTCCAGTTCACCGGGCCGGTGCAGACCGGGTTGCGCGCCTGGTTCGGATGGGGCCCCAGGGAATACTGGTTTCCCGAGGTGCGCTCGCTCGGCGGCGCCGCGGTCATTTTTTCATTCGTTTTCTATCCTTACGTCTATCTGCTGGCCCGCGCCGCGTTCCTGGAACAGGCGGCGGGGATGATCGAGGCCGGCCGCAGCCTGGGCTACGGCCCGTGGCGGAGTTTTTTCAGGCTGGCGCTGCCGCTCGCCCGGCCGGGTATCGCGGCGGGTGTGACGCTGGCATTGATGGAGACGCTTGCCGATTTCGGCACCGTATCGTATTTCGCGTTACCCACTTTCACCACCGGCATTTATCGCGCCTGGTTGTCGCTGGGCGATCGCATCGCCGCCGCGCAGCTGGCCGCGGCGCTGCTGGGATTTGTCGCGGTGGTGCTGATCGCGGAGCGCGTGAGCCGCGGGCGGGCGCGATTCGACGATCGCTCCGTGCGCCGCCACCTGGTGCCGCAGCGATTGCGCGGTTTGCCCGCTGGTGCGGCAGTGCTGGCATGCACAGTGCCGGTCGCCGCCGGATTTCTCCTGCCCGCGGCCCTATTGCTCGACCTGTCGGTGGCGGGCGGTGACCTCCATTTCGGCGCGCGTTACTTCAAGCTGGTCTGGAACAGCGTGTCGGTATCCGCCGTCACGGCGGCCTGCGCCGTGATCCTGGCCCTGCTGATCGCTTACTCCGCGCGCGCCGGCGCCAACCTCATCGGGCTCGCGGCGCACCGCCTGGCTGCGCTGGGATATGCCGTCCCCGGGGCCGTGATCGCGGTGGGCATCCTGATCCCCGTGACCCGGCTGGATCACGCGCTGTCAGGCTGGCTGCAATCCCTGTTCGGAATCTCCACCGGCTTGATACTCACCGGCGGGATGATGGCCCTGGTGTACGCCTACCTGGTGCGTTTCCTGGCGGTTGCGCTGCAAAGCGTGGAAGCGGGGCTCGCCAAGGTCACGCCCAGCATGGATGACGCCGCGCGCATTCTCGGCGCCAATGCCCGCGGCATACTGATGCGAGTGCACGTGCCGCTGTTGATGCCGAGCCTGATGATCGCCGCGCTGATGGTGTTCGTGGACGTGATGAAGGAGCTGCCGGTGACGTTCATGATGCGGCCGTTCAACTTCGACACGCTCGCGGTTCATGCCTATAACCTGGCGAGCGACGAGCGCCTGAGTGAATTGGCCGCCCCCGCGCTCACCATCGTGGCGGTGGGCGTGGTGCCGCTGATACTGCTGTCGCGGTCCCTGATGCGCGCCCGGATCGCGGCGGAACGACGATAAATGAAACGACTGGTGAAACCACCCCCATCCCAACCTTCCCCCTGAGGGGGAAGGGGAATTTTTTCTTCCCCCTCAGGGGGAAGGAGAACTCTTTTCTGCGAGAGGAAATAAACATTCCCTCCCCCTCGCCCCTCTCCCAAGCTGAGAGGGGAGGCTCGAGCTTCCTCTCCCCTTTCGGGGGAGAGGGAAGGAGTGGGGGACCGGGAGGGCCAGGGTGGGGGTGGTTCGTTTGCTCCGCGACCACTCATTCTGTTACCGGTTCTAACGAAGGGAGTGGCCCCCCCGGTACATCATTTGAAGCCGGAGCGGTCCGCGATTTTCTGCGCGACCGGCTGATTTTTTCCGATCGCGGCGACATTCAGGGAGTCGGTCTTGAACTTGCCGAGCGTGGCGAGCGCGGCGTTATCGAGCTTGACCGTCGGCACTACCGGCCATTCGTTATTGCCGTTGGCGAAGTAATTCTGCGCTTCATCGCTCGCCAGGTACTCGAGGAAGAGCATGGCGGCTTCCTTATGGGGCGCGTGCTTCAGCATGCCCGCGCCTGAAACATTGACGTGTGTGCCGCGGTCCTTCTGGTTCGGCAGTATCACGCCCACTTTTTTCGCCACCTCGCGCTCGTCCGGTTTACTCGATCTCAGCAGGCGGACGTAGTAATAGGTATTGCTGATCGCCAGATCGCATTCTCCGGCCGCCACGCTCTTCAATTGGTCGGAGTCACCGCCCTTGGGCGCGCGCGCGAGGTTGGCAGCGACGGCCCTGGCCCATTCCTCGGTCCTGGCTTCGCCCAGGTGACTGACCAGAGAACTGATGAGCGAAAGGTTGTAGACGTGTCCCGCGGAGCGCGTGCAGATCCTGCCTTTCCATTTCGGGTTGGCTAGATCTTCGTAGCTGGCAATCTCGCCGGGCTTAACCCGCAATTTGCTGTAAGCGATGATGCGCGCCCGCGCCGAGTAGCCAAACCACAGGCCGTCGGGATGACGGTAGGAGGTGGGCAGGCGGGCTTCCAGCACCCTGGACTTGACCGGCTGGAACAGCCCCAGTTGTTCGGCGCGCCACAGCCGGCCTGCGTCCACGGTGATCAGCACGTCGGCCGGGCTCTTGTCGCCCTCGTTGCGGATGCGCTCGATCAGCGCGTCCTCGCCGCCCTCGATGCGGTTCAACTTGATGCCGGTCTGCTGGGTGAACTGGGTGTAGAGCGCCTCGTCCGTCTCGTAATGGCGGGACGAATAGAGGTTCAACACTTTTTCCTGGGCGCTGGTGGAATTCATCCCTATGACGCATGTCAGCGCCAGCAAAAAGCCGGCTATACTACGCAAGTGTTTGATCATAAAAGAGCTATGGTGAATATTCTGGCGAATAACTGGGGCTGCGAGTTCAATACTATCAAGAATCATTCTCATTAACAACACATGTGCGCCAGCCACGATGATCCTGCCCGGGCGGCTTTGAAACGAGCCGGGGGCAATTTCGCCTGGCGTAAACTGGCGATGGCCATCCGCGTTGAGACAGGCATCTTGTCGCAAATGAAACTGTTTTTTTCGGCAATCCGCGCAACCGCTATTTTCGTTGCTGTTGCATTGCTTTGCTCAGCTGGCGCGGTTCTGTCCCAGATCGCCGTCCTCGAAGTGATCCCGTTGCGCTACCGCACGGCGCCGGAAGTGATCCCTATCATCCAGCCGATGCTCTCGCGTGAAGGCAGCGTGAGCGGCTTGCAGGGCCAGTTGATCGTTCGCACCACGCCCGCCAACCTGGAAGAGATCAAGCGCATTCTCGCCAGCATCGACACCGCCCCGCGGCAGCTGCTGATCACGGTGCGGCAGGATGCCGACATCGACCGCAGCCGCAGTTCCGCCTCAGTGTCGGGCAGCGTGGGCGGCGAGCAGGGCCGGATAACCATTCCACCCGGCAGCCGCGATGCGAGAGGCGGCAGCGTGGTCATCGGCGAAGGCGACGACCGGGTGCGTGCGCAGGCCGTGGAGAATCGCCGCGTGGAAAGCGACCGCAGCACGCAGGCGGTGCGAGTCATGGAGGGGCGCGAGGCCTTCGTGTCCGTCGGCCAATCGGTGCCCGTGCGCGAGCGGCAGGTGCGCCGCGTCGTCATCAACGGGCAGGTGGTGGAGCAGGTCGTGGAGGGCACCCAGTACCGCGACGCCAATACCGGCTTTTACGTGCTGCCCCGGCTCGCGGGCGATCGCGTCACGCTCGATATCAGCCCGCAGCGGGAGTCGCTGTCGCGGCAGGTTCCGGGCGCCGTGAACGTCCAGAGCGTGGTGACGACGGTTTCCGGCCGGCTCGGTGAATGGATGGAGATTGGCGGCATCGGCCAGGATGCCAGCGGGCAGCAGTCGGTCCTATTCGGGCGCACCACCACGACGACGCGCGACAGCCGGCGCGTGCTGGTCAAAGTCGAGGAAGTGCGCTGAGCTTGATCGATCTCGACCACCTGTTTTCCGCAGCGGGGCCGCTGGCGCGGGTCATGCAGGATTTCCGCGCTCGGCCGTTTCAGGTCGAGATGGCGCACGCGGTGGCGGAAACCATCGCCGGGAAGGGGCAGTTGGTCGCCGAGGCCGGCACCGGCACCGGCAAGACCGTCGCCTACCTGGTGCCGGCGCTGCTGTCCGGCGGCAAGGTCATCATTTCCACCGGCACCAAGACGCTGCAGGACCAGCTGTTCGACCGCGACATCCCCACCGTGCGCCAGGCGCTCAAGGTGCCGGTAACGGTGGCGTTGCTGAAAGGCCGTGCCAACTACGTCTGCCACTACCATCTCGAGCGCGCGTTGAACGATGGCCGCCTGCCGACGCGCGAGGAGGTGCGGCATCTCAGTGAGATCGAGCGCTTTGCCCGCAGCACGTTGACCGGCGACAAGGCCGAGTGCTCCAGCGTGCCGGAGAGTTCGGGCGCCTGGTTTCATGCCACCTCCACGCGCGAGAACTGCCTCGGCTCGCCGTGCCCGCACTACGACAAGTGCTTTGTCATGGAGGCGCGCCGCAAGGCGCTGGCAGCCGAGGTGGTGGTGGTCAACCATCACCTGTTCTTCGCCGACCTGGCGTTGCGCGACGAAGGCGTGGCCGAGCTGCTGCCCGCCAGCAACACGGTGATTTTCGACGAAGCGCACCAGCTGCCCGAGACCGCGACTCTTTTTTTCAGCGAAAGCATCTCAACCTCCCAGCTGACCGGGCTCGCTCGCGACGTTCGCCTGGAAGGAGCGGCCTCGGCTAAGGACTATGCCCCGTTGCCGGAGGCGGCGCAGGCGCTGGATAAATACGCGCGCGACCTCCGGCTGGCGTTCAGCCAGGCGAGCGGCAGACTGCCCGCGCGCATGCTCGAGGGCGACAAGGATTTCGAGGCCGGGTTGAACGCCGTGCTGTCCGCGCTGGACCAGCTTTCCGGCCGGCTGAAAAGCCAGGCCGAGCGCAGCGAAGGCCTCAAGCGCTGCTGGCAGCGGGCGCTCACGCTGGCGGAAGGACTCGAGCGCTGGAGGAGCGGGGTGGACGAGGCGCGCGTGAAGTGGGCCGAGCTCTTCAGCCATTCCCTGCATCTCAACTCGACCCCGCTGTCGATCGCCGAGATCTTCGGAGCCCGGATCGAAGGCGACGCGCGGGCGTGGATCTTTACTTCCGCGACGCTGTCGGTCAACAACGACTTCGCGCATTACTGCGGCCAGATGGGGCTGGAGCAAGCGCGTACCGCGAGCTGGGCGAGCCCTTACGACTTTACGGAGCAGGCCCTGCTTTGTATCCCCGAGCGGTTGCCCGACCCCAATACGACTGAACATACGGAGGCCGTGGTGGAGGCCGCGTTGCCGGTCATCGAGGCGGCGGGCGGCGGGGCGTTTCTGCTCTTCACCAGCCTGCGCGCGATGCGAAACGGCTACCAGCTGCTGCGGCAGGCATTCGAGGCCCGCGGGCTCGATTACCCGCTACTCACGCAGGGCGAGGGCTCGCGCTCGGAGATGCTGGTGCGCTTCCGCGATCTCGGCAACGCGGTCCTGGTGGGCAGCCACTCGTTCTGGGAAGGGGTGGACGTGCGCGGCGAGGCGCTGTCGCTGGTCGTAATCGACAAGCTGCCGTTTGCATCGCCCGACGACCCGGTGCTCGCCGCGCGCATCGACCGGATGAACCGCGAGGGCCGCAGCGCCTTCTTCGAGTATCAACTGCCCGAGGCGGTCATCATGCTGAAGCAGGGGGCGGGCCGGCTGATCCGGGATGAGACCGACCGCGGCGTGCTCATGATCTGCGATCCGCGGCTCCTCACCCGCAGTTACGGCAAGCGCGTGCTGGCGAGCCTGCCGCCCATGAAGCTCACTCGCGACGTGAATGAGGCGGCGGCGTTTTTCACCACGCGAGTTCGCGACCGGGTCGCCCAGTGATTGGGTAATTAATTGCACTGTGTCACAAAACACCAGAGAAACTCCTTCCCCCTTGATGGGGGAAGGCTGGGATGGGGGTGAAAAAGTTGCGCATCTTGAGGCGGTTCACCCCCACCCTAACCCTCCCCCGTCGAGGGGGAGGGAATCTATCTTGTGACACAGCGCAATTAGGTGATTGGGTGTTTAGGTGATCAGTAGCCTTATGCTGAATGCGCGGCCTCTCGCACTCAATCACTCAATCACTGAATCACTGAATCACTCACCCATTCGGCCCACAGATCGTGGGTATCGGCGCGCGTCACGCGGACCCGGGCGAAGGCGCCGGGTTTCAGCCCGGCAGCGGGCGCCACGTGGACGACGCCGTCGATTTCGGGCGCATCGGCGCTGGAGCGCGCCACCGCACCCCCGGCACTGACCTCGTCCACCAGGACGGTCAGTGTTTTCCCGATTTTGCGCTGGAGCCGGCCGGCGCTGATTTTTTCCTGGAGCTTCATGAGTCGGGCGCGACGCTCTTCTTTCACTGCTTCCGGCACGGGGCCGGGCAGGGCGTTGGCCGCGGCGCCAGCCACCGCCGAATAGGCGAAGCAACCGACGCGGTCGAGTTGCGCTTGCTCGAGGAAAGCGAGCAATTCCTCGAACTCGGACGCCGTCTCGCCCGGAAAGCCGGCGATGAATGTGCTGCGCAGCGTGATCTCCGGGCAGATCTCCCGCCAGCGGCGGATGCGCTCGAGATTATTCTCGGCGCTGGCCGGCCGCTTCATGAGCTTCAATATCCTGCGGCTTGCGTGCTGGAACGGCACATCCAGGTAGGGCAGCAATCTGCCTTCCGCCATCAGCGGGATGACTTCGTCCACGTGCGGGTAGGGGTAGACGTAGTGCAGCCGCACCCACGCGCCGAGGCCGCCCAGCGCGCGGGCCAGCTCGGTCATGCGCGTCTTCACCGGCCGGCCGTTCCAGAAGCCGGTGCGGTACTTGACGTCCACGCCGTAGGCGCTGGTGTCCTGCGAGATGACGAGCAGCTCTCGTACGCCCGCTTTCACCAGGTTTTCCGCTTCCCGCAGGACTTCTCCGACCGGCCGGCTCACGAGATCGCCCCGCATCGAGGGGATGATGCAGAAGGTGCAGCGGTGATTGCAGCCTTCGGCGATCTTGAGATAGGCGTAATGCGCCGGGGTGAGCTTGATGCCCTGGACCGGCACCAGGCTCGCAAACGGATCGTAAGGGGGTTGCGGCAGATGCCGGTGGACCGCGCGCATCACTTCGTCGGTCGCATGCGGCCCGGTCACCGCGAGCACTCGCGGGTGGGTTTTCCTGACGATGTCGCCCTTGGCGCCGAGGCAGCCGGTGACGATCACCTTGCCGTTGGCCGAGAGCGCCTCGCCGATCGCGCCGAGCGATTCATCGACGGCGGAATCGATGAAGCCGCAGGTATTGACCACGACGAGGTCGGCGCCCTCGTAAGTGGGAGAGATCAGGTAGCCTTCGGCGCGCAGCTCGGTGAGGATGCGCTCGGAATCCACCAGCGCCTTGGGGCAACCGAGGGAAACAAACCCGACCCGGGGTTGGGGTGCTGCGTGCGGGGCGCGCGGTCGCGCCGCCCGCTCAGGGCTTGCCTTCGCCGCCTTCTTTTTTGCCGCTGTCATGCGCCGGCGACCCCGGTGATTTGGCGTCGCCCGTCGGGCGCGGTGCGCCGCCCGTGAAGGTGGGGAACGGGAAGTTGCCGAAGAGATTGCGGGTTTGCTGCTGCAGGTTCTGCTGCATTTCCATGAAGGCGTTGGCGCTCTGATCCAGATAGCTCCCCATCAGCCCCTGCATCGCGGGGCCCTGCATCTTGATGAACTCGCTCCACGCGTCCGCGCCCAGTATGGGGTTGTCGCCATAGATCTGCCGCGATTGGTCCTGCAGGCGCTTCTGCATTTCGATGAAGGTGTGGATGTTCTTCTCGAGATAGCTGCCCATCATCCCCTGCATGGCGTTGCCGTAGAAGCGGATGATCTGCGACAGCATGTCGCTCGAGAACATCGGCGCCCCCGCGGTTTCCTCATCGAGGATGATTTGCAGCAGGATGCTGCGCGTCAGGTCCTCGTGGGTCTTGGCATCCTCCACCTTGAAGGCAACCGTTTCCAGCACCAGCTTCTTGACGTCCGCAAGCGTGATGTAACTGCTTGTTTCGGTGTCGTAAAGCCGGCGATTCGGGTACTTCTTGACGATCCGGGGCGATTGCGTCATGAGGATGACCGTGTGGTACCGGGGTGCATCATTATTTCACCAAGACGGGGTGAATGCAAGGCTAAAGGATTGAAAAATATCGGTAAATTAATGATGCGGCCGGTATCTCGCGGCGCATCATTAATACATGTGCTGGCCGCCGTTGATCGCGATGTTGGCGCCGGTGACGAACGCGGCTTCCTCCGAGCACAGGTAGGCCACCAGACCGGCGATCTCTTCCGGCTTGCCGAGGCGGCCCACCGGGATCTGCGGGATGATCTTGGCGTCGAGCACTTCCTTGGGAACCGCCAGCACCATTTTGGTTCCGATGTAACCGGGAGAGACCGTGTTGACGGTCACGCCTTTGCGCGCGACTTCCAGCGCCAGCGCCTTGGTGAACCCATGCATGCCGGCTTTGGCCGCGGAGTAATTAGTCTGGCCGAACGCGCCTTTCTGGCCGTTGATGGACGAGATGTTGATGATCCGGCCCCAGCCGCGGTCGACCATCGCGTCGCACACCGGCTTCGTCATGTTGAACACGCTGTCGAGGTTGGTGCGCAGCACCGCATCCCAGTCGACCTTGCCCATTTTCTTGAAAGTCATGTCGCGGGTGATGCCGGCGTTGTTGACCAGGATGTCGATGGGCCCGGTCCGGGCCACAATGCTCGCCACCGCCTTCTGGCAGGAATCGAAATCAGCCACGTCTGCCGGCACGGCCTGCACTTGATGGCCTTTGGCCTTCATCTCCTTCAGCCACTCACCGGATTTGGTATTGCTGGGGGAATAAGTCGTCACCACGATGTTGCCCATCTGCGCGAGCTTGATGCAGATCGCCTCGCCCAGGCCGCCCATGCCGCCGGTTACGACCGCTACTCTTTGTGCCATGTTTGCTCCTCCACGCTGAAAACCAATTGAGTCAATCCACGGATGGTTGCTTCAGCATCATCCGCTTTTTTCCCTGACGTAACGGCCCGGGGCCGGTTCGATTTCCCGGTACTGTTCACCGCCCAGCCGCGCGCGCGCGGGAACCTGCGGCCCGCCAAACGGGGCAAGCCAGTCAGCCCAGTGCTTCCACCAGCTGCCCGGCTGCGGGCTCGCCGCGGCCAGCCATTTTCCGGGGTCTTCCTCCGGCTGCGGATTCAACCAGAAGTTGCGGCGGTTTTTCGAGGCTGGGTTGATGACGCCGGCGATGTGCCCGCTGGCCGAGAGCACGAACTCGATTTTACTCCCAAGCAGCCGGGTGCTGGCATAGGCGGTGCGCCAGGGCACGATGTGATCCTCGCGGGTCGCGAGGAGGTACGCCGGCATGTCCACTTTCCCCAGGTCCACCGGCACGCCGCACATGGCAAGCTTGCCGGGCACCCGCAGGTTGTTTTCAAGGTAGGTGTTGCGAATGTAATAGCTGTACATCGCCCCGGGCAGGTTGGTGCTGTCGCTGTTCCAGTAGAGGAGATCGAACGGCTCGGGGGTGCGGCCCTTGAGATAGTTATTGACCACGTAATGCCAGATGAGGTCGTTCGCGCGCAGGCTGGCAAAGGTGATGGCGAGCTCCCGCCCGGGCAGCACGCCGCCCGCCGCGAAATCGTGCTCGCGCTTCGCGACGTAGGCATCGTCCACGAACACGGAAAGCTCGCCGGTGTCGCTGAAATCGAGCATGGCGGCGAGCAGCGTGAGGCTTGCGACGCTTTCATCTCCCCGGGCGCGCAGCACGGCGAGCGCCGCACCGAGGAGCGTGCCGCCGACGCAGAAACCCAGCGCGTTCACTTTTTCGGCGCCGCACGCCCCGGCCGCGACCGACAGGGCCTTCATGACCCCGTGCTCGAGGTAATCGTCCCAGGTTGCCCGCCCCATCTCGGGGGGCATGTTCCGCCACGACACCATGAACACGGTGTGCCCGCGCTCGACGGCGTAGCGCACGAAGGAATTCTCCGGCTGGAGGTCGAGTATGTAGTACTTGTTGATGCAGGGCGGCACCATGATGAGCGGGCGCTCGTGAACGGTGTCCGTCGCCGGGCGGTACTGGATCAGCTGCATGAAATCATTCTGGTAGATCACCGCGCCCGGCGTGACGGCGAGATTGCGGCCGACCTCGAAAGCGGACTCGTCGGTCATCGAGATCATGCCGCGGTCGAGGTCGGCGGCGAGGTTGCGCATCCCGCTCGCCACGCTTTCGCCATCGGTCTCAGTGGCGAGCCTTATCGCTTCGGGATTGCTCCAGGCGAAGTTGGCGGGCGACATGGCGTCGACAAACTGCCGCGTGTAGAACTCAACCTTGCGTTTCGCTTGCGGCTCGAGTCTGGCGGCATCCACGATTTCGCGCAGCCATTGCGCCGTCAGCAGGTAGGACCTCGAGAGGTAATCGAAATAGGGCTCCTGGCGCCATTCAGGCGCGCGGAAGCGGCGGTCGGACGCCGCGGCTTCGACGACGGGTGGCTCCGGCTCTCCGGGATGCGGCTCGACATAGGCCGCCCATAGCTCGAGCCGCTGGCGGTAGTAGCGATTCTGGATCTCAAACCAGCGACCGCTATCCTGGGCGAGGCCATCCGTCAGCGAGCGTAGGATCTCCGTGAGATCGAAGCTGGCGTCGAGGTCGAGCGGCCTGGCGACGCTCGCCAGCAACTGACGGTTGAAGGCTTCAATCAGCCCGGATGCGGCATTCAGGTTGTCGGAGGAATTACTCATGACATGCGGTCGCGGTCTTGCCAGCCTGCCAGTATAAGGCGCGCCGATGACAGTATTTCAAGACAGTGAATACTTTTCTTGCGGCAGGCCTCGCCGGGGTGCGTTGCCGGCGCGTGTTCAGGCGTGCGTATGCGCGAGGCCGCCCACCAGCCAGATGGTGAGCACGCCGAGCCCGATCAGCACGACCTGCTGCAGCGTGGCGGCGAGCTCGGGGCGCCGGTGCAGGCCGGGGATCAGGTCGGCCACCGAAACGTAGAGCATGCTCGCCGCGGCAAGCGCCAGCAGGGACGGCACCCAATGCTGCAGCGTCTGCAGGGCAAAATAGGCGAGCACGCCGCCAGCCACCATTGCCGCGCTCGAGAGCAGGTTGAGAAGCATCGCCCGGCTCTTGCTGTAGCCTGAATGCAGCAGGATCAGAAAGTCGCCCACTTCCTGCGGCACTTCGTGGGCGATGATCGCGATCGCGGTGACGATGCCCAGCTCGTGATTGGCGAGGAACGCGGCGGCAATCAGGATCCCGTCCACGAAATTGTGGAAGGTGTCGCCGATCATGATCATCATGCCGCTGCGGCCGTGATCGTGATGCAGCGCGGTCGGGGGGTCGTGCGCTTCACATTGCTCGACGTGGCAATGGCGCCACAGCACCAGCTTCTCGAGCACGAAGAACAGCAGGATGCCGGCGAGGATGGTGCCCGCCGTCTGTTCCATGCTGTCGCTCATCTGGAAGGCGTGGGGGATTATCTCCAGGAACGCCGCGCCGAGCAGCGCGCCCACCGCGTAGCTGATGAGGATGGGGACCCATGAAGCGCGCGCGTTCAACGCGACTGCCGCTGCGGCAATGACCGAGAGCACGCCGCCCGCCACGGTCGCTGCCAGTATCCACGCGAGGGTCATCAAGATCTTTGCAGGGTTTCAGACGAGGCGCGGATTATACGTGATAAGGCGGAAGTCGAAAGGCAAAAGGCAAAAGGCAAAAGGAAAAGGGGAAAGGCGAAAGGGCCTTCTCCCGGCTCGCGCCGGGCAAGGTCATCCTTCATCCTTCCGCCTTCATCCCTCCGGTCATTTGGCTGTTCGCCGTTTCGGCGGACAGCCAAATGACCGCTGCCATCCGGCCGGTCGTGCGGTCGCGGCGATAGGAGAAGAAGCGCTGTGAGTCGGTAAAGGTGCACAGCTCTCCGCCGTGAATGCTGCTCAGGCCGGCGCGGGCGAGGCGCTGGCGCGCGAGCAGAAAGAGGTCGGCCAGCCATTTGCCGGTGGCGTGTGGTTTGAATGCGATTTCCGCCTGTGCATCGACTGCCAGGAATGCGTCGCGCACGTCCGCGCCCACTTCGAAAGCGCGCGGGCCGATGCCGGGGCCGAGATAGGCGAGGATTTGCCCAGGCGGCTGAGACATTCGCATTAGCGTGTTTTCCAGGATCCCGCCTGCCAGCCCGCGCCATCCGCAGTGAGCCATGGCGACGGTGGTGCCGGCGCGGTCGGCGAGCAGCACCGGTATGCAATCGGCCACCAGCACCGCGCAGACCGTATCCGGTTGGCGGGCAATCGCCGCATCAGCCTCGGGCACCCCGGCAAGCCGGTCGGCCTCGACGACGCTGGCGCCGTGCACCTGCTTCAGCCATTGCGGCTGCTGCGGCAGCGACTCGCACAATCGTTTGCGGTTGGCGGCGACCGCCTGAGCGTCGTCATCCGTGCGCAGCCCGAGATTCAGGCTGGCAAAGGCGCCGCCACTGACGCCACCGGACCGCGTGGTGATGAAGGCCTTGACGTTGGCCGGCGCGGGCCAGTCGGGAACGATCCAGTCCGGGTGTGGCGATTTCATCGTCAACGGCGTGACTCGTTGCTCGTTGCTCGTTTCTCGTGCTGTCCTTGCGTTTCGCGCAGGGTTTCTAGCAACTGCCGCAGGTCGGCGGGGGGCTCGGCGTGCCAGCTCATCGGTTTTCCGGTTTGCGGATGCACCAGTCCGAGCCGTTCCGCGTGCAGCGCCTGACGGCTGAAGGGAATCGTGCTGTTGCGTTTGCCATAAGCAGGGTCACCGATCAGCGGATGGCCCAGCGAAGCGAGATGCACGCGTATCTGGTGGGTGCGCCCGGTTTCGAGCCGGCAGCGCAGCAGCGTGGCCTGGGCAAAACGTTCGAGCACCTCATAGTGCGTCACCGCCGAGCGGCCGCGCGCGCTCACCGCCATTTTTGTGCGCTTGACCGGATGGCGGCCGATGGGGGCGTCGATCCTGCCGCCACGCGCGATGCGGCCGTGAACCACTGCAAGATATTCCCGCTTCACGCTGCGCGCCTGGAGCTGACGCACGAGATGGGTCTGGGCGGGGAGCGTCCTGGCGACGACCAGGAGGCCGCTGGTGTCCTTGTCCAGGCGATGTACGATCCCCGCACGCGGTATGCCGGCAAGCGCCGGCGCATGTCCCAGCAGGGCATTCAACAGCGTGCCCTGCCAGTTGCCGCTGCCGGGGTGAACGACAAGCCCGGCCGGCTTGTTGACGACCAGCAGTGCGCCGTCCTCGTGCACGATTTCGAGCGGAATGTCTTCCGCGCGATGCGCCGCCGCTGCCGGATCCAGGGAGGGCAGGACCTCGATCGCTTCGCCCTCCCGGACTTTTTTCTTGGGCGGCGCGGCGCGACCGGCGAGGCTGACGCGGCCGGCCTTGATCCACTGTGCGAGCCGGCTTCGCGAATGCGCCGGCAACAAGTGCGCCAGGGCCTGGTCCAACCGCATGCCGGCGCACCCGGCGGGCACGGCGAGCCTGATGGGAGTCGTGCCGGGATCGGTTGAGTTATAATTTTCTGCAGCTGTCGGAGGTTTCACAATGTCGTTCATCGTTCGTTCTATTCTAGCGCTACTCATCGGCGTGCTGATCGGCGCGTGCGGCCTGCTGGGCGAGGCAGAGGACGAAACCAAGGGCTGGTCGGCGCAGAAGCTCTACAACGAAGCGAAGGACAACCTCAACAACCGGAATTACGAGCAGGCGATCAAGTACTATCAGAAGCTCGAGGCCCGTTATCCGTACGGGCGTTTTGCCCAGCAGGCCCAGATCGAGGTCGCCTACGCCTATTACAAGGATAACGAACCGGTGCAGGCCGTGGCCGCTACGGATCGTTTCATCAAGCTCCACCCCAACCATCCCAACGTCGACTACGCCTACTATCTGAAGGGTCTCGCCAATTTCAACGATGACCTGGGATGGGCGGGCTACGTGAGCGGGCAGGATCTCACCGAGCGCGACCCGAAGGCGGCAGCCGAGGCGTTCCAGGCGTTCAAGGACCTGGCGATCCGTTTCCCGGAGAGCCGCTACACGCCGGACGCCATTGCCCGGATGAATTATCTCCTGAATGCGCTCGCCTCGCATGAGGTGCACGTCGCGCGCTATTACATGAAGCGCAGCGCCTTTGTCGCGGCGGCCAACCGCGCCCAGTATGCGCTCAAGACCTACCCCCAGGCGCCGGCGAACGAGGAAGGGCTGCTGATCCTGGTCAAGGCCTACGATGCCCTGGGCATGAATGACCTGCGGGACGACGCCGAACGCGTGATGATGAGAAATTTCCCGAATAGCGTTTACCTGAAGGGCGGCCCGAAGAAGGACGTTCCGTGGTGGCAGATCTGGAACTGGTAATCGCCGACATTGTCGGCGATTGAGTTCCGGGTTCCGGGTTCCGAGTTTCGAGTTCCAGGTTCCAGGTTCCAGGTTCCGGGTTCCGGGTTCCGGGTTCCGTGTTCCGGGTTCCGGGTTCCGGGTTCCGGGTTCCGGGTTCAAAATCGCGAGCGGCAGCTCGCACTGACAATCTTGAACCTTGAACTTTGAACCTTGAACCTTGAACCTTGAACTTTGAACGTGGCAGCGGTCAGCCCACGGCTAAGCAGATGATGCCGGCGACCATCGCGCCGGCGGCGGCCAGCCGGCGCCTGACGTCGCCTTCCGCCAGCCACTGCGTTCCCATGAACGCCGCAACGAGAATGCTGATTTCGCGCGCCGGCGCGACATAGCTTACCGGCGTGAACACCATCGCCGTCAGCACCAGGATGTAGGACAGCGGGCAAAGCACCGCCACCGCGAGGATTTCCTTTTTGGCGCGATGCCAGGTGGGCGCGATCTCCGCCTTGCGCTTCAGCGCCATCGGCGTCATCAGCAGCACGCGGCCGACGTTGGTGGCCCAGTCCTGCACCAGCGGCGGGATCAGCCAGGCGGCGACGGCGATCTTGTCCACCAGCGTGTAGCTGGCGATCATGCATCCGGTCAGCAATGCGAAGCCGACCGCGTGAAGATTCCCGGACTGGCGAAGCTTGCGCGGGTCGCCCGTCAGCGCGATCGCGCCGCCGCCGATGAGCAGCGCCCCGGCAATCGCGATCGCGCTCGGGTGCTCGCCCAGCAGCAGCACGGCGCACAGCACGGTGATGAGCGGGCCAGTGCCGCGGGCGATGGGGTAGACCACCGACAGGTCGCCGCTGCGGTAGCCGCGGTCGAGCAGCAGGTAATAAACGGTATGCAGGACCGCGCTCGCGAACATCAGGCCGTAATGCACCCACCCGAATTGAGGCTTTTCCCACCAGATGATGAGCCCCGCCAGTGGCAGGTAGATGAGCGCGGAGAGGCTGGCGAACAGCCACACGAATACGACACCGCCGCCCGAGCGCTTGAGGAGGTAGTTCCAGCTCGCGTGGATGACGGCGGCGGCGAGGATCAGCGACAGGGCTAAGGAAGTCATAACGGTCGGCGCAGGGAATGCAGCCCGGCCCCTGTGGCCGGTTGCATTGAAAGCTCACCAGGCGCGACAAAAAGCCCCGGCGATCCGGGGTGTTCGGAAATCAATTTGCCGTTGGTGAGCGATGGGCGGTACTAGTTACCGACCAGCTTGCCCTCGACAACCTTGACCTTGTCGCCGGCCCTGAATCCGGGTTCGGTCTGGTACGGGAAACTACGCGTTGAGCCATCGTCCATGCGCACCGCGACGTTGTAGGTTTGGGTCGTCTTCACGTTTTTCTCGATCTGGTGACCGGCGTAGGCGCCGGCGCCGGCACCGACCACGGTCGCGACGTCCCGGCCGCGGCCCCCCCCGATCTGGTGGCCGAGCACGCCGCCGACCACGGCGCCGCCGATGGCACCGAGGCCGCTGCCTTCACCTTCCTGCTTGATCACGTTGACTGAAATGACGCTGCCGCAGTTCGTGCACACCTGAACGATCCGGGCCGGTTCCGGGGCCCGGGCCGGCTCCGGCGTTTGGACTGGCTCCGGCAACCGGGCTGGCTCTGGCACTCGGGCTGGCTCCGCAGTGGCTACCCGGACCCGTTCGGTCGATGGCTTCTTCGGCGCCACGGTCGCTGCTTTCGGCTTTTCGGCCGGGACGGATGCTGGCGCTGCGGCCGGGGCTGGCGCCGGTGCCGGTGCTGTGGCCTGGGGCGCCTCTGGCTTGACCGGTTGTTCCCCGGTTTTGGAACTGGTACTCGGGATGATCCCGGTCATCACTCCCACACCGACGGCGCAGAAAATGGTCACCGCTACTGCAGCGATCGCTACGAGCGGGCTGACCTTGCTGGTGGTTTCGGGCATGGCAGCCTCCTGGGTTATTACCTGGACAGTACGACGCGGATTCATGTTCCGGGATGAGGTCAAGTCTGGACCTTTATTATGCGCCTCACTGCGCTGATGCGCCCGGGCGCGCGGCTGGTCCGACTACAGCCATTGCGGCAGAAACCTCAGGCCTGCAGTTCGGACCGGTCCCGGAAATGGGCCAGGGCTTCAGGATTCGCAAGGGCTTCCAGGTTCTTCACGGGGCGCCCGTGCACCACGTTGCGCACCGCCAGCTCGACGATCTTGCCGCTCTTGGTGCGGGGAATGTCGGCAACTTGCGCGATGCGAGCGGGCACGTGCCGGGGCGTCGTGTTATCGCGGATCCGACGCTTGATTTTCTCGGCGAGCGCGTCATCGAGCCGCAGGCCCTCGCGCAGCCGCACGAACAGCACCACGCGCACGTCGGTCGGGTTGGCGGGAGGCCAGTCCTGGCCGATGACGATGCTCTCAACCACTTCGTCGAGACTCTCGACCTGGCGGTAGATCTCGGCGGTGCCGATGCGCACGCCCCCGGGATTCAAGACAGCGTCCGAGCGCCCGTAGATCACGAAGCCACCGCGCGGGGTCTGCTCGATGTAATCGCCGTGGCACCACACGCCGGGAAACTTCTCGAAGTAGGCGGCGCGGTACTTGGCGTCGCCGGGATCGTTCCAGAAGCCGACCGGCATCGAGGGGAAGGGCGCGCTGCAGACCAGCTCGCCTTTTTCGCCGCGGACCGGCCGGCCCTGCTCGTCGAAGACTTCGACTTTCATGCCGAGCCCGGGACACTGGATCTCACCGCGCCAAACCGGGGCCGTGGGGTTGCCGAGGACGAAACAGGAGATGATGTCGGTGCCCCCCGAGATGGAGGCGAGATGGAGATCGCTCTTTACCTCGCGGTGGATGTAGTCGAAACCCTCGGGCACCAGCGGCGAGCCGGTGGAGAGCACGGCCTTCAGCGCCGTCAGCCGGTGCGTGAGGCGCGGCTTCAGGCCCGCCTTGGCGGTTGCGTCGATGAACTTGGCGGAGGTGCCGAAGACGGTGACGCGCGCGGCATCCGCGAAATCGAACAGGATGCGTCCGCCCGCCATCATCGGAGAGCCGTCGTAGAGCATGACGGCGGCGCGCGAGGCGAGCGCGGAGGCGAGCCAGTTCCACATCATCCAGCCGCAGGTCGTGAAGTAGAACAGCCGCTCGCCGGGCTTGAGATCGACGTGAAGCTGGTGCTCCTTCAGGTGCTGCAGCAGCGTGCCGCCGGCGCCGTGCACGATGCACTTCGGCACGCCGGTGGTGCCGGAGGAATACAGGATGTAGAGCGGGTGATCGAACGGGAAGCGCTCGAAGGCAATGTCCCGGGCGCGCCACGGCGCCATCAGGTCGTGGACGTTGACCGCCCGGGGTATGCCTGATAGCGGCGGGCGCGGACGGGTGTAGGGCACGACGACGATTCTCTCCACCGATGGCAGGTTCGTGGCTATTTCCTTCAACCGGTCGACGAGATCGATCGACTTGCCGTTGTAGAAATAGCCGTCGGCGGCGAACAGCACCCTGGGCTCGATCTGGCCGAAGCGGTCGAGCACCCCCTGCACGCCAAAATCGGGAGAGCACGAGGACCAGATCGCGCCAAGGCTGGTTGCCGCCAGCATCGCGATGATCGTGCCGGGCACGTTGGGCAGGTAGCCGGCAACGCGGTCGCCGGGCTTCACGCCGGCGGCCCGCAACGCCTGGGAGAGACGCGAGACTTCGGCGTAGAGCTCGGCGTAAGTGACCGTCGTCTTCAGCCGGTCTTCGCTCCAGAACACGATGGCGGTCGAGCGATCGCGGCGCCGCAGCAGGTTTTCCGCGAAGTTCAGCTTCGCCCCGGGGAACCAGCGGGCTCCCGGCATCCGGTTGCCGTCCACCAGCGCCGGCCCCTCGTGACCGTCGCCGATCACGCCGCAAAAGGACCACACCGATTGCCAGAACTCACCCGGCTGGGTGACGGACCAGCGGTGCAGAGCGGCGTAATCCTGCGCGGTGATGCCCCATTTTGCATGGGCCTCGCGCATGAAAGCGGTCAGGCTGGCGTTCCTGACGCGGTCAGGGGAGGGCTGCCACAGCGGTTGGTCCATGTTCATGGACAGTTTTGAGTTTTGAGTGTTGAGTGTTAAGTGCTGAGTGCTGAGTTCGAATAACGGGCGCAATCCAACTCAAAACTCAACATTCAAAACTCAAAACTGGTATTGCCTGAGTCCTCTGCAGTGAGAGTTTCTAATTTCTTACTCGGGGCGCATGTGCGGGAACAGGATCACATCGCGGATCGACGGGCTGTCGGTGAGCAGCATCACCAGCCGGTCGATGCCGATCCCGGCGCCGGAGGCGGGCGGCATCCCGTATTCGAGCGCGCGGATGTAATCGGCGTCGAAGTGCATGGCCTCGGCGTCCCCCGCATCCTTTTGACTCACCTGCTGGGCGAAGCGCGCGGCCTGGTCCTCCGGGTCGTTCAGCTCGGAGAAGCCGTTGGCGATCTCGCGCCCGGCAATGTAGAGCTCGAAGCGCTCGGTGATCTCGGGATTCCGGTCGCTCGCCCGGGCGAGCGGCGACACTTCGGTGGGGTAATCCACGATGAATGTCGGCTGGATCAGCTTGTCCTCGACCGTGTTCTCGAACAGCGTCAGTTGCAGGCCGCCGATGCCGTCCGCGGCGCGAAAGGCAATGTTGCCCTGGTTCAACCGGGCAATCAGCGCGGCGCGGTCGTTGAGAATGGCGTCGGTGACCTCGGGATGGTGCTTGCGGATGGCCTGCGCGATGGAGAGGCGCTCGTAGGGACGCAAAAAATCGATCTCGTGCCCTTGATAGGCGACGCGTGCAGCCCCCAGCGCCGTTTGCGCCGCGTGGGCGATGAGGCGCGGGATCACGGCCATCATGTACTCGTAGTCGGTGTAGGCCGCGTAGAACTCGAGCATGGTGAATTCGGGATTGTGCCGGGTCGAGATGCCCTCGTTGCGGAAATTGCGGTTGATCTCGAACACCCGCTCGTAGCCGCCCACCACCAGCCGCTTGAGGTAGAGCTCCGGCGCGATCCGCAGGTAGAGGTCCATGTCGAGCGCGTTGTGATGCGTCACGAACGGGCGCGCGGTGGCGCCGCCGGGGATCGGCTGCATCATCGGCGTCTCGACTTCCAGGAAGCGCTCGCCCACCAGGAACTCGCGCATGGCGCCGACGATCCGCGACCGCGTCTGGAAAACGCGCCGCGTGTCCTCGTTCATGATGAGGTCGACGTAGCGCTGGCGATACTTCGTTTCCTGGTCGGTCAAGCCGTGCCATTTCTCGGGCAGCGGGCGCAGCGATTTCGCGAGCAGCCTGAGCGCCCGCGCGCGAGCCGTCAGCTCGCCGGTGCGGGTGCGAAAGAGTTCGCCCTCGACGCCGATGATGTCGCCGATGTCGCAATGCTTGAACGCCGCGTGGTTTTCCTGCCCGGTGTCGCTATCCGAGACGAAGACCTGGATTGCGCCGGTCATGTCGCGGATCAAAGCGAAGCTCGCCTTGCCCATCACGCGCTTCAACATGAGGCGGCCCGCGATCCTGACCTTGATGGGGGTCGCTTCGAGCGCGGCGTTGTCGAGTGCGCCGTAGCGGGAGGCAAGGTCGGCCGCGAAATGCTCGCGCCCGAAATCGTTGGGATACGCCGCGCCCTTTTCGCGCAGTGCCGCGAGCTTGGCGCGGCGCTCGGCGACCAGTCGCTCGCGATCCTGGGGGGTGTCGGCCTCTCCCTCCGGAGCGGAGGGTCCGATCGGTTTCTTTGACATGGGTGTCGGCCCGGTTACGAACCCTTTTTGAGGCTCGCTTCGATGAAAACGTCGAGGTTGCCGTCCAGCACGGACTGCGTGTTGCCGATCTCGACGCCGGTGCGCAGATCCTTGATGCGGGACTGGTCAAGCACGTAGGAGCGGATCTGGTGGCCCCAGCCGATGTCGGTCTTGGAGTCCTCCATCGCCTGCTTTTCGTCCAGCTGCTTGCGCAACTCGATCTCGTAGAGCTTCGACTTCAACATCGCCATCGCCTCAGCCTTGTTACGGTGCTGCGAGCGGTCGTTCTGGCACTGCACGACGGTGTTGGTCGGGATATGCGTGATGCGGATCGCCGAGTTGGTCTTGTTGACGTGCTGGCCGCCCGCCCCCGAGGAGCGGAAGGTGTCGATCCGCAAGTCGGCCGGGTTAATCGTGATCTCGATGGATTCGTCCACCTCGGGATAGACGAACACGCTGGCGAACGAGGTGTGGCGGCGGCTGTTGGCGTCGAACGGGGATTTGCGCACCAGCCGGTGCACGCCGGATTCCGTTCGCAGATGGCCGTAGGCGTAGTCGCCCGCCACCTTGAGCGCCGCGCTCTTCAACCCCGCGACTTCGCCGGGCGACTCCTCGAGCAGTTCCACGCGGAAACCCTTGCGCTCGCAGTAGCGCGTATACATGCGCAGTAGCGTCTGCGCCCAATCCTGCGCTTCCGTTCCGCCCGAGCCTGACTGGATGTCGAGGAAACAATTGCTGGGGTCCATCGGGTGGGAAAACATGCGGCGGAATTCCAGGCCCGCCACGGTGCTCTCCAGCGAGCGTGCGTCTCCCTCGAGCGCAACCAGCGTGGCATCGTCGCGCTCGGACTTGGCAATCTCGAAGAGTTCCTTGGCGTCGCGCAGCCCGGAGTCGAGCCGGTCGAACGTGCCCACCAGGGATTCAAGGGTTTTCCGCTCCCGGCCGAGCTCCTGCGCGCGCTTGTTGTCGCTCCACACGGCGGGGTCTTCGGCGAGCCTGGCGACCTCGGCTAGGCGGCGCTGCTTGGCCTCGAAGTCAAAGATACCTCCGTAGCTCGGCCGCGCGTCCTTCGACGTCGGAGAGCTGGCGGACGATCGCATTGATACGTTCTGCTTCCATGAATTCGGCGCCTGAAAATACCAAATTATACAGTGGGTGAGGCTGTTAGAGCCGATTGACGTAAAGCTTTACCGCGAAGGACGCCAAGGCCGCGAAGGAACAGAAAAGCCTCACCGCGAAGGACGCGGAGGTCGCCAAGGAAAATAAAAGCTTTACCGCGAAGGGAAGAATAATAAGGTCAAAGGCAAAACCTGAAGGTCGCGAAGGAAACGCGCCAAGGGTGGCCTACAAGAGACACTACTGGTTCAGAGATTCGGAATAAAAGACCCATCACCCATCACCTATCACTCATCACCGGGGCAGGGCGCTACTCGGCAGCGCACAGGGGCCCCAAGATCAAAAGCCGTAAACCGTCCGGCGGCCGGTCAGGTGCGACTGGTCACCGAATCAATTCTGATTCGTTTTTCCTTAGTGTCCTTTGTGTCCTTTGTGTCCTTCGTGTCGAGGCTTTTCTGCTCCTTCGCGTCCCTGGCTACCTTGGCGGTGAGGCTGTTCAGGCTTCCTCCCAGTGCTCGACCGTAAGCTGCACCGAGATGCGGCCATTCCATTCGTTGAGCGAAGGCTGGTAGACCGCGCGGATGCGGGGCGGGGCAGCCTCCGTGCTCTGGAAGCGTATGGCGTCGATGCGGAGAGCGCCACGTGCGAGCGTCATCTTGAGATGTTTGCCACCCACGATGCGCTGGGCCGCAACCTCGAACTCGTCGCAGAACCGCGGCGGGGGAAATCCCTGCCCCCACACCGGGCCTGACAGCAGTTGAACGGTCTCAGTGGTGCAATCCTCGGGGGCTAGGCCGCCGTCGGTTTCGATGACGCGCTCAAGGTCGGCTGGTGAGAGCAGTGATTGCGCCGCTTGCTCGAAAGCCGCGCGGAAGCGCTCGAAGTCGCTTTCCCTGATAGTCAGGCCTGCTGCAGCGGCGTGACCGCCGAACTTCGCAATGAGCCCGGGGTGCGACACTGCGACCCGGTCGAGCGCGTCGCGCAAGTGAAGGCCGGTGATCGAGCGCCCCGAGCCCCGGATCTCGCCCGGATTGCCGCGCGCGAACGCGATGGCAGGGCGGTGAAAGCGGTCCTTGATGCGCCCGGCCACGATGCCGACCACCCCTTGGTGCCAGGCGGGATCGAAGAGGGCGAGCGTGTAGCTCTCTCCGAAATCCTGCGCTTCTACCGCCGCGAGCGCTTCATCCTGCATGTCGGACTGGATCCCTCGCCGCTCGCGATTCAAGCGATCGAGCTCGGTTGCGATGGTGTGTGCCCGGCCGGCGTCATCCGTGGCGAGGCACTCGATGCCGAGCGCCATGTCGGTGAGCCGTCCGGCGGCGTTCAACCGCGGGCCCAGCACGAAACCCAGGTCGCGCGCCGCGGTGCGGCGCGGATCGCGATCCGCGACCTGGAACAGTGCTGCGATACCCGGCTGCATGCGGCCCGCGCGGATGCGGGCGAGACCCTGCTGCACCAGGATGCGGTTGTTGCGATCTAGTGGCACTACGTCGGCCACGGTGCCCAGAGCGACGAGCGGGAGGAGGTCGGCGAGGTTCGGCTCCGCCGAACCCAAGGATGAAGGATGAAGGATGAAGGATGACCCGTCTTCCTTTCGACTTTGGCCGAACGCGCCGCGCTCGCGGAGCTCGGCCCTGAGGGCCAGCATGAGGTAGAACATGACACCGACGCCGGCCAGGTTCTTGCTCGGGAAGGCGCAGCCGGGCTGATTGGGATTGATGATGCAGGTGGCATCCGGCAGCCGTTCTCCGGGCAAATGGTGATCGGTGATCAGCGTCGCCATCCCCAGGCGGTTCGCTTCCGCGACGCCCTCGAGGCTCGAGATGCCGTTGTCCACCGTGATCAGGATGTCGGGGCGGAATTGCGCGTGGGCGAGACGCACGATCTCCGGAGAGAGCCCGTAGCCGTATTCGAAACGGTTCGGCACCAGGAATTCGACCGACGCGCCAAAGGCGCGCAGCGCGCGCAAGCCCACGGCGCACGCGGTGGCGCCATCGGCGTCGTAGTCGGCGACGATCAGCAGCTTTCTGCGCTCCGCGATCGCATCGGCCAGCCGCGCGGCCATTTCCCGCAGATTGAGCATGGCGGCGAGAGGCGCGAGGTGCTCGAATTCCTGCGCGAGGTCGCGTGCCGTCAAAATGCCGCGGGCGGCGTAGACACGCGCCAGCAACGGCGGCACGCCGTCAGCAACCAGCGAATCAGCGGCGCCCCGGGGCACTTCACGAGTGATGACCTGCGGCATTAGCGGTCCCCCGGGGCATGGACGGAAAGTTCGCGAACCGGCCGCCAGAACTTGAGCAGATCCGTGGCCGTCGCCTCGAAGCGCTCGCAGGCGCGCGGATGCAGGGCAACCACGGCAAGTCCCTCGAGTGTGCGGCGGCGCAGAGCCGAGACTAGCGGCTCGAACCAGTCGCGCTCGATTTCCGCGAGCGCCTGCCGCCAGGCCTCGTCATTTCCATAACGCGCGGCGGGCGCTTCTGCCACTATGAGCGTGCGCGCCGCCCGGTCAGGCACGCTACCTGGGACTGTCGTCTCGGCGCCGCATCTCGCGGCGAGGGCAAGGGCGAGCGCGTTCTTGCCACCCACGTGCGAGAACGGTCGCCCGGAAGCTGCCTGCCGCTGCCCGCCGCCCCACAACCACACACTATTGATTGGCAGTTTCCCGCTGGATTCCCGGCGCTGATTCACGGGATGCTCGTGCAGCAGCATCTGGATCTCGTTGAACAGCCGCCGCCAGCGCGGGCCGTCCTCGCCGGAGGGGAGTGCGCCGCCGACATCCTGGCCCGCCACCGCGGAGATCTCGCGCGTCGCCAGGCGCGGCGAGCCGGGAACGCGCAAATACCACCGCGCCGGCTGTGGCGCCTGGAAAACCAGGCCATCGCCGGCAAAGTGGCGGTTAATAGCTGCGATGAGTTCGGCCGCTTCTTCTTCGCCGGGTTGCAGCACTTCGGAATCGACCAGCGTCAGCTGGTCCCGGCGGGTGACCAGGTGTACCGGGTCGGCGCGCAGCCAGTAATCGTCGCCGGCATCACCGCCGTCGAAGCCGAGTGTGATCGGGGCGACGGGCCAGTCCTGCTGGCGCTCGACCCCGAAAGCCTGGCACAGCCACGCTTCGAGGCCGAGTGGAGGAAGGCTGCGCCGCCGGGAACGAGAGAGAAATCTTGCCAGCGCCGGCAATTCCAGTTCCCGGTACGCCCCCCCGCCGTCGTCGCGCGGCCAGAACAGATCGGGAACGAGGAGTGTTACGTGCATGTTGAGGGCAGGCGCAGTGTAGCACTAAGAACTGGTAGCAGAATGAGTGGTCGCGAAGCAAACGAACCACCCCCACCCTGGCCCTCCCCCTGAGGGGGAGGGAATGTTTTTTCTCGCGCAGAAAAGAGTTCTCCTCCCCCTCAGGGGGAAGAAAAAATTCCCCTTCCCCCTCAGGGGGAAGGTTGGGATGGGGGTGGTTTCACCGGTTTTGTCATTTTGTTGCGTGCTCCAGGAATTTTCCGGGTCCCGGCAAATTCTTGGCGTGGCGCAAGGCGTGTGGCACACTGTGCCATTCCCATTTTTTCCTTCCAGACCGACGCGGTGTCGTACGAATTCTTCATCGGCCTTCGCTACACGCGCGCCAAGCGCCGCAATCATTTCATCTCCTTCATCGCGCTGATCTCGGTGGCCGGCATCGCGCTCGGCATGACGGTGCTGATCACAGTGCTGTCGGTGATGAACGGTTTTCAGCGCGAGATCCGCACGCGGATACTGGGCGTGGCTTCCCACGTGCAGCTCTCCGGCGGGAGCGGGACGCTGGGCGACTGGAAGGGCGTCGCAGCCGCGGCGGCGCGCCACGACCAGGTGCTGGCCACCGCCCCCTACGTGACCGCGCAGGGGCTGCTGACCAACGGCTCGGCGGTGCGGGGCGCATACGTGCGCGGTGTTCTGCCGGAGCACGAGGAGAAAGTCGCTGACATCGGCCGGCACATGCGGAGCGGCCGTCTTGAAAACCTGAAATCGGGCGAATACGGCGTCGTGCTGGGCGTCGAGCTCGCGCGGGCGCTGGGGGCGGCGCAGGGCGACAAGGTGGTGATGGTCGCGCCGCAGGGGCAGGTGACGCCGGCCGGGGTCATTCCGCGGTTGCGGCAGTTCACGGTGGTGGGCATCTTCGCGGTGGACCATTACGAATACGATTCCGGCCTGGCGCTGGTCCACGTCGAGGATGCGCAGCGCCTGTTCCGCCTGGGCGAGGCGGTGTCCGGGGTGCGGTTGAAGCTGAAGGATCTCTTCGAGGCGACGCGCGTCGCGCGCGACCTGTCCCGCTCGCTCGGCCCCGACATCTATGCCAGCGACTGGACCCAGCAGCACGCCAACTTCTTCCGCGCGGTGCAGATCGAGAAGCGGATGATGTTCATCGTGGTGATACTCATCATCGCGGTGGCGGCGTTCAACATCGTCTCGAGCCTGGTGATGGTGGTCACCGACAAGCAGGCGGACATCGCGATCCTGCGCACGCTGGGGGCGGCGCCCTCGAGCATTACCCGGATCTTCATGATCCAGGGCACGCTGATCGGCGTCGCCGGCACGTTGCTGGGGCTGGCGGGCGGCATTGCGCTCGCGTTGAACGTCGAGACGGTGGTGCCATTCATCGAGGGCCTTTTCGGCATGAAATTTCTCTCCAAGGATGTTTACTACATCAGCGACCTGCCATCCGAGCTGCAGCTGCCCGATGTGCTGATCACTGCCGCGGTCTCGTTCGCGCTGTCGCTGGCCGCCACGATCTATCCGAGCTGGCGCGCAGCGAAGATCAATCCCGCGGAAGCTTTGCGGTATGAATAGCGCTCAGCACTCATCACTCAGCACTCAGCACTCCGGCGCAGCCGGCGTGCCGGTAATTTCCTGCCGCAACCTCCGCAAGACGTTTCACCAGGGCAAGGTGGCGGTGCCGGTGCTGGCGGGGGTGGATCTCGACATCGCGGCGCAAGAGCGCGTGGCGATTGTCGGCGCCTCGGGCTCGGGCAAGAGCACGCTGCTTCATCTCCTCGGCGGGCTGGATGACGCCACGCAAGGCGAGGTGAAGGTGCTGGGGCAGGACCTGAGCCGGCAAAGCGAGGCGGAGCGCGGTGCGACGCGCAACCGGTCGCTAGGCTTCGTCTACCAGTTCCATCATCTGCTGGCGGAATTCTCGGCGCTGGAGAACGTGGCGATGCCGCTTCTTATCCGGCGCGTGGAGAAGAGCGCGGCTTACGGCGCGGCGGCAGGCTTGCTGAAGCAGGTCGGTCTCGATCACCGCCTGCAGCATCGTCCCGGGGAGCTCTCGGGCGGCGAGCGCCAGCGCGCCGCGCTCGCGCGGGCGCTGGTGACCCGGCCGGCCTGCGTGCTCGCGGATGAGCCCACCGGGAACCTCGACCGGCACACGGCGGAAACCGTGTTCGAACTGATGCTGGAGTTGAATCGCAGCAGCGGGACGAGCCTCGTGATCGTGACGCATGACCCCGAGATCGCCCGGCGGGCCGATCGCATCCTGCGGCTGGTCGACGGGACGCTCCAGTCGGAGCGGTGACAGCAAAGCTTCAACGCGAAGGCCGCCAAGGCCGCGAAGGAAAATAGAAGCCTCAACGCAAAGGCCGCCAAGGCCGCGAAGGAATACATTATCGAAAACCAACCAAAGGACGCGAAGACAGCGCCAAGCGGGGAATAGGAAACGCTGTCGGAATTGTAATGTTTAGTAATCCGGTTCGGCCGTGGTTCAAATCTATTCCAAATTGTCCTGCCGATAGCACCCTTGGCGCTGTCTTAGCGACCTTTGTTGTAATTATTATTTCCTTCGCGGCCTTTGCGTCCTTAGCGACCCGTCGTAATCCTTCCTTAGCGTTCTTCGCGTCTTGGCGGTGAAGTTTCACCGTCAGTCGTCAGCCGTGTGGAACGCAGCAAGCCGGATTGAGTGACTTCCTCGTATACGGCTGGATCTTGCAGCGCTTGGGTCAGGATGAAATGCGGCGCGGCGCGCTTGATGAGCCGGGGCGCGAGGATGCCGGCGGCGATGACGGCGAGACCGGTGAAGATCCAGCCGGTCAGCGCCAGCGCCACGCCGATCCCCAGCACCGGCATCATCACGAACGGCAGCAGCAGGCGCGCCGACAGATGGCGCGCCGCGGCTTTCGGGTCGATCTCGATCTTGATTTCGCCGCGCGAGTGGGCGGCGGTGAATTCGGCGTGCGTCATCGTCTTGAAAAGGCGTGAATCGTGAGTCGTGAATCGATTTTTTGTTTTTCTCTGCCCATGCGGGAATAGGATGGCGCAAGAACGCTCGACTCACGAATCATCAATCACGAATCACGCATTTAGTCAGTACTCGACCGGTATCGGATCCAGCGACCGCCACATATACCACGTGGCCACCGAACGCCACGGCGCCCACGCCGCTCCGATTTTTTGCATGCGCGCGGCAGTCAAGGGGCGGGCACGGTTGTAATGCAACCGCATCGCCCGTTGCAGTCCGAGATCAGCGAGCGGCAGCACGTCGGGGCGCGCGAGGAAAAACATGAGGAACATCTCGGCGGTCCAGCGGCCGATGCCTTTGACAAGAGTCAGCTCGGCAATCACGGCCTCATCCCCGAGGGAGTGCCAGCGATGCGCATCGAGCGTGCCGTCGAGGAAGTTTCGGGAAAGGTCCCGCAGATATAAGGCTTTCTGGCCTGATAACCCGCATGCCCGCAAAGTGGAAATGCGAGTGCGGCTTACGGCTGCCGGCGATACGGCGGAGAGGCGGCCAGAAAGCCTGTTCCACACGCTTTGCGCCGCCTTCACCGAGATCTGCTGGCCGACGATGGAGCGCGCGAGCGTGGAAAACGCATCGCCGCGGCTACCCAGTGCAAGGCCCTGGAAACGCGCGATCAGTTCCCGCAGCACCGCATCGCGCTGCGCCAGTTCTCGCGTTGCCTGGGGCCAGTAATCAGGTGTTCTCATTGCATGTTCGCAAAAAAGACTGTCATTCAGCCACAGAGGTCACAGAGAACACAGAGAGATTCAAAAGGTTGAGTCAGCGCGCCACGCTCACCTGATGGGTGAGGCTCGATAATGACATACGGAAATGATTTTCCTCTGTGAACTCCGTGTCCTCTGTGGCAAGCGGCTTTTTCTAGGTTTATTGCTTTACAGCGCGCCGCCGTTGGCGGCGCTGCCAGGCGCAGCGCACGTAGAGGCGCCACGTCCAGTCCACCGCGAAATAGCCGACCAACGCCAGCGTGAGCGCCAGCAAGGGCAGGCCGATCGCCAGCGGCTTGCCGACGGACCCCAGCCATTCCAGCGCCGTCGGCAGCCATTCGCCGAAACCCTTGCCCTCCAGTCCGAATGCGAGCGGAGGCAGCTCGTCACCCGATTGCAGCAGGGCCAGTTGCCCGAGTTTGAAAGCGACGTAGTAGAGCGGAACGATGGTGAGCGGGTTGGAGTACAGCGTCACCAGCACCGCGATCGGCAGGTTGACCCGGCCCGCGATCGCCAGCAGCGCCCCCGCTGTGAACTGGACCGGGTTGCTGCCGGGTATGAGGCCCGCGAACAGGCCGGCCGCGACGCCGCCCGCCACCGACCGGCGGTGCAGGTGCCACAGGTTGTGATGCTGGAGCCACGGCCCGAGCCGGGCGATGTGGCGGTTCGCCCGTATGGTTTCGTGGCTGGGCAGGAGCTTGCGGAAGTACTTGCGGGGCATTGGGGCATTTTACTGATTAGTTTCCCAAAAATCGTGAATCGTGATTCGTGAATCGTGATTCGACCTCAACTTCCCTCTCCCCCACAGTGGGGGAGAGAGCAGGGTGAGGGGATGCTCGATTCACGAATCACGGTCTTTAAGCGTCCACCGGCAAGCGCCTCGCGCGTTACAGGGCAATGAGGCTCAACGTTCTGTGCTTCGCGGCGGGCGCGTGGTGGCTGCAGCAGCAGGCCGCGCTGCCGGAGTTCGGCTGGGTGCTGGCGTTCGGCGCGGCAGGAGTCGTGGCGGCCGCTGCCCGCCCCGAGGGCTGGATGGCGCGCCTGCTGCGCGAAGCAACCGTGAAGGCGGCGTGCATCGCTCTGGGTTTCTCCTGGGCGGCGTGGTGCGCGGGCGAGCGGCTCGCCGACGCGCTGCCGGCGGAATGGGAAGGGCGCGACATCGCGGTCATCGGCGTCGTGTCCGGGCTGCCGCAGGCTTACGAGCGAGGTGTGCGCTTCGAGTTCAACGTCGAGCGCGTGCTGACCCCGGACGCGCGGGTGCCGCGGCATATCGTATTGTCGTGGTGGGGCACGCCAGCGCGCGAGGACCGGCCCGCCACCATTCCTTCGCTCGAGCCGGGCGAACGCTGGCAATTGACCGTGAGGCTGAAGCGCCCGCGCGGCACGGCCAATCCCCACGGCTTCGACTACGAGGCGTGGCTGTTCGAACGCAATCTCCGCGCGACAGGTTATGTGCGGCCGAGAACGGCCCGCGAGCGCCTGGCGACGATGGTGCACGAGCCCGGCTACTGGGTCGAGCGCGCCCGCGGCATGATTCGCTCGCGCATCCAGGCCGCATTGCCGGAGGCGCCGTACGCCGGCGTCATCGTTGCGCTCGCGATCGGGGACCAGCGCGCCATCCCGCCGGAACAATGGCAGACATTCACCCGCACCGGCGTCAACCACCTGATGAGCATCTCGGGCCTGCACGTCACCATGGTCTCGGGCCTCGTGTTCGCGCTGGTCTACGGCCTGTGGCGGCGCATTCCCCGGCTGACGCTGGCGCTGCCTGCGTTGAAGGCCGCGGCGGCCGGGGCGCTGGGCGCCGCGCTGCTCTATGCGCTGCTGGCGGGTTTCGCGGTGCCGGCGCAGCGCACGGTCTACATGCTGGCCGTGGTCGCGGCCGCGCTGTGGCTGGGCGTCATCGAGTCGGCGTCGATCGTGCTGTGCGTGGCGCTGCTTGTGGTCATGCTGATCGATCCCTGGGCGGTGCTGGCGGCGGGATTCTGGCTGTCGTTCGGCGCCGTGGCCGTCATCATGTACGTCACGGTGGGCCGCATCGGCCGCAGCCACTGGCTCGCGAGCTGGGCCAGGGTGCAGATCGCGGTGACGCTGGCGCTGATCCCGCCACTGCTGGCGATGTTCCAGCAGGTATCGATTGTCTCGCCGCTTGCCAACGCCGTGGCGATCCCGGTGGTGAGCCTCGCCGTCGCACCACTGGCGCTGATCGGGGTCGCGGTGCCGTTCGATTTCATCCTCCATTGCGCGCATCTCATGATGAGCGGGTGCATGACGCTGCTCGAGTGGCTCGCCCTGCTGCCCGACGTGGTGTGGGAGCAGCGCGCGCCCCCGGCCTGGGCCGTGGTCGTCGCGGTCTCTGCGCTGGCCTGGCTGCTCGCTCCGCGCGGGATGCCAGCGCGCTGGCTGGGCGTGATCGGGTTGCTGCCCCTGTTCGCAGTGGCGCCGTCGGCCTTGAGAACGGGAGACGTCGAGCTCGCCATCCTCGACGTCGGGCAGGGGCTCTCCGCAGTGGTTCGCACCGCGAATCACGCTCTGCTCTACGACGCCGGTCCTGCGTTCGGGCCGGGCGCGGACAGCGGCACCCGCATCATCGTGCCCTACCTGCGGGCGGTCGGGGTGAGGCGGCTCGACGGCATGATCGTCACTCACGACGACGACGATCACTGGGGCGGGGCGGCATCGGTCCTGCAGGCGTTACCCATGGACTGGCTGCTGACGTCGTTGCCCGATCTCGATCCCCTGGTGGTGCAGGCCAACCCGGCGTTGCGCTGCGAGGCCGGGCAGCAATGGGAATGGGATGGCGTGCGCTTCGAGATTCTGCACCCTTCGCGGGCAAGCTACGGAGATCCTGCAGTGAAGGACAACGACCGCGGCTGCGTGCTCACGGTCGAGGCGGCGGGCGGCCGGATCTTGCTGTCCGCCGACATCGAGCGCCGCTCCGAAGAGGAGCTGCTGGCCCGCTCGCGCGATCGTTTGCGCTCCGATGTGCTGGTGGTGCCGCATCACGGCAGCCGCACTTCGTCGACCCCCGAGTTCGTGCGCGCAGTCGAGCCGAAGCTGGCGGTGTTCACGGCCGGCTACCGCAACCGGCTGGGTCATCCTCACCGCGAAGTGGTGGAGCGCTACCGCGACGCCGGCACGCGCATCTACCGCAGTGATCGCGATGGCGCTGTGACGATCGCGATCAGCGCGGAAGGCATGATCAGCGTGACGCCCTACCGCGCGATTTACCGGCGCTACTGGCAGACGCCACTGATCGGGGACCCGGTGCCGGATCCCCTGGAATTCGGAATGATGAATGATGAATGATGAATGATGAACGGAAGGTCGGTTTTAGGTCTTCAGGTCATCATTTTGCATTCATCATTCCTCATTGGTCTTTCACTCGGTGAAGACGAGTGAAAGGCCTGTTACGCCGGGCAAGCCCTCATAGCGCGAGGACCACGACTCACCCGGCCGGATCGGCATCGCGGCTGTCAGCGTGCCGGTGGTGATGATCTCTCCCGCCGCGAGCGGCTCGAACTGCGGCTGCCGCATCAGGATATCGGCGAGAAAGGCGAGAGCGAGCGCGGGGTGTCCCAACGCGTTCGCGCCCGTGCCCCGATCCGCGACTTGCCCATTCCTGCTGAGCTCGACGTTGCAGTCGCGGAGCCGGTCCACGAGATCGGCGATCGCGTCGCGCCGAATAGGGCAGGGCGTGCCAACGATGAGCTTCCAGTGGAATGAAAAATCAGCTGCTGATTCCGCCGGCCCGAACTTCCAGCCGGCGAAGTGGCAGTCCACGATCTCGAAGCTCGGCGCCAACCACTCGATCGCCTCGAGAACCAGCGCGGGATGATTGACGCCCGGGCGCAGCGGAGCCTTGAGCTTGAACGCGATCTCGGGCTCGAGCCGCGGTTGCACACTGCCTTCCAGCGAAACGGTGGCGCGATCGCCGTCCGCGAACTGCACGGTGCGATCGTAGACGTGCGCCCAGATCGGCGCGGTGGCGCCGTACTCCGCCCAGATGTTGCGGTTGGTGAAGCCGATCTTGCGCCCAATGGTCTTCTCACCGCGTGCCCGCCGCAGCTTGACGATGTCGGCTGCGACCCGGTAGGCCGCATCCCAGTCAAATTGCGGATTGCGCTCGATGACCGAGGAAATGACCTTGCCGCGGTCGAGAGCGTCGATCAGTTCGGCGACGATGATTCGGGAAAAATGCAACGGGAAGTCTCCTTAATTCGCGCAGCGGAAGCCGATATTATGGTGCCCCGAAGCGGGGTTGCGCGACAGATTGCGTCCGCGCTGCGTCGTCGTGAGTTCGTCCGCCGGCGAGTCGTGCCCGCCGCCGCGCGTGCCGCGCACCGGCCCCGCAATCGAATCCTCCCGGCCGTCTTTCGCCTCGTAGGGGTAGGGACGATAGGCGCTGGCAACCCATTCCCAGGCGTTGCCCGCCATGTCCTGCGCGCCGAACGGGCTCGCGCCCAGCGGAAATGCGTGGACCAGAGCGGTTTCGTTGAAGCGCGCCGAGAACTGCGCGCGCGTCCGGTCGGGGAGTGAATTGCCCCAGGGATAGCGGCGGCCATCGGTGCCGCGCGCCGCTTTTTCCCATTCGGCTTCGGTCGGCAACCGCTTGCCGCGCCAGGCGCAATAGTCGCGCGCGCCGGCCCAGGTCACTTCGACGACCGGGTGCTGATCGAACCCGGCATCGGCGACCCACTTGCCTTGCACGCGATGCACGCGCGAATCGGGGTCGTCGAAATCAAACAGCCTCTCTCGTCCGGCGTTGAACGGGCCCGATGCGTTGAGAAATTCGGCGAACGCGGCGTTGGTCACCGGGTGCCGGTCGATGGAAAAGGCGGGCAGGGTTACGCGGTGCGCGGGACGCTCATCGGCGGGGCCGCTGTCGCTGCCCATGATGAAGGCCCCGCCCGGAACCGGGACCATGTCCTCTGCCGCGTGCAGCGCTGACGCGAGCGCGAGGCCGAGCGCCAGCGCCACCCACGATCGCGGGCGGGGGGCAGGTTTGTTGTGCAAGTCCATGATTTTATTTGAACCAATCTTGGCGTTCCGCTACAATCCGTGCTTCCCAGGCGCGTAGCTCAGTTGGCTAGAGCGCATCCTTGACATGGATGAGGTCGTTGGTTCGATTCCAATCGCGCCTACCAGTTGTTAAATCCGGACGCCCAGCTTGCGGGGGCAGTGGTTCCCCCAACCTGGGCGCCGGTTTAACTCCGCGCGTTCGAACGGGCGCCTAGGGCACGGGAGCCGCGGCTCTCGTACATGGCCTCGCCGTTCAACGCGCGGATTTATTTTGGTGTCATAGGATTATGCCGGATATCCGTCTACCCGACGGGTCGGTCAGGAAATTCGACCAGCCCGTGACCGTGGCCGAGCTCGCTCAGGCGATCGGCCCCGGTCTCGCGCGCGCCGCGCTAGCCGGCAAGGTCAACGGCAGGCTGGTGGATACGTCCCATCGCATCGATTCGGACGCCGAAGTCGCCATCATCACCGAGAAAGTTCCGGAGGGGCTGGAGCTCCTGCGGCACTCCACGGCGCACCTGCTGGCGCACGCGGTAAAGGAATTGTTCCCCGACGCGCAGGTCACCATCGGCCCGGTGATCGAGGACGGCTTCTACTACGATTTTTCCTACAAGCGGGCGTTCACGCCGGAAGATCTCGCCGCCATCGAGAAGCGCATGCAGGAGATCGCCAAGCGCGACATCCTGGTCGAGCGCCAGGTGATGCCGCGTGACGAGGCGGTCAAGTTCTTCAGGGACCAGGGCGAGCATTACAAGGCCGAGATCATCGCGGCGATCCCGGGCGGCGAGGCGATCTCGCTCTACCGGCAGAATAATTTCATCGATCTCTGCCGCGGGCCGCACGTGCCCTCGACCGGCAAGCTGAAGGTGGTCAAGCTGATGCGGGTGGCGGGCGCGTACTGGCGCGGCGACTCGAAGAACGAGATGCTGCAGCGGATCTACGGCACCGCCTGGGGCAGCAAGGAGGGCCAGGACGCCTACCTGCGACGGCTCGAGGAGGCGGAAAAGCGCGACCACCGCAAGCTCGGAAAACAGCTCGAGCTGTTCCACACCCAGGACGAGGCGCCGGGCATGGTGTTCTGGCATCCCCGGGGCTGGGTGATCTGGCAGTGCATCGAGCAATACATGCGGCGCATCCTCGACGAGAACGGCTATGCCGAGGTGCGGGCGCCGCAGGTGCTCGATGTCTCGCTGTGGAAGCGCTCGGGGCACTGGGACAACTTTCGCGAGAACATGTTTTTCACCGAGTCGGAGTCGCGCGATTACGCGGTGAAACCGATGAACTGCCCGGGGCACGTCCAGATCTTCAACCAGGGGCTGAAGAGTTACCGGGACCTGCCGCTGCGGCTCGCCGAATTCGGCTCCTGCCACCGCAACGAGCCCTCGGGCGCCCTGCACGGGCTGATGCGCGTGCGGGGATTTACCCAGGACGACGCCCATATCTTCTGCACCGAGGCCCAGGTCGAGCCGGAAGTGATCCGCTTCATCGACCTCCTGCAGCGCGTCTACGCCGATTTCGGCTTCGACGAGATCCTGGTCAAGCTCTCCACCCGTCCGGTGAAGCGCGTCGGCACCGACGAGCAGTGGGACAAGGCCGAAGCGGCGCTGAAAATAGCGCTCGAGCGCAAGGGCCTGCAATACGACCTGCAACCCGGTGAAGGGGCGTTCTATGGCCCCAAGATCGAGTTCTCGCTGAAGGACAGCATCGGCCGGGTGTGGCAGTGCGGCACCATGCAGCTCGATTTTTCGATGCCGGGCCGCCTCGGGGCCGAATACGTCGGGGAGGACAACGCGCGCCACGTGCCGGTGATGCTGCACCGGGCGGTCCTGGGTTCCTTCGAGCGTTTCATTGGCATCCTGATCGAGCACTACGCGGGAGCGATGCCGGTGTGGCTCGCGCCGGTCCAGGTGGCGGTGCTGAGCATCACCGAGCATCAGTCGGACTACGCCAAGAGCGTCAGGGACGGGCTCAGGCAGGCCGGATTGCGCGCCGTGGCCGACTTGAGGAATGAGAAAATTTCCTATAAAATTCGGGAACATAGTCTGCAAAAGCTGCCCTACCAGGTCATCATCGGTGACAAGGAAAAGGTGGCGCAAATGGTTGCCGTGCGCACCCGCAAGGGCGAGGATCTCGGCCAGATGAGTCTGGCCGATTTCGTCACCAGGCTCAGAACCGAGGAAGCCCGGCTGGGACGCACGGCGCAAATTTAACGGGACACAGGGGGCGCTACATCGCACAGGAAAAAGAACCGCGGATCAACACCGAGATCAATGCACCAGAAGTCCGGTTGATAGGCGCCAGCGGCGAGCAGGTAGGCGTAGTGAGTCTCGCTGCAGCCAACAAGCTGGCCGAAGAGGCCGAGCTCGACCTCGTTGAAATCGCGCCTACGGCAGTGCCGCCGGTGTGCCGCGTCATGGATTACGGGAAATACAAGTACCGTGAGGCCAAGAAGCGCCACGAGGCGAAGCTGAAGCAGAAGCAGATTATCGTCAAGGAGATCAAGTTCCGTCCCGGCACCGACGAGGGTGATTACAAGATCAAGCTGCGCAACCTGACGCGCTTCCTGGAAGAGGGCGACAAAGCCAAGATTACCCTGCGCTACCGCGGGCGCGAGATGGCCCACCAGGAACTGGGGCACCGCCTGATCGAGCGGGTGAGGGGCGATCTCGAAGCGTACAGCACGGTCGAGCAGTATCCGAAGATGGAAGGCCGCCAGCTGATCATGGTGCTGGCCCCGAAGAAAACCGGGAAACCTGTCGCGAAGAGCGCTGCGAAGCCTGCGGCGCCAAAGAAGGCGGCGGCTCCCGCGAAAGCGGCGGCCCCAATGGCCGCGGCGGAAGTTGCGGCCGAAATCGAGAATAAGTAGTTTCTAGAAGAAGTAGTTGTCCGGGTTTCAAGATCTCCATCCGGAGGCACCCGGCGCTATGTTAAAAAAGGAGTTGTCATGCCGAAGTTGAAGACCAAGCGCGGCGCCGCCAAGCGCTTTCGTAAGCGCGCCGGAGGCAGCATCAAGCGCGGCAAGGCTTTCACGCGCCACATCCTCACCAAGAAGAACTCCAAGCGCAAGCGCCATCTGCGCGGCAGCACCGGCGTTCATGATGCCGACAGGCGTTCCGTCGGCGTGATGCTGCCGTACTAAGGGGGGAGACCGCCATGCCACGAGTCAAACGCGGCGTCACCGCCCGCGCCGCCCACAAGAAGGTTCTCCAGAAGGCCAAGGGTTTCCGCGGCCGCCGCAAGAACGTTTTCCGCATCGCCAACGAAGCAGTGATGCGGGCCGGGCAGTACGCCTACCGCGACCGCCGCGACCGCAAGGGGGTGTTCCGCGCGCTGTGGATCGCGCGCATCAACGCCGCCGCCCGCGAGCACGGCATGAGCTACAGCCGCTTCATGAACGGCCTGAAGAAGGCGGCAGTCGCCGTGGACCGCAAGGTGCTTGCCGACATCGCCGTCCTCGACAAGCCGGCGTTCCTGAAGTTCGTGGAAAAAGCCAAAGCGAGTCTCGGCGCCTGACAGGCAAGGATTAAGGAGCAGGGATCAGGGACTCGCAGATCCCGGTTTCCCAAAATTGGGAAAAAGAGGCTGAAGGGCCTCTTTTTTTCTAGCCTCTAGCCACCAGTTCCCAGTTCCCAGCTCCCAGCCCCCAGCCCCCAGCCCCCAGCCTCTCTTCTCGCGTATGCAAGACGTTGACGCCATCGTGAATGAAGCGCTCGCAGCGTTCGCGGGCACGATCGATGCCAACCAGCTCGAGCAGGCCAAGGCGCGCTACCTGGGAAAGTCCGGCGCGCTGACCCTGCTGCTGAAGGAGCTCTCCAAGCTGCCGGCGGCGGAGCGCCCGGCGTTCGGCAGCCGCGTCAACGCCGCCAAGGTGAAATTGGAAGCGGCGCTGGAAGAGCGGCGCGCCCGCATCCAGGCCGGCCAGCTCGAATCCCGGCTGTCCGCGGAGAAGCTCGACGTCACGCTGCCGGGCCGCGGCCTTGCCGTCGGCGGTCTGCACCCGGTGACGCGCACCCAGGAGCGCATCGAAGCGCTGTTCCGCTCGATGGGGTTCGAAGTGGTCGACGGCCCCGAGATCGAGACCGATTACTACAATTTCACCGCGTTGAACCAGCCGGAGAACCACCCGGCGCGCTCGATGCACGACACTTTCTACCTGGCCGACGGCAAGCACCTGCTGCGCACGCATGCCTCGCCGATGCAGATCCGCCACCTGGAGGCGCACCGCCCGCCGGCGAAAATCATCGCGCCCGGCCGGGTCTACCGCGTGGATTCGGATGCCACGCATTCCCCGATGTTTCACCAGGTCGAGGGGCTGTGGATCGACGAGCACATCACCCTGGCCAACCTGAAGGGCGTGTTGATCGAGTTTCTCGGGAAGTTTTTCGAGCGCGACGACCTCAAGGTGCGCTTCCGGCCGTCGTTCTTCCCGTTCACCGAGCCTTCCGCCGAGATCGACATGAGCTTCGGCGACGGCTGGCTCGAGATGGGGGGCGCGGGCATGGTGCACCCCAACGTGCTGAGGAACGTGAAAATCGACCCTGAGAAGTACCAGGGCTTCGCCTTCGGGCTGGGCCTCGACCGGCTGACGATGCTGCGCTACGGCGTGAGCGACTTGCGCCTGTTCTTCGAGAATGACCTGCGCTTCCTGAGGCAGTTTAATTAACCGCCATGACGCCAAGGCGCCAGGAACAGCAATTATTTCAAAATTCAACCAGACAGGGCGCTGGTGGAATGCCTATCGCAATAATGAATCTGTTTTTTATTGGTTTCGTTGGAATTGCTTGGCGTCTTGGCGTCATGGCGGTTATCTAGATATGAAGTTCTCCGAAAACTGGCTCCGCACGTTCGTCAATCCCCCGCTTGCCACGCGCGAGCTGGCTGAAGCGGTCACGATGAGCGGGGTCGAGGTGGAAAACATCGAGCGCGATCTCGACGATCAGGTGCTGACGTTAAAGCCCACGCCCAATCGCGGAGATTGCCTGAGCCTCGTCGGAATCGCCCGTGAAGTGGCGGCGGTGACAGGCGCGCCCCTCCTTCTGCCCGACATCAAGACGGCGCGCGCCACGATTGCCGACCGGCTGACCGTCACCCTGGAAGCGCCGCAGGCGTGCCCGCGCTACTGCGGGCGGCTGGTGAAAGGGATCAATGCGGCCGCTGCAACGCCGGAATGGATGGCTCAGCGTCTGGCACGGGGTGGCATCCGCCCGATCAGCGCGCTGGTCGACATCACCAATTACGTCATGCTCGAGCTTGGCCAGCCGCTCCATGCCTTCGATGCGGGCAAGCTCGAGGGCGGCATCCGAGTGCGACATGCGAAGGCGGGGGAAAAGCTGACGCTGCTCAACGGCGCGGCGCCGCCGCTCACGCCCGCCTTCCTGGTCATCGCCGACGAAGCCAAGGCCGTGGCGTTGGCGGGCATCATGGGCGGGCTGGATACCTCGGTGAGTGAAGTCACGCGCGACGCATTTCTCGAGAGCGCATTCTTCAGCCCCGAGGCGATCGCCGGGAAAGCCCGCCTGCTCAACTTCGCGTCGGATTCCTCCTACCGCTTCGAGCGCGGCGTCGATTTTGCGGGAACGGCGGCGGCGCTGGAGCGCGCCACCCAGCTCGTCCTGGAAATCTGCGGGGGCGCGGCGGGGCCGGTCACGGAAGCGCGCGCGGCGCTGCCGGCGCGCGACCCGGTGCGCCTGCGGCTGGCGCGCGTCGAGCGCATGCTCGGCATCAAGCTCGACGGCACCCAGGTGAGCGACATCCTGCGCCGGCTGCGCTTCGAGTTCACCGCGGCCGAGGGGGAATTCCGGGTGACGCCGCCGAGCCACCGTTTCGACATCGCGATCGAAGAAGACCTGATCGAGGAACTGGCGCGCATCCACGGTTACGACCGGATACCCGCCTCGCTGCCGGTAACGCTGGCGGGCATGCTGCCGGTGCCGGAGGGCAAGCGCGACGTTGCCGCCATTCGCAGGCTGCTCGTGGCGCGCGACTACCAGGAAATCGTGAGCTACAGCTTCGTGGACGCGGCGTGGGAAGCGGATTTTGCAGGCAACACGAATCCCGTGGCGCTGGCCAACCCGATTGCAAGCCAGATGAGCGTCATGCGCTCGACGCTGGCCGGCGGGCTGGTCAACTGCCTGGCACACAACCTCAGCCACAAGCATGCGCGCGCCCGGCTGTTCGAGGTCGGCTGCTGCTTCATGAAGAATGCATCGGGCGGTTATCACCAGCCGTTGCGCGTAGGAGGAATCTCCTACGGCGATGCCCGCCACGAGCAATGGGGTCTGAAGGGCCGGCCCGGTGATTTTTACGACATCAAGAGCGATATCGAGGCGTTTCTCGCGCCGCTCGAGGGGGAATTCCGCCCGGCGGAGCATCCGGCCCTGCATCCGGGCAGGTCGGCGCGCATCCTGATCGGGGGTATGACGGCGGGATGGATCGGGGAATTGCACCCGCGCTGGCAGCAGAAGTATGATTTGCCGCTCGTTCCGGTCCTGTTCGAACTCGACTTTGAAGCCATCAGCGAGCGGGGCCTGCCGGCATTCCAGGAGACATCGAAATTCCCGCCGGTGCGGCGCGACATCGCCGCCGAAATCGACGAGGAAGTCAGCTATCAGGCGGTCCTGGAGGGGCTGCGCCGGGGGCAGCCCGCGATCGTGACCGAAATAGGGCTGTTTGACATCTACCGCGGTACGGGTGTAGAAAAAGGAAAAAAGAGTCTTGCTTTCAGGGTGTTATTACAGGATACTCGCAAGACACTAACCGACGCGGAAGTCGAATCCGCCATCTCTCAACTACGCCGGACACTACAGCATCAATTCAACGCGAAATTCCGTTGAAAGGGGAAAACATGACGTTAACCAAGGCCGAACTCGCCGACCTTCTGTTCGAGAAGGTCGGGTTCAACAAGCGCGAAGCGAAGGACATGGTCGAATCGTTCTTCGAAGAAGTGAGGACCGCGCTCGAGAACGGGAAGGGCGTGAAGCTCTCCGGCTTCGGCAATTTCCAGTTGCGCGACAAGCCGCAGCGCCCGGGCAGGAATCCCAAAACAGGGGAAGAGATCCCGATCACGGCGCGCCGCGTCGTGACGTTCCATGCTTCGCAGAAGCTGAAGGCGATGGTGGAGCAGAGCTATCATGGAAGCAAGTCATAACCCCAGGGTTCAGCTGCCGCCGATTCCGGCGAAGCGCTACTTCACCATCGGTGAGGTGAGCGAGCTGTGCGGCGTGAAGCCGCACGTGCTGCGCTATTGGGAGCAGGAATTCACCCAGTTGAAGCCGGTCAAGCGCCGCGGCAACCGGCGCTACTACCAGCACCACGAAGTACTGCTGATCCGCCGCATCCGGGAGTTACTCTACGACCAGGGTTTCACCATCAGCGGCGCGCGGAACCGCCTGGACGAGTTGGTCTCCGAACCCACCAAGTCGGCGCGCTCGTCCTCGTCATCCCGCCCCAACCTCGCCACCGTCGTGCGCAAGGAAATCCAGGGCGTCATCGAAGTCCTGCGCGGCTGAACGCCGCGCAAACTCCCTAGTAGTACATAAGATATAATTCGCGGCCTCGGGGCGTAGCGCAGCCTGGTAGCGTACCGGCATGGGGTGCCGGTGGTCGTGAGTTCAAATCTCACCGCCCCGACCAATTCCGTCCCTCGTTTCTCGTCGCTCGTTCCTCGTAATTGCCGATTCGAGTGAAGCTCCGGCTCAGCCGGGTCACCAGGAACGAGAAACGAATAACGAGTCACATATTCTCAGTTCTTCAGGCGCACTTGTTGCCCCAGCTGCGCGCAGTCCTCGTCGGTTTTGAGTCCCGCGGCATGGATGCCGTGCGCCGCGAGTTCCTCGTCGCGCGTTTCGGTGTCGCCGGTGACGCCGACGGCGCCGATCACCTCGCCGCGCTCGTCGCGGATGAGGCGCCCGCCGCCTTCCGGGAAGATTTTTCCGTCCGAGGCGTTGATGAGGAAGTTCATGAACCGCGGCTTCTCCTCGTTGCGCACGCGCACCAGGCTCGACGAGCGCCCCAGCGCGAGCGCGGCATAGGCCTTGCCCATCGCCATTTCGAACCGCATCATCGCCGAGCCGTCTTCCTTCCGGAAGGCTTTCACGTGGGCGCCGGGGTCGGTGACGGCGACGCTCAAGGGACGGCATTTCAGCTCGCGCCCTCGCGCCAGGATGGCGTCGATGATGCGCTCGGACTGCTCCAGCGTGACTTCGGACATTTCGGGCTCCCTTGATTGCCGAGCGCTCATTACATTCGGTGGTCCTCGACATGGTAGCCGGTACCCCGGAAAAATCCAACGTGATTGCTATAGAATGTCGCCTCGGGTTCGAAAGAATATCGAGGAGAAAACACTTGCCGACATGCACCATGCGACGCGCAGCCGTCGCTGTTTTCTTCCCGAGTGTCCTGCTGGGATTCGGCGCGCTGCCGTCAGCGCAGGCGGCCGATGCGTATCCAGCCAAACCGATCCGGCTGGTGGTCGGTTTCGCCCCGGGAGGCGCCAACGATCTCGTCGCGCGGGCGGTGGCGGTGCGGCTCAGCCCCCGGTTGGGCCAGCAGGTCGTCGTGGAAAACCGCGCCGGGGCGGGCGGCAATATCGCCACCGAGCTGGTGGCACGCGCCGCGCCGGATGGCTACACCCTGCTGCTCGCGTCGGTGGCCTCTTTTGCGATGAGCCCCGCGATGCTCGGCAAAGTGCCGTTCGACCCGATCAACGACTTCGCGCCGGTCACGCAGACTGCGCTGGTGACGAGTCTCCTGTCGGCGCATCCGTCTCTTCCGGCAAACTCGCTGAAGCAGTTCGTGGCGCTGGCGAAAAAAGCGCCGGGCAAGATGAACTACGCCACGCCGGGGGCGGGCAGCATCGCGCATCTTTCGGCCGAACTTTTCTGGAACACCGCGGCCATCAAGCTGATTCACGTTCCGTACAAGGGTGGCGGACCGGCAGTGGTGGATGCCATAGCGGGCCACGTCGAGAGCATTTTCTCCCTGATTTCGACCCAGACGCCGCACGTGAGAGCCGGGAAGCTCAACGCGCTCGCGGTGAGCAGCACGAAACGGTCGGCGGCGCTGCCGCAGGTGCCGACCATCGGTGAATCCGGCTATCCCGGATTCGAGGCGAGTGGCTGGCTGGGGCTTGCGTTCCCGGCGAGGACGCCGAGGGCGATCGTCGACCGCATTCACAAGGAGACGGTCGCGGTCCTCAACCTGCGCGAGGTGCAAACGCAGTTGGAGGACCTCGGACTGGATGCGGAGCCGAGCGACCCCGATGTATTCCATGCCATGATCAAGTCCGACTATGCGAGATGGGGCAAGCTGATTCGCGATGCTGGTATCAAGGGCGACGGCAATTAATTAAGGAGAGGTGGCACATGCGACTCTGGATGAATCCTCTATCACCGTTTGCGCGCAAGGTGCGCATCTTGGCCCGGGAAACCGGCCTCGATGGCCGCATCGAGGAGGTCAGCATCATGGTGAGCCCGGTCAAGCCGCATGTGGAGCTGGAGCAGGAGAATCCGCTGGTCAAGATTCCGGCGCTGTCCACGCCGGGCGAGGGTACGCTCTATGACTCGGCGGTGATCTGCGAGTACCTCGACAGCCTGCACGGCGGCAAGCCACTGTTTCCGAAAGCGGGGACGGAGCGCTGGCGCGAGCTGCGGCTGCAGGCGCTCGGCGACGGCATACTCGAGGCCGCGGTTCTCATGCGCTACGAGGGCGCGGTGCGGCCGCAGGCGCTGCAATGGGGCGATTGGGTTGCGGGCCAGTTCGGCAAAGTCAGGGGCGGCCTGGATGCGCTGGAGAAGGAGTGCGCCGGCTGGGGCGAGCGCTTTGCCATCGGCGGGATCACCGCGGCCTGCGTGCTGGGTTACCTGGATTTCCGCTTCCCGGATGAAAAGTGGCGCGCGCAGCATCCTGCGCTCGAGAAATGGTACGCGAAGATCGCGCAGCGGCCGTCGGTGAAGGCGACTGTGCCCCAGTGATGAGCGACGCTCCCGCTCCCGAGACGGGACGTACCGTCCGTATCGCCTGTCTGCAAACCAACTCGGGAAACGATTTCGAAGCGAATCTGGCGACGCTGACCGCGATGACGCGCGAGGCGGCGGCCGGCGGCGCGAAGTTCGTCTTTTCCGCTGAATACGCGCTGATGATGGACGGCAGCGGCCGCACCATGCGCGAAAAGGCTTTGAAGGAAAGTGGCGAGCCCGCGCTCTCCAGGCTCACCGCGCTCTCGCGGGAGCTGGGGATCTGGCAGCTGGTGGGGTCGCTCACGCTCCTGAGCGACGACGGCCGGATCTACAACCGCTCGTTCCTCATCTCGGCGGAAGGCCAGGTCGTCGCCTCCTACGACAAGATCCACATGTTCGACGCGACGCTTCCCAGCGGCACGGTGATCAAGGAGTCGAGCGCCTACCGGCCGGGTGAGCGCGCGGTGGTGGCCGCGACGCCGTGGGGCGGGCTCGGGATGACGGTGTGCTATGACCTGCGCTTTCCGCAACTCTACCGGGCGCTCGCCCAGCGCGGCGCGGTGATGCTGGCGATACCTTCGTCCTTCCAGCGCGAGACCGGCAAAGCGCACTGGCACGTGTTGCTCCGCGCGCGCGCGATCGAGAATGCGAGTTTCGTCATTGCGCCGGCATTGTGCGGCGATCACCCGGGCAAGCGCACGACTTATGGCCACTCGCTGGTGATCGACCCGTGGGGCGAGGTGCTTGCCGATGGCGGAGACGTGCCGGGCGTGGTGTACGCCGAACTCGACCTTGACCAGGTCGGGAAGGTGCGCGGGATGCTGCCCTCGCTGACCCACGACCGGCCGTTCGCTCCGCCTGGGGTTTGAAATCGCAAACACTTCTGCCACAGAGAACACAGAGATCACAGAGGGAATCAAGACCAACCGGTCCGCGCCCGCATTTGAAATCTCTGTGTCCTCTGTGCCCTCTGTGGCTATTATTGTTCGGGGTTTTTAGTGGCTGATGAAACGATCGCGGTTTTCACCAAGAACCGCACTAACCCGGCCTACGAGGCCGCGCGCCTCGGCGCCGAAAGGACTGCCGCGCGGAATGAGGCGCGCATCCTCCATTTCGTTCCGGTCAAGCCGGACGACGTCGAAGAGCAAATCGCGCTGGTCGAGCAGGCGATCGCCGCGCGTCCCGACGCCGTGGTGTTCGTGCCGGTGCACTTGACCGCGCTCAATGCCTCGGTGCGCCAGTTGAACGCCGCCGGCATACCGGTCGTCAACTATATAAACCGGCTTGCCGAAGGCCGCTTCGTCAGCTTCGTGGGGTCGGACGATTACCGGCTCGCCCGCGATATCGCCGCTTACCTGTTCCGGCATCTGGGCGGCAAGGGCGACGTGGTAATGATGGGAGGCGTGCCGGGGTCGGTCACCAGCCTGGATCGGGTGCGCGGCTTCCTCGACGCCGTCAAGGAATGCCCGGGCGTGCGCATCGTCGCCAACCTGACCGGAGATTACCAGGAGGACACGGCGAGGCGGGTAATGGCGGAGTGGCTCCAGGGTTCGTCCCGCATGGACGGTGTGCTCTCGGCGAACGACGTCATGTCTCTCGGCATACTCTCAGCGCTCGAAGCCGCCGGCCGCCGCGTGCCGGTCATAGGCGTCAATGCGCTGCCCGAAGCAATCGACTCGATCAAGGCCGGGAAACTGCTGGCCACCGTGGACTTTGACGCGTTGAAGATCAGCTGCATCGCCACCGAGGCTGCGCTACGCCACTTGCGGGGCGAGGCTGTGCCCGCCGAGATCATCTTGCCGGTGAGCATCGTCGACCGCTCCAATTACCAGCCCTGGGACAAGCCGCTGGGTGAGAGGGAATGTCCGCGCTGGAGCGACGTAGTAGGAAATTGACGGCAGGGCCGCCAATTTCCTGATTGAAAAAACGCCTGGGATCCCACTGATTGAGCCGGCGAGCAGATGTGGCATGTTACAATTTTTGCGCTGCCATGATGACTTCAACCCACCGCGACCTGCATGCCGGTAAGCGGGCTCACCCTTGGTAAATCCGGCAGTCAGGCACTCTTCCCATGCGCATCCTGTTGAGTAACGACGACGGCTATTTTGCGCCGGGCATCACGCTGCTGGCGGAGATGCTTGCGCCCCTGGCGGAGGTCACGGTGGTGGCGCCGGAGCGCGACCGCAGCGGCTCGAGCAACTCACTGACGCTCGATCGCCCGCTCACGGTGCGCCGCGCGCAGGGCCGCCTCTATTACGTCAATGGCACTCCCACGGACTGCGTGCACTTGGCGGTGACTGGGTTGCTGAAGGAGTTGCCTGATATCGTCATCGCCGGCATCAATCACGGCGCCAACATGGGTGATGACACGATTTATTCGGGAACGGTCGCGGCGGCGACGGAAGGGTTCCTGCTGGGCATACCCTCGATCGCGATCTCCCTGGTGGCCGAGGGCGGGGACCATTTCCGCACCGCCGGGCAGGTTGCGGTGGAGTTGGTCGGCCGCTTTCAGCGCAAGCCGCTCGGTGCGCCCGTACTGCTCAATGTCAACGTTCCCGACGTCGAGTACTCGAAGTTGCGCGGCTTCCAGGTGACGCGGCTCGGCAAGCGGCACAAGGCGGAGCGGGTGGTGAAGTCCACCACGCCGCGAGGTGAGAAGGTGTACTGGGTCGGCGCCGCCGGCGGTGCGCAGGACGCAGGTGAAGGCACCGACTTTCATGCCATTGCCGCGGACCGCGTCTCGATCACGCCGCTGCAAATGGACTTGACGCGTTACGCCCAGCTCGAATCGGTCAGCTCCTGGCTGGTGGACCAGTGATGAGGGCTCCAGGCGATTCCTCCTGGAGCAGAGTCGGGTTCTAATGGCTTCGGAACGGCACCCCGGCATCGGGATGACGTCGCAGCGCACGCGGCTGCGCATGATCGAGCGCCTGCGCGGACTGGGCATCCGCGACGAGACGGTCCTGGCGGTCATGGGGGAGCTGCCCCGCCACATCTTCGTGGACGAGGCCATCGCGAGCCGCGCCTACGAGGACATCGCGCTGCCGCTCGGTTTCGGGCAGACCATATCCAGCCCCCATACCGTCGCGCGCATGACGGAGCTGGCGCGCAACGGCCGGCCGCTCGCCAAGGTGCTGGAGATCGGCACCGGCTGCGGCTACCAGACGGCGGTGCTCGCCAAGATCGCGAGGCAGGTGTACTCGATGGAGCGCATCGCCGCGTTGATCCGCAAGGCGCGCAAGCACCTGCGCGAGGCGGGCATCACCAAGGTGCACCTGCGCCACGGCGACGGGCACGTGGGCATGCCTGAAGTCGCGCCGTTCGACGCGATCGTCATTACCGCTGCAGCGACGCAGGCGCCCAAGGCGCTGATCGAGCAGCTCGAGCTCGGTGGTAGAATGATTTTGCCCATGGAAATCAAGAACGAACAGCATCTCTACGTGATCGAACGCAATGAAAAAGGCTTTGTCGAAAGGCGCATGGACCCGGTCGTCTTCGTGCCCTTGCTGCGGGGTGTCGGCTAGACGACACCCCCGTTCCGAGTTCCGAGTTCAATGTTCCGAGTTCAAGAAATTGCGCTGGCATTCGTGCTGGTAGCGGCGTTTGCGGCAGGTTGCTCCACCCGCAGCGGCGCACCCGTTTCAGATCGATCGCCCGAGGCGAGACCGGCGGCGGCGAAGCCCACGCCGATCAAGCTCGCACCGGTCACGCCCGCCTTGAAGCCAGCGGATACACGCCCTGACTTCTATACTGTCAGGAAGGGCGATACCCTTTTCAGCATCGCGCTCGACCACGGCCTCGATTATCGCGAGCTGGCCCAGTGGAACAACATTACGGACCCCGGGGTCATCCGTATCGGCCAGCAGTTGCGGCTGAGTTCGCCTTCATCCGCGGCGACGGCTGCGCCGTTCAAGGCGGCCCCTGGAGTGCAGGGACGCCCGATCGGAGAGACGGCGGCTGCCGGCGACAACGTCAAGACCCAGCCCAAGGCGGTACGGGCGCCATACTCGGACCAGGCTTACGCCCAGCTGGCCAAGCCGGAAGCTCGCCCTGCCGCCCGCGAAGAAGGGGGCGAGGGTGTTGCCTGGAGCTGGCCGGCCAGCGGCAAGGTGGTCAGCACTTTCAACGACAGTGCCAACCTGAAAGGCATTGGCATCGCCGGCAAGCTGGGCCAGCCGGTGCTGGCGAGCGCACCGGGCCGGGTGATCTTCAGCGGCACCGGCATACGCGGCTTCGGCAAGCTGATCGTGATCAAGCACAACGACACCTTCTTGAGCGTCTACGCGCACAACAACGAACTGCTGGTGAAGGAAGGGCAGGCCGTCTCCAAGGGCCAGAGGATCGCGGAGATGGGCTCGACCGACACCGATCAGGTCAAGCTCCACTTCGAGATCCGCCGCTTTGGCAAGCCGGTGGATCCGGTCAAGCTGCTCCCGCCCGCCTAAAACAGGCGTTCAAGGTTCCGAGTTCAAAGTTCCGAGTTCAAAGTCGGAATCCTCCATTTGCAGCCCACTCCAATCTTGAACCCGGAACCCGGAACCCGGAACCCGGAACCCGGAACCCGGAACCCGGAACATGATTTCAGGCGCTGAACTGCCGGACCCGAAGCTGTAATTCAGCCAGCGCCGCGGCGCCTGATTCCGTGCTGTAGCGAAGCATGATGTAGAGCCGGGTAATGGCGGAGACGGCGGGGGTGAGATCGGGCCGTGCGGTTTCCACCCGGCGCGCATAGTCCACGGGGCCTTCCGCGGGCGAGCGCGGCAGCCCCTTGCGCCGCAGCTTGTCGCAAAACCGCAGGTAAGCGGCCTTGACCGGGTCGCGCACCCGGCCTTTCAACTGGCGCAGCGCCAGCGCAATGAACACGGCGACGATGACGCCTCCCAGGAAAAAGAGCATCGCCGTCAACTTCTGCCAGGTGGCGTTGTCGATGCCGGCGCGGGACAGCAGCCACACCTGCCGCTCCGGGGTGTAGCCCAGCACCCACTGGTTCCAGGAGTTGGCCATGAAGTCCCAGCTCAAGCGCAACTGGAACATCCACTCGAAGCCGCCGCGCACCATCAGGGGCAGGATATCGCTGCCCGGCACCGCGGCGGAGAGGCCTGACTCCACCCGTAATGGCGAGACCGCGGAAGTCGGATCGATGCGCATCCAGCCCCGGTCCTTCAGCCAGATCTCGGTCCAGGCGTGGGCATCCGCCTGGCGCACGATCAGATAGTTGCCGAAGTCGTTGATTTGCCCGCCCTGGTAACCGGTCACGATGCGCGCGGGGATTCCCGCTCCCCGCATCAGCACCGCGAAGGCGGACGCGTAGTGCTCGCAGAATCCGGCGCGGGTCTTGAACAGGAACTCGTCCACCGGGTGATCGCCGAGGAGCGGCGGCTCGAGGGTGTAGAAGAAATCCTGGCCGCGGAACATCTGCAGCACCTCGTAAACGAGGGCCAGGTCGTCGGCGTGCTTTTTTCGCAGCTCGCGCGAGAGCGACCGGGCCTGCGGGTTGGAGCCGTCAGGCAGTTCCAAGGCACGGCGGATCGCGAATCGGTTCTCCGCCTGTCCATACGTGGCATTCAGGTAGGAGAGCATGCCGTAGCGCATGCGCTTCACCACCGGATCGCTGGAGAAGAGCTGGAAGTCCCCGCCCACGAAAGCGAGCGGCGGCACTTTGCCGGGCACATCGAGCGCGAACAGCCAGCGCCGGTTGTGCGCTTCGAGCGTGATTTCGTACTCGACCGGATCGCCCGATACCTCGATTCTCGGAACGTTGTAGAAGAAACGCGACACTTTCCAGCCCCGGCCGTCGTAATCCCACATCACCGGGCCGCGCCAGTAGAGGTTCCTCAGGCGCGGGATCTCGGACTCGAACTTCACCCGGAAAGCGACTTCGTCGGACAGGGTGAGCCGGGAAAGGCTGCCGGGGGTCATGGTATCGGACAAGCCGCTCACACCGGTGAAAGTGTCCTGGGGCAGGCCCCAGAGCGGCCCGGGGACGCGGGGAAAGAGCAGGAACAGCACCAGCATCAGCGGCACTGACTGGGCGAGCATGACCCCCGCCTGGCGAAGTTGAACGCGGAAGGGAGGCTCGGTGCGCGCGTAATTCAGGCTGATCATGGTCGCGGTGATGACCAGCGTGCAGGCGAGCATGTAGAACGCGGTGGGTATGGTCTGGTCGCGCAGGAAATTGGTGATCACCAGGAAGTAACCGAGGAAGATCAGGAGCACCGCATCGCGCAGCGTGCGCGTCTCGAGAAACTTCAGCCCGAGCATGACCACGAGCAACGCCACTCCCGCATCACGCCCGAAGATGGTCCGGTAACTCACGAAGACGCCAAGGGTCGCGCCCGCGGCGATCAGGAACAGGAACCAGCGGTTCGGCAGGGAGAGGCTGGCGTATCCCAGGTAGGCGCGCCATGCGATGAGGGTGGATACGAGCGCGATCGTCCACCACGGCAAATGGTAGCTGTGCGGCGCCGCAACCATCGTCAGCGACACCAGCAGGTAGACCACGTGGTGCCAGGCGATCGGCTGTTTCTGGTCAGTCACGTTCCGCGTTCCGAGTTCCGGGATTCGAGTTTCAGGTTCTGAGTGCCGTATTCCGATTCACGAATCCCGTTCCAATGATTTCTATCGAGTAATTGGTCGATGACCTACGCGCACGTCTCCGGAAGTGGACATTGGAACGGGACGAATCACCCATCACGAATCACGCTCTTGATCAAAAAGCGCAAGCGCTTCCAGGCAGCGCTCCCGCTGCGCCTCGCCGGCGGCCAGGTCCACCGTTACGCCCGGCAGCCGCAGGCCGTAGGAAATCGCGGCAGCATGCGCATCCAGCACCCAGCGGGCCAGGTGGGACAGGCGTTCCTCCACACCCATTTGCGGGGGCAGCTGGGTCCAGTCGAGCCACAACTCGGTGTCGGCGCGCCCGCTGAACTGCTTGGTGAGCAGCCCCTGGTCCCGGGCGGCTGCTTTCCACGCGATATGGCGCGGCGAATCGCCCAGATGGTACTGGCGCAATCCGGAAAAATCCTCCTGCCCCCGCCCGTGCTCTGCGCCGGTGCCGGAGCTCGCTGTCGCGGGCGGCAGCGGGATGCCCGGGGTTGCCGGGCGGGGATAGACAAGGCAGCGCATGTCGAACTCGACGTACGACCAGGAGTAATAGAGGCCGAGGGGGAAGCGGGTAAAGAGGGTCAGCCGGCCCGGTTGCAGCACGCCGCGGCGCGGGGCGGGAATTCCAATCGATGCCGGCACGATCGCCCGGGGTGGCACGTCGACGAATGTCGCTTGCTGCCGGTCCTGGGTGAGGCCGATGGCGTAGCGGGTGTTATCGGCCCCGTTTTCCAGGTAAACCATGAATTGCGCGATGTCGCCGGCGAACACGGGATGCGAGCGGCCGGCCGTCACCCTGAGGTTCGCCAGGTTGCGGAAAGTATGGACCATGGCGTTCACGCCCAGCGCGACCAGCAGAAAAGTGAGCACGAAGCCCAGGCCCAGCGTGTAATTGATCGAGCCGGTGAGCATGACCAGGAGCACCACGGCGAACATCAGGCCCTGGCGCGAGGGCAGGATGAAAACCCGCCGCTGCACCAGCACGATCACGCCGGACTCCCGTCCCTGCAGCCGAAACAGCCAGTCGTAGAAGCGGTTCTTGAGGGCGGCGTACATACCTGGTTCCGAGTTCCGAGTTCCGAGTTCAAGGTTCAAGGTTCAAGGTTCACATCAACCCGGAACCCGGAACCCGGAACATTATGGTATGGCGACCTGTTTGATGAGTTGCTGCGCCACGTCGGCGCCATTGGCCCGGGTGATTTCGGCGGTGGGGACCAGGCGATGGCCGACGACCACGGGCAGCACGGCTTGCACGTCCTCCGGCACGACGTGGGAACGTCCCGCCATCAAGGCCCAGGCGCGGGCGGCGTGCAGCAGCGCAAGCGCGGCGCGCGGCGACAGCCCGTTGATGTAGTCCGCTGAACGGCGGGTATGGTCGGTCAGCGCCTGCACGTAATCGAGCAGGGCATTCGAAGCGTGGACCTGCTGCGCGCTCAGCTGAAGCGCCGCCAATTCCTGCGGGTTCATGACGGGCTTGAGCGTTGCGAGGAGATCGCGCCGGTCCACGCCCTGCAACAGCGCGCGTTCCGCCTCTCCGTCCGGGTAGCCCAGGTGGATGCGCATGAGGAAGCGGTCAAGCTGCGACTCGGGCAGCGGGAACGTGCCCACCTGGTAGGAGGGATTCTGCGTTGCGATCACGAAGAACGGCTCGGGCAGGTGCCGGGTTTCGCCCTCGGTCGTCACCTGGTGCTCCTCCATCGCCTCGAGCAGCGCGCTCTGCGCCTTGGGTGTCGCCCGGTTGACCTCGTCGGCCAGCACGACCTGGCTGAAGATCGGGCCGGGGTGGAACTGGAAGCCGCCGCTGTCGCGGTTGTAGGTGGAGACCCCGATGATGTCGGCGGGAAGGAGATCGCTGGTGAACTGGATGCGCTGGAACGCCAGCCCGAGTGAAGTCGCCAGCGCGTGCGCCAGCATGGTTTTCCCCACGCCCGGTATGTCCTCGATCAACAGGTGGCCGCGCGCCAGCAGGCAGGCGATGGCAAGCCGGATCTGCCCTTCCTTGCCCAGGATGATGCTGCCGACTTGTGCGATGACCTTTTCGATGTGCTGAGTCATGATCTGAGTCATGATGACCGTAACCGGAGGTTGCGCCGAGTTTGCCATATCGAGGTTATAGGGGGCAGGTTATAGTTCCTGTTCAGGGTGAGGATTTGATGGTAACTTACGGTATCTTTGAACTTTTTTTGCATTAAGTCTAGCGGGAACAAGGGCCGGTGGCCGTTGCGGAGGGGGGATGGCAAGGCCGTTTCAAAAAATCAGTGAGAAGCCGGTGCGTAAGGAGCGTCGGCGGACCAAGCGTCCCCCGACGCAGGCGCAGGATATTCCCGGCCGCAGCCGCATCTGGCAGGCGCTGCTCGAAAGCGAAGACCGCTTCCGGGCGACGTTTGATTACGCGCCTGTCGGCATCATGCATACCTCGATTGAGGACGACCGGATCCTGCACGCGAACGCGCGGCTCGCCACGATGCTGGGATACGCTCCCGGCGAGCTGCTCGGCATGACCGCGGATGATATACGCCATCCCGATGGCCGCGGCACGAATCGCCACCGCAGACACAACAAAGTGCTGCTGGGAGAATTAGAGACCTATTCTTCGGAACGGATGTACCAGCGCAAGGACGGCTCGCCGCTATGGTTGAACCGCACCGTATCGCTGGTGAGAGATGCGGAAGGCAAGCCGCGTTATTTCATCAGCATGATGGAGGACATCAACGAGCGCAAGCAGGCGCTGGAAGCCGCCGCCAGGGAGCGGGTGCTATTGCGCACGATCATCGACACCGTTCCCGATTACATCTACGTCAAGGATGCGCAGGGACGTTTCGTGCTGGCCAACCAGTCGTGGTTGAAGGCGCGCGGGCGGGCTGACGATGACATTGCCGGCAAGACCGTGTTCGACTTCTTTACCCGCGATATGGCCGAGAAGATGGAGGCCCAGGACGCCGCCGTCGTCAGGACCGGGGTGCCGATGCCCGAGCGGGAGCAGAGGATCATCCTGAACACGCCGGATGGGAAGCTGGATGACAGCCGGTGGGCCGCTATATCGAAAGTGCCGATGCGGGATCCGTCGGGCAAGATCGTCGGCACGGTCGGCATCAGCCGCGACATAACCGAGCGCAAGCTTATCGCGCTGCGCCAGGAAATGGAGCACGCAGTGACGAAGGTGATCAGCGAGGCGGCTTCGGTGGATGAGGCGATGCCGAAGCTGCTGGACACCATCTGTCGGGCAATGAATTGGGCCTACGGCGCGCGCTGGATCTGTAACGACGAAGAAGGCATGGTCCGCGCCGATTATTGGGCCGATTTCGAGCCCGAATTCGACCCTCAAGATCGCGAACTCTGGATGCGGCAGGGTTTGGACGGATCCATGGTGCTGCTGCGTCGGGCCTGGCGTCAGAACGAACCCACGTGGCTTGCCGATATCGGGCAGCATCCCTCCTTCCGCCGTCAGGCAAGCTCAAGCAAGCTCGGGCTGCACAGCGCCTTTGCCTTCCCGATCGTCGCCGGCGGACTTGTCATCGGCGTGATGGAGTTCTTCGGTCGTGAAACGCGCCAGCCGGACGCGATGCTGCTGCAGGTCGTGAGTTCGATTGGCAGCCAGATCGGCCAGTTCATTCAGCGCAAGGAAGCAGAGCAGGCGTTGCGCACGAGCGAGGAGCGCTATCGGGACGTGTTTGAGGCGAGCCCGCTGCCGATGTGGGTGTGGGACGACGAGACGCTCGACATCCTCGCCGTCAACCAGGCTGCGACCGCCCGTTACGGCTACAGCCGGGACGAATTTCTGCGCATGAACGTGCGCGATGTCTGGGCGCCTGGCGAGGCGACGCGTTATGAGAAGAATATCCGCAACCGCACGGGCGAGCAGACGCTGCAGATGCAGCGCAGGCACCGGACCAAGGACGGCACCCTCCTCGACACCGAAGTCACGGCGCGGCTCTTTACTCTCGACGGGCGCCCGGTGTGGCTGACCCTGGTGAACGACGTCTCCGAGCGCGTGCGCGCGGAAGCCGCCCTGCGGGAAAGCGAGGAACAGTTCCGCCAGCTGGCCGGCAATATTCCGCAGGTGTTCTGGATAACCGACACTTCCCACCGCCAGACGTTGTACGTCAGCCCCGCGGCCGAAACCATGCTGGGGCGGCCGCTCCAGGATATTCTCTCCGACCCCCGGGCGCTGGTCCGCGCGGTGCACAAGGCGGACCGGGCGCGGGTCTACAGCGCGCGCAAGAGCGCGGTGGAATCGGGGTACGACGAGACCTACCGCATCGTGCGAGCGGACGGCTCCACGCGCTGGGTGCATGATCGCGCGTTCCCGGTGCGTGATGGCGATGGCAGGGTGTACCGCATTGCCGGCATTGCCGAGGACGTGACCGACCGTAAACAGGCCGAGGAAAGGCTGGAGCACCTGGCGCACTACGATGTCATGACCAATCTGCCAAACCGCGTCCTGTTCTACGACCGGTTGAAGCATGCGCTGGTCCAGGCCAAGCGCAATCGGTGGACGATGGGCATCATGTTCATCGACGTGGATCGCTTCAAGAACGTGAACGACACGCTGGGGCACGCCGTCGGCGACGATCTGTTGCAGCAGATTGCGGGGCGCCTGACGCGCTCGGTGCGCTCCGGCGACACCGTGGGGCGGCTCGGCGGGGACGAGTTCTCGATCGTCCTGTCGACGCTGGCCAGCGCCCAGGACGTGAACATCGTCGCGCAGAAGATTATGACGGCCTTCAACGAGCCGTTCCGGCTGGAAGGCACCGAGGTTTACGTGACGGTCAGCATCGGCATCACGTTGTTTCCCGACGACAGCAGCGATCAGGACATATTGATCAGGAACGCGGATGCGGCGATGTACCGTGCCAAGGAACTCGGCCGCAACAGCTACCAGTTCTACACGCCCGAGATGAACGCAAGCGCGGTCCAGTTTCTGGGCATGGAGAGCAGCCTGCGGCACGCGCTGGAGCGCAACGAGTTCCTGATGTATTACCAGCCCAAGGCCAGCGTCGCGGATGGCGACATGACGGGCCTGGAAGCGTTGTTGCGCTGGCGGCACCCCGAACGCGGGTTGGTTTCGCCGGCGGAATTCATCCCGCTGCTGGAGGAGACGGGTTTTATCATTCAGGTGGGAGAATGGGTTCTCAGGGCGGTCTGCTCGCAGATCAAGGACTGGGAGCGCGCCGGCGTGAGGCCGATCCCGGTGGCGGTCAACCTCTCGGCCCGCCAGTTCGCGGCAAAAGACCTGGGTCCGACCATCAAGCGCATTCTCGAGGAGCACCAGGTGGATGCCACCCTGATCGAGCTGGAGATCACGGAAAGCTCGCTGATGGCAAATACCGAGGAGGCGGCGCGCACCCTGGAGTATCTGGACCGGCTTGGCGTCAGCCTTTCCATTGACGATTTCGGCACGGGTTACTCGAGCCTGGGTTATCTCAAGCGCTTCCCGCTCTCCGCGCTCAAGATCGACCGCACCTTCGTGCGCGATATCACCTCGGATGGCGACGATGCGACGATCACGCGCGCGGTCATCTCGATGGCGCACAGCCTGGGGCTCAAAGTGATAGCGGAAGGGGTGGAAACCCGGGCCCAGCTCGAGTTTCTCGCCGAGTATGGCTGCAACGAGATCCAGGGCTATTACTTCTCGCACCCGATGGCGGCCGAGGATTGCAGCGCCTGGGTGAGGGAGCGCCGCCGCCTCGAGCTGCCAAAACCGGCCTCCGACTCGAGCGTGCCAGTGGTCCTGCTCCTGGACGATGAGGAAGACGCGCTCGCGCACATCCAGCGCATCCTGGCGAAGGACGGCTACCGGATTCTCGCGGCGCGCAATGCGCGCGAAGGGCTCGCGTTGCTGCGCGATCACCTCGTGGATGTGGTGGTCTCCGACCAGAACATGCCGGGCATGTCCGGGGTGGACTTCCTGCAGTGCGTGCAATCGCTGTCGCCGAAAACGATGCGCATCCTGACGACCCGCTACGCCGACTTCAAGACCATGGCCGCTGCGGTCAACAAGGGCGGGATTTTCCGCTGCCTGCCCAAGGACGGCACCGATGAAGTCTTGCGTGCCAGCGTGCGCGAGGCGGTGCAGGCCAAATCCCTTTTCGCGCGCGAGAGTCCTGTGGCGCGAGGCGCTACGGGATAGTCTGGCGACTACTGGAGGGTGAAGGGCTGCCCGTCGCGAGTCACGTCTCGAGCAGGATGGCTGCGACGACCTTGCGGCCTTCGGCGGCGAGAATGTTGTAGGTGCGGCAGGCGGCGCGGGTGTCCATCACCTCAACGCCCGCTCCGCTTCCGGCCAGCACCCGCGCGAGTTCGGGCTGCGGGAAGCGCTGCAGCGCGCCGGTGCCGAGGATCAGGATTTCCGGCTTCAGTTCCGCGACGAACCCGAAGTCGGCCGCGGTGAGCGACTCGAAGCTGCCGACCGCCCATGGCCTGACCGCCTGTGGCGTCACCACCACGCACTTTTCATAGCGCACGTTATTGATGGCGACATACCCCGTCCCGTATCCGGAGAACAGCTGCAGTCCCGCGTTGGGAATCAGTTGCAACTTCATAACCTGCTGATTTGCTTAAGGTTAGTCGCTCCGATAGAATATCACGCTTTATCCAGCGCCGAGAAGTTTGTCGGATTCCGTTCCGACAAACTTCTTAGAAGAAAAGCAGCCAATGGAAGAGTTTGCAAGAATAAAACGTCTGCCGCCGTACGTGTTCAACGTGACCGGCGAGTTGAAGCTCGCCGCGCGCCGGCGCGGCGAGGACGTCATCGACTTCAGCATGGGTAACCCCGACCAGCCGACGCCGCGTCACATCGTGGATAAGCTGGTCGAGACCGTGCAACGTCCCGACACCCACGGCTATTCGGTGTCGAAGGGCATCATTCGCCTGCGCCGCGCGATCTGCGGCTGGTACCAATCGCGCTACAACGTCGAGCTCGACCCCGACTCCGAGGCGATCGTCACCATCGGCTCGAAGGAGGGCATCGCTCACCTCGCGCTCGCCACCCTCGACACCGGCGACATCGTGCTGGTGCCGAATCCGAGCTACCCGATCCACATTTACGGGCCGGTGATCTCCGGCGCGGACATCCGGCACGTGCCGATGTCGCCGGACGTCGACTTCTTCGAGGCGGTCGAGCGCGCCTTCAAGGATTCCTATCCCAAGCCGAAGATGCTGATCGTCAACTTTCCCAGCAACCCGACCACCCAGTGCGTGGACCTCGCTTTTTTCGAGCGGCTGGTCGCGCTGGCGCGGGAGCACCACGTCTACATCGTGCACGACCTCGCCTATGCGGACATCGTGTTCGACGGCTACAAGGCGCCGTCGATCCTGCAGGTGCCCGGCGCACGCGAGATCGCGGTCGAATTCTTCACCATGTCGAAGAGCTACAACATGGCGGGCTGGCGCGTGGGCTACATGGTCGGCAACCGCGATCTGGTCACGGCGCTGGCGCGCATGAAGAGCTATCACGATTACGGCACGTTCACGCCGATCCAGGTGGCATCGATCATCGCGCTGGAGGGCCCGCAGGATTGCGTGGAGACCGCGCGCAGGCTGTACCAGAGCCGCCGCGACGTCATGTGCAGCGGCATGAACGCGATGGGCTGGAAAGTCGAGGTGCCCAAGGCGACCATGTACATCTGGGCGCCGATACCCGGGCCGTATCGCAAGATGGGCTCGCTCGAATTCTCCAAGAAGCTCCTGGCGGATGCGAAGATCGCGGTGGCGCCGGGCATCGGCTTCGGCCATTACGGCGACGGCCACGTGCGCTTCGCGCTCATCGAAAACGAGGCGCGCAGCCGGCAGGCGCTGCGGGGCATCAAGGACATGTTCAAGAAGGACGGACTGCTTTGAATGATGAATGATGAATGATGAATGCGGAATGAAAATTGGACCGATGAAAAGCGAGCAGTGTGGGCAAAAAAGGACATTGATGAATATTGATGTGATCGACGGAAACATGACAGGCCATTTCTTCCGTTCATCATTCATCATTCATCATTCATCATTATGAAAACAATTAACGTCGGGCTGCTCGGCATCGGCACCGTGGGCGGCGGCACGTTTGCCGTGCTCGCCCGTAACCAGGAGGAAATTGCCCGTCGCGCCGGCTGCGCCATCACCATGAAGATGGTCGCGGACAAGGATCTCGACCGGGCACGCCGTCTGGTCGGAGGCAAGGCCGCCGTGACGGCCGACGCCAACGAGGTCGTGAGCAACCCCGAAATCGACATCGTGGTCGAGTTGATCGGCGGCACCGGCATCGCTAAGGACCTCATGCTGAAGGCCATCGCCAACGGCAAGCACATCGTCACCGCCAATAAGGCGCTGCTCGCCCAGCACGGCAACGAGATTTTCGCCGCGGCCCAAAAGAAGGACGTGATGGTGGCGTTCGAGGCCGCCGTGGGCGGCGGGATCCCCATCGTCAAGGCGCTGCGCGAGGGGCTCGCCGCCAACCGCATCGAGTGGATCGCCGGCATCATCAACGGCACCAGCAATTTCATCCTGTCGGAAATGCGCGACAAGGGGTCGAGCTTCGCCGAGGTGCTGAAGGAGGCGCAGGCCCGCGGCTATGCCGAGGCCGACCCGACTTTCGACATCGAGGGCGTGGACGCCGCGCACAAGCTGACCATCATGGCGGCGATCGGCTTCGGCATCCCGATGCAGTTCAAGGCGGTCTATACCGAGGGCATCTCGAAGCTGGCCCAGGTGGATATCCGCTACGCGGAGGAGCTGGGTTACCGCATCAAGCTGCTCGGCATCACCAAGCGCAAGGGCAACGGCATCGAGCTGCGGGTGCACCCGACGCTGATACCCGCGCGCCGCCTGATCGCCAATGTCGAAGGCGTGATGAATGCAATCCTGGTGAAGGGCGATGCCGTGGGGCAGACCCTGTACTACGGCGCTGGCGCTGGCGCCGAGCCGACCGCCTCGTCGGTGGTGGCGGACCTGGTGGACGTGGCGCGCACGCTGACGGCTGACCCCGAGCACCGCGTGCCCCATCTTGCGTTCCAGCCGGACCGGCTTGCCGACACCCCGATCCTGCCGATGGGCGAGGTCGAGACCTCCTACTACCTGCGCCTGCGGGTCCAGGACCGGCCGGGCGTGCTCGCGGACATCACCCGCATCCTGGCCGACCTTTCGATTTCCATCGATGCCATGGTGCAGAAGGAGCCGCACGAGGGCGAGGACCAGGTGGACATCATCCTGCTGACCCATCTCACGGTCGAGAAGCACGTGAACGCGGCGATCGCGAAGATCGAGCAGCTGCCGGTGGTGGTCGGCAAGGTCACCCGCATACGACTCGAAGAGCTGAACTAGTGACTCGTTTCTCGTTACTCGTTTCTCGTCAGCCGTTGTCCACCAGCTGCAAACCACGAGGCGAAAAGCATCAGTCACGAGTCACGAGAAACGAGCAACGAGTCACCCCTTGAGATGGCGCACTACACCGGCCTCATAGATAAATACCGGGACCGTCTGCCGGTCGCGGCGGGCGCGCGCGTGATCTCGTTGAACGAGGGCGCGACGCCGCTGATCGAGTTGAAGAACCTCCCGGGGCTGGTGCGGAAGAAGGTCCGCATCCTCGCCAAGTTCGAGGGGTTGAATCCCACCGGCTCGTTCAAGGACCGCGGCATGACGATGGCGGTCACGCGGGCGGTGGAAGAAGGCGCCCGGGCGATCATCTGCGCCTCCACCGGGAACACTTCGGCATCGGCCGCCGCCTACGCCGCGCGCGCGGGCATCGCCTGTTTCGTGCTGATCCCGGAGGGCAAGATCGCGCTCGGCAAGCTGTCGCAGGCGATGATGCACGGCTCGACGGTGCTGCAGATCCGCGGCAACTTCGACGACGGCATGCGCCTCGTCCAGGAGGTTGCAAGGACGACGCCGGTCAACATCGTGAATTCCATCAACCCTTACCGCATCCAGGGCCAGAAGACCATCGCTTTCGAGGTGATCGAGGAACTGGGCGAGGTGCCGGATTACCATGCCCTGCCGGTCGGCAACGCGGGCAACATCACCGCGCACTGGATCGGCTACTGCGAATCGGCTGGCGCCGACACGCTTGCGCTGAAGCTGCCGGAGGGGATGCGCCCGTACCGCAGGCAGAAGCTGGTGGAGCGCCGGCCGATAATGCTGGGATATCAGGCTTCCGGCGCTGCGCCAATCGTGAGGGGACGAGCGGTAGAGAATCCCGAGACCATTGCCACCGCCATCCGTATCGGCAACCCCGTGTCGTGGCAGCAGGCGCTCGCGGCGAGCCGCGAGTCCGGCGGCTGGTTCGCGGAGTGCACCGACGAGGAGATCCTGCGCGTGCAGAAGCTGCTGGCGCAGGCCGAAGGCATCTTCTGCGAGCCGGCGTCGGCCATATCATTGGCCGGGCTGCTGAAGGATCTCGAGCTGGGAAAGGTGGGCGAGGGCAGCACCATCGTCTGCACGCTCACCGGTCACGGCCTGAAGGACCCCGACGTTGCCATCGCGCAGAGCGCCAAGCCGCTGACGGTGGATGCCGAGTTGACCGCCATCGAGCGTGCCATACGGGAGCGGATGAAGTAAGGCAGTGATGCAGTGACGCAGTGACGGGTGACCCTCGCGATTACAGCATCAAGTAATTACTCCGCTTTTACCCCCGCCGCTTTCACCACTTTGCCCCAAAGCGCATAGTCCGCCCGAATCTGCCTGTCGTACTCGGCCGGCGTGCTGGTGGACGGGGTCATGCCGAGGTCCTGGATGCGGCTCTGCACGTCGGGCATCTGCAGCGCGCGCACGAAGGCGCCATTCAACGCTTCGACAATGGGACGCGGCGTGGCGGCGGGCGCCAGCACCCCGTACCACTCGATCACGTTGGCGAACTCGGGGAAACCGGACTCCGCCGCGGTGGGCACGTCGCGCAGCGCGTCGATGCGATTCGCGCCGATGATGCCGATGGCGCGCAGCCTGCCTGACTTGATGTGCGGCACGACCGATGTGGGGTTGGAGATCATGGTGTTGACATTGCCGCCCAGCAAGTCGATCACCGCCGGCCCCGCGCCCTTGTAGGGCACGTGCAGGAGATTGACGCCCGCGGAGAGCTTGAACAGCTCGCCCGCAAGGTGCTGCAGCGACGCGCTCGAGGCAAACGTTATCCGGCCCGGATTCTGCCTGGCGTGGGCGGCAAGCTCCTTCAGCGACGCCACCGGCAGGCTGGGGTGCGCGGTCATGATCATCGGTTGCTGCGTGAGCCGCGAGATCGCTGCGAAGTCGCGCAGGGTGTCGTAGCCGACCTCGCGGTAGATGTGCGGGTTCACAACAACGGGGCCGGAAAAGGCGAACACGATGGTGTAGCCGTCGGGCGGTGATTTTGCGGCAAGCGCCGTGCCGAGGCTGCCTTGCACGCCGCCGCGATTGTCGATTATGACCTGGTGCTTCCACATCTCGATGAGTTTCGGGGCAACAATACGGGACACCGCGTCGGTGCCGCCGCCCGGCGGCGCCGGGATGATCCAGCGCACCGGCCGGTTCGGAAATCCGTCCGCGGCCAGCGCGGGCAATCCAGCGAGGATGAAACAATAGACAACGATTCCTGAAGCGATTTTCATGACTTCCCCCACGAAATTCCAGTCTATCGGTGCGAGTATACTCGGAGACGATTACAGCGGAATAAAAACGCCACGGGAGAATCCATGCTCAAGGGGAAGACCGCGCTGGTCACCGGCTCGACCGGCGGCATCGGTGAAGCCTTCGCGCGCGCGTTCGCGGCGCAGGGCTGCAATGTGATGATGAACGGGATGGGCGAGGCCGGCGCGATCGAAGCGCTGCGCGACTCGATCGCGAGGGAGCACGGGGTCAAAGTCGCCTACCACGGCGCCGATGTCGGCGTGCCCGCCGAGATCGAGTCCATGGTGCGCGAGGCCGAGCGGCAATTCGGCGGCGTCGATATTCTCGTCAACAACGCGGTGGTGCGGCATTACGACAGGATCGAGGATTTTCCCGTCGAGAAATGGGACCGCGCCATCGCCGTCGACCTGTCGGCGGCGTTTCATACCATACGGCTCACGCTGCGCGGCATGAAGCAGCGCGGCTGGGGGCGCATCATCAACATGTCGTCCATACACGGCCGCATGGCGGTGCCCAACCGCGTGGATTACGTCACCGCCAAGCACGCG